>WRHW01000084.1 GCA_009783055.1 Holophagaceae bacterium
CACTACAAACGGCTTTGACCATTTGCAACTCTGCCTGAATTGACTCTAAAGAACTTACGTTGCTAAAATTTCTGAAAAAAACTGCTTTTACGGACGAGTTGTCAAAGAAGGGTTAGTGTAAACTACTCTTTGTAAAGATTCTGTTGTTTTGTGACGATGTAGTTTAAGGTGAGTTACAATGGCACTTTTTAGTTTTGGTAAAGACAAGCAGAAAGACGAAATCGATCCAACTGTCCTAGCCTACATGGAGGATGCGCAGAGGACAAAGTGTCCCGCGATGGTTATCGATCCGCACAAAAACGAAATCCCATGCTCAATTGTTGCGGTTCAGGAAGGGGCTGGTACCCTTCAACTGCAACTACATGCAAACTTGATCGGTGAAAAGGGCGCAAAAATCACCTTTGTAGTAATC
The DNA here is from genome assembly GCA_009783055.1 of Holophagaceae bacterium. Lineage (GTDB taxonomy): Bacteria > Acidobacteriota > Holophagae > Holophagales > Holophagaceae > WRHW01. The sequence goes on from WRHW01000084.1 coordinate 413, forward strand.
ATTGATAGTATGAGGATTGGCGGACCAAGCAAAATCCAAGAGGTTAAGCCCGGTAGTGCTGTAATAGATATTCCGGCTTCGCTTGAACTCATGGAACGCAGAAAAAAACAAAGGGCAAAAATTAACCCACGGGAGGGAACAACCTGCATACTTCTATCCGGACTTTTTGACGGTATAGGTATCACTGGCCTCGCTGATAACATGTCAGAAAATGGTGCCAGGATAAAAATTGAAAAGGCCTTGGAAATCCAAACAGAAAAGCCTATTAAAATTACTACCCGAAACACACCGAATGGCCAGATTTTTCCAATACTCAAGATTAGTAAAATACCGCGTTGCGTAGCTACTCTTGAAGGTGCGGCCAAGCTGGTATATTCGGAGGTTCAAAGCGGTACGACTTATATTGGAATTACGTTTGAAGAAATGAAAAGTGAGTTTTCAAAAGTGATAAACAATTTTGTTTCGAGTCGAACTTCGCCACCCCCAAACTCACTTCCGCCAAAGGCAAGGCGATTTGTTGATCCAGAACCTCCTGCCAGACAAGCCGACACCTCCCCAAAAGATGATGACAAAGACTATGAAAAGCAAAACAAGAAAGAAATAAAAGATACCAAGGATACAAAAGTTGTTGCCCCGGCTCCAGAAAAAGCCATGCCGGCCTCCGGCGATTTAGGCGGTGGCTCCCAACCTGGCGTAGCCCCCATAGAACAACCACTAGCTGAATCGGATGCACAGGTTGGGGACGAAAAGGAATTAAATAACGATGAAGATGAAACAATCGATCTTCCCCAACGTCCTGTACCTACCCCATTACAAAAACTAAAACGTAAAGCAAGAACGATTGTTTTGTTTGGTGCAGATGAGGAAATATTAGTAAAAATGCTACTAGCCGAAGGCTATGGGAAAGTAATCTGCCCCAACAACATGGAAGAGTTGCTTGAGTCACTCCCGCAGGGTGGAACCGGGCTACTGTTGCTGGATATGGACATGCCCTTGGACGAATGTATCTTTATAGCCAAAAATTTGTTGTCCCATCTGGAGGAGCCGCCTCCTGTAATTCTCATATCGGAAAACAACCAAGTGGGGGTTGGAGACACACTGGAAGCCCAAAGGTCTGGCATTTCCCTCCTTCTGCCCCGACCTCTGAAAATTAATGATGCCCTATTTAATAAAATGGAAGAGTTGATGGGAATTTAACCCAAAAAATTATATGCGATTTCTCTACCCTCTTCTTCTAATACCTGCTCTTTGCTTTTGTCAGGCTCCTGCGCCCGTAATTTCCTTTGACAAGACACACCACGATTTTGGAAAAATTTCTCCTGACCAAAAGGTTTCCCACCGGTTCATAGTTATAAACAAAGGTAGCGCACCTTTACAAATTAAGGAAATCAGGCCATCTTGCGGTTGTAGCTATTCTATGGTGGGTCAATGGAATCTCAAACCAGGGGAGGAGACAAATATAGATGTACACTTTGACCCCACCGGAATGATTGGGAACATCCAAAAATCCTTATCGGTTATTTCAAACGACCCCCAAAATCCTGATGTACTGTTGACTTTTGAGGCCAGTGTAATCCGCGAAATAATGGCAAGCACTATGGCTCTATTCTTTGATGGAATTTCCAGAAGTGGATCACCAGTCACAAAAACTATTAATCTTCAGTCAGGGGATGGGCAACAGGTGGTTGTAACCGATGCAAAGGCTCCGGGGGCTTCATATCTATCCTGTAAACCGGTAACCAATGGGTCGGATGTCATATTAAATGTCACAATTGATGGAACCAAAATACCCACAAAGACCTTGCGAGGCGTTGATAATTTGACTGTTAGAACCACTAATAAAAAAGAACCTGTATTTCATTTTCATATCCAATGGGACGTACAGGGTAACATTATTGCTTTGCCTGACCGACTCACTTGGGTTGAAACCGCCGGCCAAAAAATGAGTGCCGTGGTGACTATATCCAATCGTGCAGATAAACCATTCCGAATTTTGGAGGCAAAATCAACTTCTCCGTTAATTACCACACCCAACCTGCCCAAAAATAGTGCCACTGAACATAAAATTGAGGTCGAGCTTTCCTCCAAAGCTAAGGCCGGTGGATATAGGGAACTCATTACTCTAAAGCTGGATGATCCCGAACAGGAGATTGTGGAAATAGCCATTGTGGCGGTTCTAAGGTGACAAGAGTCGAAGTTTGATGAGCCGTCTGCATAGATTATCTGCTGTTTTCGGAATGTTATTTCTTTCCCTCATTTGGGGAGGGACATTCGCGGGGATCAAATCAGTCCTGCAATCTGGCCTATCTGTCGGTGCCCTGATTTCAATACGGTTCCTGCTAGGATCTGTTTTCTTGTGGGCTATTATGCTTCTTTTGCGAAAGCCCTTCGATAGGCGGAGTGTCATAGATGGAACCATACTCGGATTAATATTAGTAGCCATATTTTGGCTTCAAGTCGATGGTCTTAGATTTACGACTGCCAGCAAGAGTGGCTTCATTACAGGGCTGTCAGTGATTTTTACCCCTCTTGTCAGCCTGTTATTAAAGGAAAAGTTTAAATTAGCACACGGATTTGGAGCCTTGGTAGCCTGTATCGGGCTATTCTTTTTGGTTAGGGACCCCTCTGCCCCTTTTGGAGGGTGGAACAGGGGCGATTCGGAGACACTTTTCTGCGCTGTCCTTTGTGGCCTCCACATCACTCTCACAGCACGCATGTCTCGCAGGTCATCGCCTTGGGTAATAGCTTTGATGCAAATAATTATTGTTGCAGTGTTAAGTAGCATCTTAACAACTATCCTGCCAGCCCATGCAAGCGAAGGACAGAGTATGGCCGGTTTTGAAATGCTCGCAACGGCCCTAAAACGCCCCGAAGTTTGGTATGTTCTTTTATACCTCTCCATCCTTGCAACAACTATAGGTTTTTTTCTTCAGGCACTATTTCAGTCCAAGGTGACAGCCACTGAGGCGGCAATCATTTTTAGTACCGAACCAGTATTTGCGGCAATGCTTGCCATGAGTGGTCTCATCCCTGGTATCAAAGAACATTTGACAATAACTCAGATGTCGGGCGGTGCCCTAATAATAGTTGCGATGTTGCTGGCAGAGCTTGGGCCAAGGTTTCTGGCGAGGGATATGAAGAGCAGGGATGGTTGAGCATTGTTGACTTGAGTGCAAAAGAGTATAATAAATTTTCGTGGTCGAAAACGTAATGACAGAGGCGCGAAAGGAGCCTAATGCTCATCACAGCCAACAACATCCAAGTGTGCTATGGCAAAAAGATTGCCCTGAACGATTTCTGTTTTGAAATGGTGCAAGGCGAAACGGTTGCCATTCTTGGCCCCAACGGGTCCGGCAAGACTACCTTTTTCAGGCTCCTGCTTGGGCTACTAAAACAAAAGGAAGGGCGCATAGAAATAATGGACGGATTGCCAGGGGTGCGTAGTAGCCTTGCCATGATAGGTGCGACCATAGAAATGCCTTCGTTGTATGGCCATTTGTCTGCAATAGAAAACTTGCAGGCAACCTCCCACCGCAGGTGCATAGAGCCGTCCAAGCACCTTGCCGACTTGGTTGACGAAGTGGGTCTGTCCGATGTGGGCAAACTGCCAGCATCCAAGTACTCCCTTGGAATGCGCCAGCGACTTGCCCTAGCCCAGGCTCTCATTGGTGAACCTGAATTGTTGATATTGGACGAACCCGCCAATGGCCTAGACCCCGCCGGAATACGTTGGTTCAGGGAATGGGCACTGAACGCGCCAGCATCGAGGAAACTGAGTATCCTCTTTTCCAGCCACATACTCAATGAAGCGGCTCAGATTGCAAACAAGGTGGTACTGCTGAAAGATGGGAAAGACAGATTTATGGGGACGCTGGACGAACTGAAAGGGCCAAATCATCAATTGAGGCTGGTCACTTCGGATATCCCACGCTCTCAAGAGCTATTGCATTCCAATGGCTTCAAAGCAACCATCGAAAACAATGCTCTACTTGTGGATTGCGAACCAGAACAAAGTGCCGCAATCACGCGTATAATCTTTGAATCAGGCTATGACCTGCTGGAATGTGTCCGTCTTGACTCCACTCTGGAAGATCGCTATTTCGCCATCATGGGGGAAGCGTCATGAAGGATTTCCTGCATGCAGTAAAAGCAGAGTGGATTACAGGACGGCGGAATTTCCTACGCTACAGTCCAATAGTGTTTGCCACAATTTTATGCATCCCTTTGTTTCTTTTTATCTCTGAACGTAGCGGGAGGGTGCCTCCTGCCGGTCTTTTATTAGAAGCTGTAAAGGTGTGCATGACGGGCATGGTCTATGGGCTTCCCATGTATTGTTTCTTTATTGGAATCCTAAGCTTTGATAATGAACATAAACAACAACAGTGGAAGCACATCAACGCCCAGCCGATATCAGGCACTGCTATTATCCTGGCCAAGCATTTCTATACTTGGTGCTATGTTGCCCTAAGCCCAATAACCCTCCTAGCCCTGATTTTAGTATTTTTTTTCGTTGTCAAACTATTTCAGCCTGATCTTGCTTTAGGGATAGGTAATCCAATGATTTGGCTAACGGCTATTAAATTCTGGGCAGTCTGCATTATTGCGGGAATGGCTATTGCCTCTCCTCTAAACGTTATGTTTTCAAGGTTCGCCAGTTACGCCATGACGGCGGTGCCAGCGGTATTTTTCCTATTTCTTCATTTTTTGCTTGCTTACATGATTGAAGAAACCAGAATGCTCGTTTCCATATTCTTCCCTTGGCTAAACTGCAGAATCATGGGGCAGAATATTTATGCTGGCACCTCAATCAAAATGTGGTGGTTTTTGCCCTTGGTGGCATGGATAGCTGTTAGTCTTGTGCTAAATTTATATCTGCAAAAAAAGAAGCCCCTTTATTGATGTGCAGGCATTTTATACCTGGTTGCTTTTAAGGACTTTGAACGCAATTCGCCAACAAACTAATTCCCACTATTCGCCTCTAACCCGCCTGTTGGCTCTACGTTGCCTATTTACCTCATTTCTGAAGGAATTAACATATTTGTTATGTTCTTTTAGCGTTTGGCTGAAATTGTGCCCTCCATTACCGGTAGCTACAAAATATAAATATGGCGTTGCGGCAGGATTTTTTGCGGCCTCTATTGCCGCCTTGCTCGGTATAGCAATTGGGCTGGGAGGTAGCCCTGCGGTTGTATATGTATTGTAGGGGTGATTTCTGTTTGTGTCATCACGTGTAGGTGGGGTAAAGCGCAAGTCCCCGCTGAGCCACCTAGCATAGAGGCTTGTGGGGTCACATTGTAGGCGCATACGAATTTTTAATCGGTTATAAAAAACACCCGTGACCTTGGGAAGCTCTTCAGGAATATTGGTTTCTTTTTCTGCTAGGCTAGCTAGGATCAGTGTTTGGTAGGGGGGAAGAACTCCGCCTTCGAGCAATGGAAATACCTGAGTTCGAAAAGCTCGTAACATTTTTATCATTATCTCTTCGGGGTCATCTGCCAAACTTAGCTCATATGTAGCAGGTGCTATGAGGCCCTCCAGACTAGGTGCTTCCGGAAATCCTGCTTGCGTAGCAAAATCAGGGTTTTCCCACATCAACCAAAAGGCATCCTCCGACATAAACGGCTCTAGCCTCTTTTGAATCGACCACCCGTGCAATGATGGGGTTATTACTAGCTTTGTTGTTTGAACTATCCCCTTTGTAAGTTTTTCGATAACACTAGTCATTGAAGATCCGGGCGAAAAAACATATTCTCCACGGATGATTTTGAACTTACCAAATCTGGCTTTGAACAAAAATAATTGCTTGTTATTTATTACACCACTTTCTAGCAAAATGTTTGCGGCCTGACTTATTGTCGTGCCATTTTTTATTATTATTCTTGTTTCTTGCAATAGCGGGCCTGGCTTTACAAATGACCACCAGCCATAGGCAAGAATTATTGTCAGCACTGCCGGTACAAATAAAATCCAGATAGAGACTCGAAAAAAGGGTTTTGCCATAATAGTTACCAATAAGTTAGACTATCAGTATTCGACTGCCACTAGTATCATGTAACGCTTTAGATGCTTGCTTAACGGCGTAGCAAGTCCGCCTTGCAAGCAGTTAGCGGTCGTGATTTGCGAGCAAATCCCGACCCTAGTGCAGTGTAACATTTAAGTGATACACTGCACTAGCCACCCAATACAATCGTGGCACTAATTATTACACCATCATCTGTGTTTTTTAGTTCAATGTTGCCACCATAGGTGGCTAATAGCTGGCGACACTGTGGAAGGGCTGGGTGAGGTGCCCTAGCTCCAAGCGCAGTTTCTCTCTTTCCTTGGAATGGTTCAAAAGCACTTTCAATGGCTTTTGGATGAATTTGGCCGATGCAATCTCGAATTTCGTGGTGTATGTGGTTTTCTTTCCGCCATGCCCTAAAGTAAATTGGTGGAGATGAAATATTGTCTTTTGGTAAGGAATTTTGCACAATCATGCGGAGCATTTTTGTGAAATCGGAATAAATACCGTAGATACGCGCCCCAGCTAAATCTACATCTAGTTGCATTTGGTTTGGCACTATCAGCCCTTCTACTTCCATAAAGGCTATTTCATCCTTTATGAGGTTTTCCAGGTCTATCCACTCAGGGAAGTTTGCGGTTTCTGACTGGGTACGGCGTAGCAGACCCTGAAAAACTGCTTCTATCTGTGCGGCGGCATGACCAAGGTTTGCCAGTACCTCGTTAGTTTGATCATCTTCCTTTTGAGGCATCTTGAGCAATAATTGGCACGCGCTCCCCAGAGTTTCTACAGGCTCTTTTAGGTGGCTCGCTGTTTTTATAAACAGGTCTTTAACCATCCCTTCGCGGTCTTTTTCCTGTAGCTCGGTTTTTGCTCTTTGAAGGTCTCTGTAGGTTCGCTCCAGATGTTCATAGCTTGTGCCTAGAGCTTTGGATTTTTCTTCCATTTCAGTAACCATTTCGGCGTTTTCATGGCAAACCTTGGCCAAACGTCCATATAGTTGCACCATTTCAAACTCTAAGGTGGTAAAAGGACGGTCTACGCTCCTGTCAAAGGCCCAAAAACACAGTAATTCTCTAGAGTCCTTCCGATCTCTAAAAAGCAGGAGGCATGGCTGGGAATTATGCTTCCAGATGTCTATTTGATAACCCTCTGTCCAAATTGGCATCGCATGCAGAGTTGCCCCATGTAGCCATTCCCCATCTGAATCGAGGTTTAGAAGTTTATGAATAAATGGGCTATTGTCATAAAGAATGGGAGCTTGGTCTAGCTCTCCCTCAACCAATTTGTGCCCTTCCCAATAGCTATTACTTCTATGTTTTATATACATCGTAAATGAATCGCAAGGGACTTCCTGGAAGAGTGAAGACAACACCTTTTTTGAAATATGCCAAGCATCAAACTCGCTCATTATGCTTTGACTTAGTGTCACCAACCTAGAAAGGCTCTTGTTTGTAGATTCTAATACTCTCTGGGCTTCTACCAGCTTTTGATTTGCATCACGGGCTTCCTGGAGTTGTTGTTCTAATTGCTCTACAAGGTGGATGTTAAATTTTCGCAAGGCCCTGCCCTCGGCACCCTTGTCCAGCTTTTCTTGGCGACCTCCAAGATAATTTTTTATTTGGGTAACGAAATTAAAAGGGTCTATGGGCTTTGGGATAAATCCGTTGCAACCTGCCACGAGAGCCGTTTCGCGGTCTGACTTCTGCGTTTTGGCAGTTAGGGCAATGATTGGAATGTCTTTAAATTCCGGATGGCTACGAAATTTACTTGTTAGTTCAAAACCAGATAGCCCTGGGAGGTTAATATCCATCAAAACCATGTCTGGGCGGATTTGTAGAGCATACTCAAACCCTGCCAAGCCCTCTTCAGCCCAGTGCATTTCAAACCCAGCCTGTGACAGTAACCGATGAGCCAATCGATAATTGACTGCGTTGTCCTCAATATACAAGATTCTGATGCTTGTTCCTGAACTCATGTCGAACCCGCTACTAATGGTATTTCGATGGTAAATGAAGTGCCCAACCCCTTGGTGCTACTAACTGAAACTTGGCCATTCATTAGTTCTAGCAATCTTTTAGAAATAGTCAGGCCAAGCCCAGTACCTCCAAACCGCCTTGTTATGCTCCCATCAACCTGCTGAAATGGTTGAAATAGTCGCTGTATTTCTTCTTCAGTCATCCCGATGCCTGTATCTCGCACCAAAACCTTAAAATTACCTGACTCTATGTAGGGCGTAATTTCTACTTCACCTTCTACAGTAAATTTTATGGAATTTCCAACAAGATTGACCAATATCTGTTTTAAGCGCACAGAATCACCTTCTACTGTCGCTGTCCAAGATGGTGCAGAATAGATTAGCTTGATGGGTCGATCTAAAATCAGGCCAAGGGCTACTGTTTTAACTTCTTCAAGGATTTGAATTGGGTCTATTTTTTTTAGCTCAAGCTCAAATTTGCCTGCCTGCATTTTTGACAAGTCCAAAATTGTCTCAACCATATCCAGCAGGTTGCGACCATTTTGGTAGATGATTTTTAAGTCCTCCTGAACTTCATCTGGCAAACTTGTTTTTTCTTCTTGCATCAGTAAACCCGAAAAACCTATCACGGCATTTAATGGAGTCCGCAATTCATGGCTAATGTTTGCCAGAAATTCATCTTTCATCTGGTCTGCTTGCTGGAGTTTTTGATAATCCCTAGTACGCTCCTGCACTAGTTCTTCTAAATTGGCTTTAATGTCTTCTAACTCCCATATAGTTTCCATCAACTGACGGGTGCGCTCTTGGACGCGAAACTCTAATAACCTTTGTTGACGCTCAATTTCATCCCTGTTGGTCTTTAGATTTTGAGTCATTCTCTGAAAACTCTTTACTAGGACGGCTAGTTCGTCCCTAGTCCTTACATTAATATGGACTTCTTCAAATTGGCCTGCCGCCACTTGTTGGGCGGCTTCATTTAGCTCTAGTAGTGGACGCGTATACCTAGAGCCAATATAAAGAGATCCAATGACACCCAACACCAGACTAGAAATTCCCAAAATGCTTGCAAATTGTACATTAGCATCAAAGACTTTTTGAATGTCACTCGTATATACACACAATACAAGCAGACCCTCGCCTGACCTGCGACGAAGCGGAATGGGTGAGGTAGCAATTAAAAAACCTTCGCGACTCGTGGTCTCGCTTACTTGGTCATTTTTTGCCTTTTCTGCAAGTTCATCAACCCATTCGGGACAACCTTCGGTAGCCTCAACTCGCCTTCCTGTCCCATCATATACAGCGCAAAAAGCAAAAGATGGTATACCTTCAATCCCCTGCCAAACTTTTTCTTTGTCCGTCTGCCTGTTTGCTTCCATCGTTGCGGCGATTGCATGGCTGGCAATTTCTGCGGTCTGCTTTAGGCTTTCCACAGACATAGAAGTCAATTGCTTTTCGACCCTGCTGGGCATGTAGTAGACGTTGAATGCGGCAAAGCTAACCACTATCGCGGCGATAGCGAAAGTCAATTTTGTTTTAATTGAAATCGATGCCATGAAAAAGTAGCCAAAAATTAATGATACCAGTTCCTAGAGCAATTCCCAGAAGCACGAAGTGCTAGGCAGTTGCCTTATACCAAGTTGCTCCCATACTAGGTTGCGTTTAATCGGGATTAAACGCGAAACGCAAAAGTTTTTGCAAACACGAGCAAATCCCGTATTTTCAAAAACTTGCGGGCACTGCTTTCGCATTGCCGTC
>WRHW01000085.1 GCA_009783055.1 Holophagaceae bacterium
CGGAGTATCGAATTAATGTCGTTATACGATAAGGGGTGGTTGTTCAGAAATTGGTTGAGGTTGCCATGCTCATAGTATTGCAAAATGCCAAAGTCGTACTCGCCTGTAGGTGTCTCAAATGAGTGGCAGTCGAGGTATTTGAGTATGTTTGGATGCTTTGGTATGGAAGCATACGTACTCACGTAATTTCTCAGGCGTTCGTTTTCATGCCATACCCTAGATATTTTGAGGACAACATATTTGTTCAAGATGGAATCATAGGCTTTGAAAACATCTCCAAAGATGCCCTCATCTTCAGCTATCTTGTCCTTTATGGGGTCGTATTTGTAGCGGTTACTAAACTCATCCAGGTTTGCTATGGGTGCTTGTGGCGGTTCGGGGTCAGGTGGACGTACTACTGGTGTCCAGGAGTCCAGCACCTCCATGCACTCCTTTGCACTCTGTATACGCTGGGCGGGGTCTACCACAAGGCACCTGAGTATCAGGCTTTTCCATGGTTCGATTATCTTGTTGATGATTTCTGGTATAACGCCTGCTGATATTTGGCGGAATAGCTCCTGTCGCCCTGCTTCACTAGAAGAGTCCTCATCGCCTGTGGTAAATGGCAACTGGCCTGTAAACGCTTGGTAGGCAACTACTCCAAAGCTCCACAGGTCGGTATTTCGCCTGATCGTCGTTGATTTTAGCTGTTCGGGGGAGGCAAAGGAAAGCGAGCCTACTCCGGTTAGGGAGTGTAAAAAGATTTGACTTTTGTCTGTATCTAGCTTTTTGCTGATGCCAAAATCGGTTATCTTTGGGACATATTCCCCATCCGGTGTAATGACCATGAGGATATTCTTGGGCTTCATGTCTCGATGGATAATTTTTTGGCTATGTAAAAACTCCAAACCATTTAGCACTTGGCGGAGTATCGAGCTAATTGCCTCATAAGAAATGGATTGTCTGAATATCAATTCCTCAAAGTTGCCTAGCTCGTAGTACTGCAATATGCCAAAGTCGTACACGCCAGTTTGTGTCATAAATGACTGGCAACCCTCGTATTTAGCAATGTTTTTGTGGTCAGGCAGGGCAGATGCCATCTCCGCTTCTTTTTTTAGGCGTATGTTTTCATGCTCTACCTTGGATATTTTCAGGGCTACATATTTGTTCAAGATGGAATCATAGACTTTGAAAACATCTCCAAAGCCTCCTGAGCCTATCTTGTCGCTACGAGGGTCGTATTTGTAACGATTGGTAAATTCGGATAAATCCAACTAGTTGCTCCCAAAAACATTATTTCTTGTCGGCTAGAGCCTTGGCCTTTTCAAAATCTACAGTCGCCTTTTGCTTGTCCCCCAACGCATCATAAGCCTCGCCTCGCAAACGATAGTACTCGGCATTATCTGGATTTAGGCTGATTGCAGAATTGTATTCTACAAGGGCTGATTTGAATTTGCCCTGATTGAAATTTGTCTGACCTCGCTTGGCGGCGGCTTCAGCGGCCTTTGGATTTGGTTTGGTGTCATTGGGTTTTTCGACTGCAATGGCAGGGTTTGTAATACCGCTATCGCTATTTGTGTTTTGCGTGGTGTTGTTATTTGGTTTTGCTGGGGCTTGGCTGGGTTTTGTAGCATCTGCAACCCTATTTGTGCTTTGACTGGCACCAGTGTTGCTTTTTTCCAGTTGGGATTCTTGAGGCACTGGCTTTGTTGTTGGTGTCTCGGTAGTTAATTCTTGATGCACCGGGGTTTCTGTTGGTGTGTCGGTAGTGGATTCGGGAGGCGGGGCTGGTTTGTTATTTTCTGGCTCACTTTGGCCATGAGTGGTGTTGCTGTCTGTGGCAGGTGGCAGTTCATTTTTTTGTATATGTGGCCACTTTCCGATCAATAGCACCACTATGGCCATTATGCTGGCACCGGCTAAGAAAAAGAAAAGGTCGCGCATATAAAAATTTGATCCTGCTCCCGCTTTTTGCCGTGGTTTAGCTATTTCTGGGGCTATCTTTGGTTTGTTGGTCTGCTCTTTATTATCTGCCACATCTATTTTTTCAATTTTTTTCTCGACGCGCCCTTCTACCTTGCTTATGGGGATTAAGTATGCAGAGTAGTTGTCGCGACTCTCTTTTTGGCAAATTTCTTTTATCTGTGCCATCTTGGCCTCATCGCTTATATTTCGGCCTATTATGTCGCATAACAATTCATCGCTTATCGATTCGAGGATGCCATCGGTGCATAGAAAAAAATAATCCCCAGTCGCAATGTCATCAAGGGGTTCGATGTAAGCTACTGCAGGTTTTTGCTGGGCTGGTTGCATTACGCGGGTCAATATATTTCTTTTTGGATGGACGGCGGCCTCTTTTTCTGTGATGACTCCTGCGCGCACCAGCTCGCTTACATGTGAGTGATCATTAGATCTGTAGATGATTCTAACTTGGTTTGGCTGGGGCCTAAGATGATAAATACGGCTATCGCCGATATGTGCGGCCAATGCACCGCCTTCATGGAAATAGACAAAGGTTAGAGTGGTGCCCATCTTGGGGCTATCCTCCGGATTGTCTTCTTTTTCCAACTGGGCGTAAGCCCGGTCAAGAGCCTCATTAAAGCAATGTTTGTCGAGGGTGGTTATATTATCCCTACCAGCAAAAAATTCTGCCAGGCCATCGCATACCGCTTTGCTTGCAACTTCGCCTCGGCTATGGCCACCAACGCCATCGCATACAACAAAAAACTTGCTGTGGGCGGTAGCACTCCCTATCTCAGGAAAAATGCTATCTTCGAGATTTTCATATTTACCAAGTTCGCTTATTGCAAGTGGTTGGTTAAGAAATATCTTCATAATTAATCCAGAGTAAACAAAAAGGTTGTGTGGCCAAGGCGTATTTTATCGTTAAGGCTTAGGATCATGCTGTCATCCTTACTGATTCGCTTTCCATTTAAAAATGTTCCATTACTGCTATCAAGGTCAGATAAATAGTATTCATAAAGACCATCGTCCGGCCTCACAACAAACTCAATGCTGGCGTGATTTCTACTCATACTAGAGTCGCCTGTATCCAACTGAATACTACACTCAGATTTGTTGCTTTTTCTGCCAATCGTGTTTCGCCCCACTTTTAGTATAATCATCTCAGTGGTGCATTGGCCTTCCTGTATGGTCAAAATCGCTGGCCGATCCAGCCTGTGACCCCCATCCTGCCGTTCTATGGCTTGGGTTTGATCTTTTGGCGGTTTTGGTGGCGGTTTGGGTATAACAGGCTCTTTGGGGAGAGGCAAAAATGAACCGATAAGCCCTTTATAGTCGCACTTTGTGCAACCTACTTTGCCTGTCCTGTTAATGTCAACTAACAATATTGTACTGCACGAAGGGCACTTAACGCGTTTGGATGGGGCAGGGGGAAACTGTGAAATAATGCCCTTAAATTTGCAGGAGGGGCATGTAGTTGAGCGGGTTTCATCGGCTTGGTCGTCGACGATGAGTGCTTTTTTGCAAGCGGGACAAAGTAATCTTTTTTTTGCCAATGGTATCTCGCGTGACTAAATCAGATTGTAATCCATAAGAAAGCAATCTGTAAATGTATATAGCAGTTAATTGATCATCAGGATGTGCATGTCATAAATATTATTGCGCAACAGCATCCACATCGCGGCCACAGTGACGGCAGAAGGTTACACCAACTGCAATTTCATCACTGCAATGAGGACATGGCCATGTTCCTGCAGAAGAATTTGGTTTGTCATCTGTAGATTTACCAGATTCATTAGATTCAGAAGAGCCAGTAGTTTCTTTTTGCGTTGCGCCACAGTGGCGACAAAACCTGCTGGCAAGCAATATTTCCTCGCCACAATTATGACAATAAACTAGTAGGTTTTTGCTAGGTCTGGTGGCACCTGGGTCCCATGTGGTTTTGCCACCATTGTCATCTGGCGGCGGGGGATCATCTATCATTGTTTCGTCTCGATAAGAACTGCCGGAACCAACAGGCGGGTCTGATTCTGGTGGTGGAGGAGGTTCGGGTTTCCAGTTATCCAAAAACTCCAAACATTCTTTTGCACTCTGTATGCGAATAGCGGGGTCTGGCACCAAGCACTTTAATATCAGGCTTCTCCAAGGCTCGATAATCTTATTGATCCCATCTGGCACTTCACCTGCCGCTATCTGGCGGAACAGCTCTATTTGGCCGGCTTCACTTGCAGAGTCCTCATCGCCTGATGTAAACGGCAACTGTCCTGTAAACGCTTGGTAGGCAGTTACCCCAAGGCTCCACAGATCGGTATTTCGCCTTATTTTATCTGCCTTTAGCTGTTCCGGCGAGATAAATGAAAGCGAGCCAACGCCTGTTAGGGAATGTGAAAAATCATGGCTCTTGTCTGTATCTAATTTTTTGCTAATTCCAAAGTCGGTGATCTTGGGTACATATTCTCCATCTGGTGTAATGACCATGAGGATATTCTTGGGTTTCATGTCTCGATGTATGATCTTTTGGCTATGTAAAAACTCCAAACCATTTAGCACTTGGCGGAGTATCGCGCTAATTGTCTCATACGACAGTGATTGACTGTTTAGCAGTTGGTTTAGGTTGCCATGCTCATAGTACTGCAAAATGCCAAAGTCGTACTCGCCTGTAGGTGTGATAAATGAGTAGCAATCCTCATATCTGGCAATATTTATGTGAAGAGGCAGGGCAGATGCCATCTTCGCTTCTTTTGACAGGCGTATGTTTTTATTTTCGACCTTGGATATTTTGAGGGCTACAGTTTCATTTAAGATTGTGTCATAGGCTTTGAAAACATCCCCAAAGCCCCCCGAGCCAATTTTATCCTTGATGGGGTCGTACTTGTAGCGGGCGGTAAATTCGTCTAGATTCATGGTGTTTTGGCTCATGGTGTTTCCGGAAAAGTGATTTGGTTATTTTATTTCAGGGGATCAGGCGGTGGTTGAGGCTAGTGGTGGCCTTGGTGTGCTAAATCCCCTACGGACATTTGTTCTAGTACCGGAGGGTAGTAATGTATTTGGGCAACGAATAAAATACAACGAGAAAAGCATGTAAGGCCCCGATCACAATAGCCGCTGTTGCAATGTCGGTTGGTTTTTTTACAACTTTCAATTTCCAATAAGCAATACTGCCGAAAACGAGTGTTGCGAGATAGCCAAAATAATTGAGATCAGTGGAAGTAAGAAATAGGCCAGGTTGATAAATGTAACTGATTAAGTTGGCCCCTCGGCCAAAAAACGACAAAAGCGAAATTATCCCCAATGCCAATGCAAGCCAGCTATAAACTTTGGCTCTCTTTATCTTGCCATACAGTTGCGTGCGTTTTCCGCAATGCTCGCAGAACTTGCTGTCGGAGGGTATTTCCTTGTGGCAGGCATGGCATTTGAGGGCGGGTTGGGTCATTGGTTTTTTCCTATTTTAGTATGGGCTATGTGATTGGCACTCCGCAATGCTCGCAAAACTTACTGTCAGTGGGTATGCCTCTGTGGCATGCCTGGCATTTTTTGGGTTTTTGGGGATTTGGGTAATGTATGTTTTCGGTAACTTTGGTGGAGGCGGGAAAAACACCTCCCTCCAAGCTACCCACGAATCCGCAGTAGGGGCACTTGAGGGTTGTAGGCGTTGGGGCTGGTTGGTCTGGCTCCTGAGGGGGGGCTGGGGTGTCAGGCTTGAGGAAAGGTTTTTTTTTAGTACCCATCTTGGATACCAAAAATAAACCAATTAGTGCTACAGCAATGAAGAATGGTATGGAAATTAATATGATAATAGCTAAAATATCCGGTTCCATCTATGCCTTTCTTTCTACACCAGGGTACTTATGTCGGCAGAATTCGAATAGTCTGGTAAGCCATGGTTTGCCATGTAGTCAGTTTGGGATGAGCCGAGGTATAAGTTTTCATCGCCAGGCTCTATACCAGGATCAACGATGGGGTCGGGGTCTTGAAGTTCGCCTAACTCTTCGGTGACAAGTTCGCCATCCTCTGAAGTTTCATCTGTGGCCTCAATAGCACCTTCATCGTCTTCTGTGGCCTGGATTTCATCTTGTTCTGATTCTGGTTCTGATTCAAATTCTAATTCGGCAAGTGTCCCACTTTCATCGGCCTCTGCCTCTACTTCTCCACCTTCATCGTCTGGGTCGGATATATCACTATCTTCTGTTTCAGCAATCACGCCATCTTCGTCTGTTTCTGCAATTACTTCAGCACCTATCCCATCTATCCCATCTGGAACAGTAGACTGTTGCGGATGGAGTGCATCCCATTCTTCTTTGTAATATGTGTTATATTCTCTGCCTCTCCAAGTAAATATGCCTTCTTTTCCTTGCTCTTTTCTGGCGGTGCTAAAAGCCTCGCCGAAGCTCATTTCATCATCCACATGTGTTTCTGTGGGCGGGGGTTCGATGTCGATTTCTTGAGGTGTGGTTTCGATGTCAATTTCTGTTGGCGGGGGTTCGGTGTCGCTTTCTGGTCCGGGGGCATCCGGTGTGTCCGCAAAAGCCTGCTTAGCTATGCTTACGCTTGCTACACCCGCACCTGCCCCAAGTACAGCGGCGGCACCCATTGGAATGCCTCCCCGTTGGCTATTCTGCCAGGATTCGGCTTCCTGTTGAGTGGGTATTGTGCCCTTCTCGCCCTGCGCAATGGGCGTGGTTTTGTCGTCTATCACAGCTTTTTTTGGAGGCGCAGACTTGTTTTGGCCTGATGACGGGTTTGTAAAACCTTTGGTTTCCAGCATGGCAGTCTCCATTAATAATCAATGTTACAAAAACTGGTTGTAAAAGCTCCGGGCTACTTTCGCCAATGTAATCATTCTACTTCAAAACTGCGTTTGCAGAATTGACATTTAGTTTGTTGTTTAAGATTTTGCCAAGGGGTTTGTCCAAAATGCCTTTTGCAGTCTGGACAGATGTAGTCTAGCTTGAATTGTTGGTCTAGCTCATAAATATTTTCAAAGGATTGGCCGGATTGCTTAGAAGAAAATCCCCCGCCAATAAGCATTGCCGCTCCTAGCAGGATTGAGTTTAGGTATGGCTTTATTTTGCTAAAACCTTCGCTTTCGCCAAGCACGAATGTCAATATTGCTATCAATATTCCACCAAGGGCAATTGCAACGGCCATTGGCAATATGCGGGCCATTATGTTTCTTTTTGTGCCACTGGATTGGATTTCCTTTTTAGTTGCGGTATAGACATCATATACTTTTTTTAGATTTTGAAATGCTTTACCAAATTCGACATCACTCATGGGAAACCGGAGTTTTTGCAGATTAATTTCGTACGACCCCAGCACTACACTATCCTGAAGGCTTATACGCTTGCGCTTAATTGGGGTTCCGTTTACAAATGTTCCGTTTTTTGAACCAAGGTCTTCGAGAATATATCCTTCTGAATCCTGTGATAGCTTGGCGTGGCGACGACTGACGGATTCATCAGATATTTTTATTAGATCGCAATCCCTCCCCAGTATCCATTCGCTTTTCATAGACCTATCTCCAGTCGGCAATTATCATGTTGTCGCTAAACTTGCCCCACATTACAGGTATCTGTTTACCTTTGCTATCTCTTGATACTCGTGGGTTTACAAAATTAAAAAGTTCGCGGGCGACTATAACTCTGTCGCGGTTTGCATCTGCCCCTCCTTTTAGACCCATCGTCAAATACCAAGTAAATAGGCCACCCTGCCTGTTTGGGCTTTCTAGTGAAGGCTGACCTGTCCTGGATGATAAAAATAACATGACGCTACTATCAAGCCCAGTATTAGGTTTTGTGGCACTATCACCAGAGGTGCGGAAGGAGCCTGAAAAGCAACTATCAGCAAATATAATTTTTCGTTTGGCCTTGGTCTTTTTGAAAATCGTCTGTAATTTGCTAAATTCCAGTGGCTTGTCATGGGCTATAAACATCCCAGGAGTTCCATGACCACTAAAAAAGAAAATTACCATGTCTTCTGGCTTTGTTTGTGAAAATAGAGCCTCTGCGGTCATCACGATATTTGCTTGTGTCGCATTATCGTCTGTTAGTAATTTCAAACGGGATTCATGTGTCTGCAATTTCAGCACGTCATACATTGATTTGGCATCTTCATGGCAATATGTCAGGTTTTTTTCGGAGTTGCTATATTTTGAGACCCCCACCAAAACTGCATAGAGGTCGCCTCGTTGCTGTGCATATCCAAGCACAGAAAAAAGTGCACAGAGCAGTATGCAGGACAATATCTTTGGCTTGGCAATAATTCGCATTACGGAAGACAACTCCCCACCTAATGTTACGCCAAATGGCAGTTGAAATGGTAGCAGAATGTTACATAAATATCAAAGCGGGTTTTCCGGGTACGGGTGATAATTCCTGCGAAAGCCGGAGGAGTGGGGAAACTACTAGTGATTACAAGCGATTTATACCAAGTTGCTACCTATCGGGTGCAACTTGGTATATAGCGGTTCAACTTATTGTAGTTGAACTGCTATATGCCAGGATTTGCTAGCGAATCCTGGCCGTTTGTTGTTCATAGGCGGGCTTGGCTCGCCGTTAAGTGAACAACAAAAACGTAAATAGCTATAAGGAGTGTGGCAGACAAAAAAAATGCTAAAATTAAGCTAGAGCATTCTGTTTCATGGAGCCGCCATGACCCCAAGCACCACATACAACAAAGGGAAAAACAAGATCAAACTGTTCGAGGAAAGGAACGTCCGTACAGCTTGGGATGAGGAAAAAGAAAAATGGTGGTTTGCAGTTGTTGATGTGGTTGCTGTCTTGACTGAAAGCGAAAATCCCAGACACTACTGGACAGTCCTGAAAGGACGGTTGAAAAACGATGGAAATGAAACGGTCACAAATTGTGAGCGTTTGAAAATGCCAGCCCCGGATGGCAAAATGCGACTCACCGATGTTGCCGATACAGAGCAGATATTGCGCCTAATCCAATCGATCCCAAGCAAAAAAGCCGAGCCATTCAAGGTATGGTTAGCAAAAGTGGGAAGTGAGCGTATTGACGAGACCATTGATCCAGAGATGTCCATTGATCGTGCAATCCAGAATTATCGCCAGCTAGGATACAGTGAAAACTGGATAAACCAGCGCATAAAATCTATCGAAGTAAGAAAAGCCCTTACAGATGAATGGGACAAGAGCGGTGTCAGGATGGAAGGAGAATATGCTGTCCTGACCGACTTGATGAGCCAAACATGGAGCGGTATGACTACTGGTGAATACAAGCGATACAAGGGACTAAAGAAAGAAAATCTGCGCGACAACATGACAAACATTGAATTGATCCTAAACATGCTTGCCGAAGCAACCGCAACTGAGGTTTCGATAGTGGAGCAACCGGTTGGCTACACTGAAAGCAAAAGAGTTGCCATCAAAGGGGCAGAAGTCGCAAAGACTGCCAGAAAGCAGATTGAGGAACGTACTGGTAAACCAGCCATCAGTCAACTCAATGCAAAACATTTGGGGCAAAGGAAACAAATTGGAAAAAAGTAGCTTACCCTAGCTCGACATTATCATAACCAGTTCTCAATTACCAGCTTTCAGACGAAAAGCCTTGCATGGTATGGCTTTACATAGAACATTTCTCGAATTAACAATAGAACCTAAATCTCTACCCTAAATTTGCACATACATGCGTAAGTATCTTTAATATCAAAAAATACAATTTTTACCATTGGTTTGTATGCGACAAAAAATGCACATACAAGCAAATGTGTAAAATCTC
>WRHW01000086.1 GCA_009783055.1 Holophagaceae bacterium
TATGCGCTTTCCAGTGCCGTTGCAATTGCCCGATTGATGGCCCTGCTTGCCGCCTGTGGGTTGCTTTCGGCGAGTAGCGACAGTTCCTTGGGCAAGGTTAGCGTATGGCTTTGATAACCCTCTTTGGCGGTTGTTTTGCGCCCTAGTGAGTCTCTGTGCCTCGGAATACATGTTTCCAGGAACAAATGCCTCATTTTCTTTTCCGATAGCCCTGAGCATGTGCCATGCCCCTCCAAAGGCACTTTCCCGCCCTCTAGGTCAGCCTTGTACCCTGGGTTCACCCTGGCTATGTAGTCAATCTCCTCTTTCGATGCCGATGCAATGCGCTTTGAATCGTGGTCGTCTGTAAGGTAATTCAGTGCTTGGTGAGGTGTTCCTTTGGCATTGGAATTACTGCCTCTGGTCTTTGTTCTGCTGTAGTATTCAGACATGATTTACGCTCCTTATGCTGGCAAGCGTTTGTGGCATTTGAAGCTGCCTTTGCAGCTTCCAACGCTCACATCGCTAGGCCATTTATGCTGGCAAGTGCTGCTGGCATTTGAAGCCACATTTAGTGGCCTCAAACGCTCATTGCACTGGGCCAGCATCCCTGCGAGCGGCTCTGCCGCCGCGGATGCCAAATGGGTAGCCAAAAGCCCGCTTTTTGGGCTGTGGCTACCATGTCCATGTTTTTTTTGCCTGCAACAGGCAAGTCGTGACTGGACGGAGTTCAGGCGCGGCGGGCTGTTGTAAGGCAAAACTGGCCGACGTTTTATCAGGCCAGTAAGAGGTGTGATTCAGTCAGTGGTTTTGTCTGACTTTGGTGTGGGTTCGTTAAGTCCCCGGTAGGTCAGCTTTGGGTAAATCCAATCCCAATCCGAGGCTATCCACTGAGTAAGTCGAGATGTGGCACCGAGGGAGCTTTGGTTGAACTGCTTCTGGTAGAAATTGTCTATCCCGACCTTCATCAGGATGGAGGTTTTCTTGTCACGGGGGGGCATTTCGATAGAAGCGATTTGTGTCCTTGCCCGTTCAAAAAACTCTGCCGATTGCCTCATTTCGCAGTACATCATGTCGAGCAGGTTGGTCAGTCCGATGGGGGATGAAAAGGGGCTGATTTCGCTGAGAATCCTCTCCAACTGAGCTTCGGTCTCGAATGACATGTAGACCACCAGTGTCTTTGTCTGGTTGGCGAGTTTCCTGATGGCGGAGAGGGGGGTGAGGACGGAGCGTCTTCTGGGGGAAGGTGTGTCCTGATTTGCTGGTTGCTCTACATGCTGTAGACGAGAGACCAGTGACTTTCTTGGGGTGTCTGTTTGGCTCATACGTCCCCCAGTTTCTTTGAGAGTTGCTTCCAAGCAGACAGATAGGCTTCCCTCAACTCCTTTGTCCCTGGAATTGAGAATACGGAACAGGTGTCTGCCTCAGACCATCGGGCTTCGTCAAAGAGGGTACTCTGGGGTATCTCAAAGCCTAGCTTCTGGTATTCCTCTGATATTTCTGCCCGTATCCTTTCAATGGCTTTTCTCTTGGCTTTGGGGACACCATTCAGGAAGTACCCAGCAAAGATAGGTCTGTCCAGATCGAGGTCTGTCTTTAGGGATTCGATCTCGATTCTGGATTCAGAAAAGCCGAGCAGGGAGAAGGCTTCTGGCCTCATGGAAATGATGTATGCGTCCGATGCTCTGAGGGCTAGGGTATGGAGCTTGAAATAGGCAGCTGGGGTGTCTATCAGTACGTAGTCGTACTTGTCCCGATAGGTGTTCAATGCCCTAAGTAGCAACTGCTCCCAGGCTGGCTTCGTGAGCCAGTTGGAGTCCTGTATCTTTGTGAGTTCCATGTGAGAGGGTATAAGGCTCAGGTTTGGGATTGGGGTATCAGTTGGAGCGGTGAAATCTCCTTTCAGGAATGAGTCTATGTACTGGCCGTTCTGCTCTGGGTAATCAGGCAATAGGCACAGGGTCAGGTTGGCCTGTGGGTCGAGGTCGATTGCGAGGATTCTGGACTGCTTTTTCTGGAGAGATGCCGCTATTGCCAGATGGAGGATGTTGGTGGTCTTTCCGCACCCGCCTTTTATGTTCGTGGCTGTGATTACTTTCATGTTTGGCCTCCTTTCTGTAGGCGCACGTCAATGACTACATCCTGGCTTTTGCCCAGGATTTGAAGGTGTGGCAGAAGGCGTTCTATGCCTGATACCTTGCAGATGGCGGCAAGCTGGCTTTCGCTCAAATCTGCCCACTTTCCGTTTTGGTACTGGACGCGGATTCGCGCCCTTTCGTTTGGTGTTTCCTGCATGGGGAGTCCTCCTGATTGAAGGTTGGGTTTGGGGGGGGGGTAATCTTTGTGCATTTCCTGAGTTGGAAATGGCGTTCTTGAGTTTGGGAATTGCTGTTTTTTGGCTTTCAAATCAGCTAAATCCTGACTGGAATACAGACCTATTCCTGACTTATCCCAAGTCGGTTTGATGATCCTTTTCGCTCTACACCATAGAGTGATTTGTTACAGGCTATTACTTGGAAACCAAGTAATCAAGCGGATTTAATTTCAGTGTCCTGAAATTGGACATATTGGACTGTATTGGACGTATAAGACTATATTATCTTTTCCGTCATATAAAAAGACGGTTCAAAATTGACAATACTGTCCAATGGGTCAAATGCCGATTATGCAATGGCTCGTTATGGTGCTTTCAGGTGGTCAGTGCTATTTTCTGACCTCATGTTGAAACCAGTTTCTGTCCGCTCGATCTCAACCAATTCTTCAGGTTGCTTCAGTCCGTCAGCCAATACCTGACCCAATCCATCGATGAAGCCTGAACTGAAAATGCTTACAAAATCGCATCCATCAATCAAGCCTGGACCGAACCTGCTTTCAAGATCGCTGTTTTTTCGGGCTACCCCATGGGTATCATTTTCTGGTACTGACCGTTCCCATATGGCAGGATTCCAAAGCGAAAGGTTAATGATCGCAAGAAAGCCAAATATGGCCTTCTTTGCAATTTCTCTCCCAACCCGTTGGTGTACTGGGGACATAGCTACGGGATCAGTGTTGCAGTTCGATATGTAGTTTCGGTCTACCAGATTATCCTCGTGATTGTCTCTGTTTCCCGATCGGGTACCCAATTCCATTCTGGCTGAGGGCACTTTCGTCTTGTGTCGACTTCTGCCGTTGCAATGTGCATTTCGGACTCTCATTGCGCTCATCTTTTTTCCCCAGTGCATATGGTAGCGTGTGCCCACAAGCAAGGTTTCATTGTAGCACTGCAATCTTCTACATCCTGCACTCTTTGCCAATGGCAGCAATTGATTCTCTATTCCTTATTGGTAGGCACTGGCCTGCACTCTGTTCAATAGTGAGGATAAGTCAGAATGTCACAACAAGAAAGCTCAATATTTTCACCATTCTTCCACAGTCGACCAATTGAATCAGAACCCTTGTCGAAAGTTTCGTAACCCGAAACATAAACATTGCTACCTGAAACAAGAATAGAACCAGTTCCCACATAGGAATTTCCGTCTGTGAGGCTGTAGATTGCCTCGCCATTTTTCCAAACCATGGCAGTCCCCTTTAACGGGTCTCTTCCCACAAACCCTGTAACGTAAACATCCTTGTCTAAAATGTACACTGTTTCTGCCCGAGAATGGTAGAGTTTACTAGGAATGCGGTAAAGGACATCGCCATTTTTCCACACTACCGCTGTTGATCTGCCGCCTTTCAATTCAAACCCCACAGAATATAAATCGCCGTCAGATACTGCTATTGAGGAAATTTCTGCGGTGCCAGCCTTACATGTGAATCGATGGAGTAGTTCTCCATTTTTCCATACTAATGCGACCTCTCCGGCGTAATAGCAATCGAATCCTGACAAGTACACATCGTCATCCAAAGCAAAAACTGAGGATGCAAAGGCAGATTCTGGCTCTTCCAATTCTTGCTCTTCCAATGTGTAGCGGCGACTTTCTTTGCCATTTTCCCATAGGATGGCAGCTGGAGGAAGTTTATCCTCGTTCACCAAGCCTACAACCCTGATCTTGCCATGCGAGGCAAAGACTGTCAGGTTGTGGGCGTCTAATTCTCCATTGTTGAGGCGATGGAGCACCTCGCCATTTTTCCAAAGTGTGGCGGCCCAGTTCTCTTGACTGATGTCCTCAATCCCGGCCGCATAGACATCTTTGCCAGAAACAAACACTGATGTAGCCCAAGCGCGGCATTTCTCTTCGCTGTAGAAGCCATCGACATCAGCATCAGAGGCAAACACAGGCCATCCCTTAGTGCGACAGCTCTCATTGAGGTGGTACAGGCATTCGCCATTCTTCCATATCAGTGCCTGACCACCAGCTCTGCCAGTTACATACACATCGCCATTTGACACGAAGATTGAATCTACTTGTGAAGGGAGGGTGCTTCTAAGGGTAATCATTGCTAACTATCCAGAAAGGGCGAAGAAAATGCTTGAGAACTACAATGACTGGTGTCTGATGGGGTTTGATTAACTCTGGGCATCTTGATGCCATGGTACAATGATGCCTTTTCGGAGAATACCATGACCGCAGTTGCTTGCTAGGAACATGAGCTACCAGTCTACAGCAACCACTTGCTTTTCATCGGCCCTAATCCTTAAGAACTAGCCCCGCCCTATGCCATAACGCCCTTAGTATTGGTCGCAACAAGCACCAGCTCATAAGGATTTTGCTACATTCTAGTCATGTTTCCAGGCGCGCTCGTGCCTATCGATATTTTTATATCTAAACTGGTTATGAATTTGCCTCAAATTAAAAAATTGTATTAATGTCACTCTCCCCAAAACCGCTAAAATGGCAATCTGGCCTATGCAGGGCAATGGGCTTGGACACATGATGAATGGGTGTCAGAAACGCAGGAGGGTTGGAAAATGCCGAATATTAATCACCACGGATGGGTACTTTGGAGAGATGTCTATGATGAGGCAAGTAAGAGGGGCGACTTTTTCGTCCTCAGTGGTGACTCCGACCGCCTTGATCCTTCATATGGCCAGTTTTTGTTGTACAGCAATTCGGGGACATGGGTAGAAGATGGAATTTGGGACGGAGTGCTGGAATTGGCAAATATGTATGGAATCCCAGTCCCAGTCGCCCCATACCATAGCAAGCGCATGGCTATCAATATCGAGGATCCAGTATTCCTCAAAAATGTGTTGGATGAGTCTAGGCGAATAGGGAACTCCTTAGCTCGGTTTAGCGAAAAAAGCCTCAGTGAGGCAGTGGAGGATATGTTATTTGCTGCAGGAGATTCTGGTCTTATGAACGATCAACAGTGGAAGGAGTTTAAGGAGTTGGCTGACTTGTTCTGCTACCCAGACAGCCAGTATTTGGAACTTGGAAATGAGGACTGCGATGATGAAAATGACTTTGATAGATTGCGGATTACTGGGATGGTGGAAATGGACATCCTGGACGCTGAGTTCCTCAAGAAAGTTATCGCCGAATCACAGGCCAGGGGGAACCTGTCCGTATGCAGCGATAGAAGCATTCAAAGAAGATTAGAAGAGTTTCCCACACGCGGAGAATACACCTTTTACATCTACGAGAACGAATGGGACGAATTCCTGAGATTGGCAGAAATATATGATATCCAGCCCCCTCCAGCCCAGGAACCTATTGATGAAGACGGAGGAGCCAAAAGGATTTCAAAAGTTTTCAGGCTTCCATCACCCACCACATTAGAAGCCGAGGAAGATTGCCTCGGGAGCATGGATATTGCAGGTCACAAGGTGGAAGTTGGGTTAAATATTTATGATGCTGAGTTATTAGGAAAAGTCGTTGCAGAATCAGAACGCAGGGGAAATCTTTCTCTTCGTTTTCATTTTGATGACATTATCGAAGAATTTGAAAAATATAGAAAACATTTGGAGGAATCTGAATACACTTCTGATGATTACGGAAAAAGCCGATTGTGGATGTCCGACAGGCATTTGAATTATTTTCTTCGATTGGCCAAGATGTACGGTTTCCCAATCCCTAAATCTCCAGAGTTGAGCGGCGATAAGGATGGCATTCCAGATTTCTCTGATGGGACGAGGAGGATAGTGTTGGTGCATATTGACATAGAGGAAGCTGAATTTATGCAGAAAGTCTATGATGTAGAAGAGCAGAGGGGCGATACCTCCCTTCACAAGCGCTTTGAAGGCATACGAAAAGACGTAGAAAAGTTACTAGCTTCGGACATAAGTCGGGATAAATTTGATCGGACTTTGGAAGATCACTCAGTACTGTTCCTTATTCATGGATGGGTATGGGAGGAATTTATTCGAATTGCAAAACTCCATGGTATTCCAATCCCTCTTTTCGAAGGATACCCTCCTGAAATCGTAAAGGGCGGCACCTATGTAGGCGTTAGGAGATTACGTTTTCTATCCGAAAAAGAAGATTTGGAATTTTTGCAAAATGTTTTGGTTGAAGCAGAACACAGGGGCGATCTATTAGTAACCAGTAGCTTCTATGACAAGATGCTAAAGTTTACAACCGAATCAATAGAAGATCGTTACTATGAAATGGATATCCTTGATTGGAAGCACATATTGGGTTTGGCCAAGATGTATGGTATTTCATTCCATCCGAGCGAATTCGTCGAGGAAGCCTGATGTGTGAAATGAACAAAAAACAGACGAACCGTCCAGTAATAGCGGAACCAGATGACACATCAGGGCTTCTAGGCCATGAGATTGATAACGAGAAGGGGGGCGAGCGACAAAAAAAGTTTGGCTGGGCAACTGTGGATCAATACATCATATTTGACCTGGAAGCCACTTGTTGGGATGGACCTCGTGACGAATCGCAGTGTAGCGAGGTTATTGAGATTGGGGCGGTTAAGTTGGATGCAAGTGCAACCCACATAGACACTCTCCAGACATTTATTAGACCGACTATCAATCCAGTACTGTCCGCATTCTGCATCGACCTCACATCAATCCAGCAGAATGACGTTGACCATGCGCCTAGCTTCTCGGAGGCAATGGATACTTTCGCACAATGGATTTGCAAGGGAAGCACCGACATCATGCTGGTTTCCTTCGGTCACTACGACAAAAACCAGATTCTGGAAGAATCCAAAGCAAAAGGCTATAGCGGTGACATTGTCAGGCTCTTAGACAACCATCGAAGCATCAAGCACGATTTGGCCGACTTGAGAAAGGTTAGGGTCAGAGGTCTGAAAAGAACCCTCAGAATGCTAGGCATTCCACATGATGGAACACTGCACCGTGGCATTGACGATGCAATGAATACTGCAAAAATCTTCAGGGTTGTGTTCGATGAATGGAAGGAAATGGTAATTAGGAGACAAAGTAATGGCTGACGTGGTTAGACTTACTCTCTACTATAGGGATACGCCGATGGGGTTTGTCGAGAAAATAGGAAAAGAATACTCCTACACGTCGTATCTTGAAAACGAACAAATTGTCAGAAACACTTTGCTCTTTTCAATATCGGGAATAACAAGAGAATATAAAGAATATAACTTGTGGGGTTCCAAAAACAGAAAAAGTAAAACACTTTTTCCTGTGATGGTGAGATTCTTGGAACGATGTCGGAGGGCGGATATTCAGGAACGGGCCAATATTGATCCCAAAGATTCCATGTGGGAAAAATTGGTTAAGTTTTCCGGGCTAAAGTTTCATCCTCAGAACGGGTTTTATTTAACAAGAACGAAAAGCTCTGAGAAAGAAAGAAATCATTATCTGAAAGTCGGCGCGATAGACACAGTAGATTGTCAAATGAGCGACGAAGACTGGTGGGCGTAAGCTCATGTGAAATATCTGCCCATGCTAAACTCCTGCTTACTCAATCAGAGAATGATGGTGATGACTGTAAGGGGAGGGATAGTCCTTCCCCTTTTCCATTTCTGTCTCTCTGGCAATCACCCCAAGGGGAATGATTCAGGTATTGGATCGAGAAGGTCTGAACGGCTCACGGCTCCCTTCGGCACAAACCAGTGTGTGACTTCATCTGCCTCGTAGGTATTCCATTCCTCAAACGTGAACGGGTCTTGAGAAGTCCAAGTATTGCTCTGGCTGTCGAAAAAGCCGTGGTGAGGAAAACGGTCTTTCGTGATGAAGCATACTGGCTTGTAATCGTCTGGCATGTTTTCTTTCGTGGGATGAAAAATCTTCATGGAGTCTCCTTTGGATTGTGTGATAGTGGTTGGCAAATGCCCTGACTGCCTGTGTATCTTGCTGTCTTGTCCTATATGACATGACAGCCAGGGCAAAAAAAAAGGGAACTATACACTTGACTTTTAGATATTGTTAATTTATTCTTGCCTTTTGTTGCTATTTTAGGCAAAACTGGCATGATTTCTACCCCCCCCCCACTAAGTGTTGCACTTGCAACACTTAGGGTAGAACCAAAAGCCGCCCTCAAGGGGTTTGGGCTTTCCATAACTCAATTAACCAACTACGAGAGGCTCCAATCATGGGGTCTCTTTTTTTATGAGGTGTTAATGTGTCTGAAGACGACCCTACCTTACAAAATGATAATGCCAGTGAGGATAGCAAAACCCTGGAAAAAAAAGAATCTGAAATCATTAGAGTTTCATTGTATAACATAGAGGATTTCAGTGTTCCATTCGGCACTGTATTCAGTGTTGTCTGTAAAGTATGGCTGGCAAATTTAATTATTGCCGCGTTATTAGCAATCCCAATCGCCATGGTCGTAGCCACAGTACAAAACTCCAAAGGACAATCAAGAAAATTAACAAGCGAACAAATCGAACAACAGAATCAAGATGAATTGAATAGACGAATAGATGCTATAATGAGAGGGTTGTAATGGAAACCAAAAAATTATTGTCGGCAATTACCGAGCTTGAAACTGCTATTGATGAACTCAATGTAAATTTTAGCATTAACGGTTTAAATGATCCACATAAATTTAGGTATGTGCAGTTGCCCAATGTTTTCAAAAAGTTGGTCATAGTACTCCGAGACATAGAAAGTAGGTTAGAGTCTGATTAAATTCCCCCTTTCATCAAACCCATAGTGTCCTATCTTTAGTTTATACTTTAGTGTGCGTTCATCCATATATCCTTGATTGTAGGCGATGAGATGAGAGTACCATCTCAGATCAATACAGAGAAAATCTAAACAATAACTAATGCGACTATATCTATTGTATAATCCTAGAGGTTTCCAATTCCAGATACATTTAGACCAAATAGTATCGTGGTACGCTATATATTGAAAACATGCACTAAGTTTTTTAATCATCTTACGTATAAATATCAGCGTATTACAACCTAAAGTCCCGCGCAAATATATCTAGGTATGCAATTGGAAGCCAAGTGCAGAGTAGAGTTTTCGTTGTTTTTCAGTTATCTCCCCATAATATGCAGGTTT
>WRHW01000087.1 GCA_009783055.1 Holophagaceae bacterium
AGTTTTACGGCATAGAGATTGAGGAATGGCCTTGCCAGATTGCCAGGACAGGCATGTGGCTGATGGATCACCTGATGAACCTGGAGGCAACGGCAATATTTGAACGATACGAATACAGGCTACCCCTTAAGCAAAGCGCAACTATAGTCCACGGAAACGCACTGAGGGTTGATTGGGAAGAAGTGGTGTCGAAGGGGGAACTTTCTTTCATTATGGGAAACCCGCCTTTTGCAGGGCGACGGTACAGAACCAAGGAGCAGATTGAAGAAGTGGCGCAGTATTTTGCCTACAAAGACATTGACTACGTGGCATGTTGGTACAAGAAGTCGGCGCAGTATATCCAAGGTACAAACATAGACTGTGCCTTTGTTTCTACTAATTCGATTTGTCAGGGCGAACAAGTGCCAGCCCTATGGGAACTCTTATCAGACCAATACCAAATCAGGATCAATTGGGCATATAACACTTTCAAGTGGAGCAACGAAGCCAAAGGTAAAGCCGCCGTCCACTGCGTCATCATTGGGTTTTCTACGCATGACCGAAAGGCAAAGTATCTTTTCCTAAGCGAGGATACAGGTGGAGTCAGCCCTGTACCTGCAAAACAGATAAACGGGTACCTTTATGACGCACCGAATATTTTTGTTAAAATCCGCTCTCACCCTATCTGCAATGCACCCGCTATGAAAAATGGGAATGTGCCACTGGATGGAGATGCTCTGAAAATCGAGGAATCCGACTACGATGATTTCAAGGACTGCAAATATGTAAAACGTCTGATTGGCGGTCAGGAACTCCTGAACGGCGAAAATAGGTACGTCCTTTGGCTTGTAGGTGCAGACCCATCTGAAGTGAAAAAGATGCCCAAGGTAATGGAGAGAATAGAAATGTGCAGGGTGGCAAGGTTGGGTATGAAAGATGCTGGCACTCGCAAGCTAGCAGACAAACCTATGTTTTTTAGGGACACAAACAATCCAGACAGCTACATAGCATTGCCTATGGTTTCGTCTGAGCGGAGAAAATACATCCCGATGGTTTTTCTGGATGGCGACACAATCCCTACCAATCAGGTTCAAATAATTCCAGACGCTACCCTTTACCACTTCGGAATACTTACTTCCAATGTTCATATGGCATGGACAAGGGGTGTCTGCGGGCGACTTGGGACTGGCTATCGCTACTCCAAAGACATTGTTTATAACAATTTTATTTGGCCAAACACCACAGACAAACAGAAATCGGAAATCGAAAAACTAGCGCAGGGGGTGTTGGATGCAAGGGCAAAATTCCCAGATAGCTCCCTCGCAGACCTCTACGACCCGCTGATTATGCCACGCGAACTCCTCAGGGCACACCAAACCCTTGACAGTGCCGTGATGAAACTCTATGGCTTTGGTAAAGATATGCCTGAACCTGAAATTGTGGCGGAGTTGATGGGGAGGTATCAGGAGTTAATTGTTAAGGAATAAAGCATTTTCATAAAAAAGCCATCATAATTCCTAAATTCCGCACGAAAATATAGTATACATTTGGTAAACCCTGACTCAGTTTGGAGTTTCTTCAAATGATAAATTTTTTGTATACCGTATTTATAGTATACGAAAATCACTGCCTTGTTTGAACAATTTGGCCTCGATGCGCTGTTTATGCGAATTTTGCCAGCAAGCCCAGTTTGTATACTATAAAATTTGCGGAATTTAAGATAATTAGTCCTTTTACAAACTTCGACTTAAATGAAGCATACCCCCTAGAATGTCACCACAAACGAGTGGTTTCCAGAATACCACATCGGACATCAATAGACGCATCTTCCATTCAAGACTGCGCTATTGCTGGATTTGTTTGAACGTATTGGATTGTATCGGTCTGTATTGGAAATCTTATTGGCGGAAGGTGAGGGATTCGAACCCCCGGTGAGCTTCTGACCCACACTCGTTTTCAAGACGAGCGCCTTAAACCACTCGGCCAACCTTCCCTAGTACCATGCAACGCTTTAGATGCTTGCTTAACGGCGTAGCAAGTCCGCCTTGCAAGCATCTAGCGGTCGTGATTTGCGAGCAAATCCCGACCCTAGTGCAGTGTAACATTTAAGTGTTACACTGCACTAGATACTATTTCAACACATCTTTGGGTTAAGTTCAATTAGCAATGAATGGAGGCGATTTCAGAACCCCATAAAAATGCGGAATTATGAATTTACAACAAACCATAGAGGCTGAAGAGTGCACCATTGTTATAGTTTTCAGCAGTAGCGAGTAGAAGGTTAGCTAATTCTGGACAAGTTGCAGGTGACTGCCGTGTGTCAGAGCAAAGCGGAGGATACCGAGAAAATGAAGGCGCAGAGGAGAAACAAGGTTTTGCAATTAGCTTTAATGCTAAAATTCGTTTATATAGCGGTTCAACTTTTTATAGGCGAACTGCTACGATATGATTTGCATGCAAGTCATGGTCGATTGTTGGTCGCAGGCGGGCTTTACTTGCCATTAGCGGACAATAAAAGCGGCACTAGCTATATAGGTGAATCGGTGATTAACAAACTACTCTCTTGGCTTCCATTTATTATTTCTGGTGCTGTGGTTATTTGGGGCGTTGCTCTTTTTATTGCCAGGCTCTCCAAAATTCGTAACACTCCGAGGCCAGACCCTGAGTTTTTTGTGCTGGGCGCGGTGAGCCAAAGTTTGAAGGAGCGAGGCGAACTGGCCGCAAATTTGGGCGAACTGAGGACAGTACATGAAAAATTACTAAATGCTTTGCCAATAGGCATTCTATGGGTAGATCAAAGAGGTAATATCGGTGGGCTTAATATGGCAGGCCAAGCCTTGCTGGGGATTAAGGAGATAATAGCAGGGCATAGCGTTGAGGATGCCCTGAAACATTTGCCTTGGATGCTGGAAGCTCTTGCAACAGACTCTGATGATCTACGGCGCGTCACCGACAGGAATAGTCGGCGATGGGAGATACGGAAAATTTTAGCTCCGGCTAGTGTTGGGGTAATTGTTCAGTTTGAGGATGTGACAAATCGCGAAAATGAAGAAAAACGTCTGGCATTGCAGAACAGATTTGCAGAGTTGGGTCAAATGACTGCAGGTTTGGCGCACCAGTTAAAAAATGGTTTGGCAGTTCTTCGAGTACAAGGTCAGCTTTTGGATAAAAGTGGGCAGACAGAGGCGGCAAGTGAAATTCTCCAGGAAGTTACTTTGCTGGAACAACTTGCAACAAGTTTTTTGCTTTGGGCTAAACCACTCTCTCCTGAAAGAATGCTAACCGATCTGGCCATGGTAGCTGATGAAGCAATAACTGAAATTCGCCGTCGACCTTGTAGTTCAAAAGTGGTGGTAGAGAGGCGTGGGGTAGGGCGGGCAGAGGCTGATTCGGTTTTACTTAAAGAAGCGTTGATAAATATTATTGAAAATGCTTGCCAGGCAAGTCCTGATTCTGCGGAGGTCAATGTCAATATTTCCGAAAAAGTGATTGAAATTCTTGATATGGGGAGCGGTTTAGAAAGTGATGATATGGATAGGATTATCCGGCCATTTGAAAGTGGTCGCCAGAATGGAACTGGGCTGGGATTGCCACTTGCATATAAGTGGCTGAGTGCCATGGGTGCAGACTTGACTGTAAAGAGGCGGGAAGAGGGGGGAAGTAAGTTTGTTATCAGATGGTAAATTTGAGGCATACTAATAGTATGCGAATCGCTCTTCTGCAAATAAATGTTGCTTTTGGCAAACCAGAATTGAACAGTAAAGCTATCGAAGAGGCATATCTGGAGGGGATAAGGTTAGGTGCTGACCTAGTTGTGGCTCCAGAGTTGGCAGTGCTTGGTTGTCATCCAAGGGTGTGGCAACTTTCTGCGGATTTATTGCATTCTGTTGAAGAGGAAAGTCATCGCTTGAGGACAATTACCGGTGCGGTGCCGCTAATTTTTGGGACTTGCATTTCAAATGATTTATCCAATCTTTCGAATGAGCTATGGTGGTGCGAGCATGGAAGGGTTCGCACAAGGGTTTTTCAAAGCCTTGGTTTTGACTTGGATACTCATAATGGATGCAGAACAACTCAATATTTGCCGATAGAATATTCTGGTCAAAAAATAGGGCTAGTGATAGGCGAAGACCAACCTAGCCTTTTTGCGCATCAAGTTGAAGCTGGTGCAACGATAATTATCAACGTGGTAGCAAGTGTTTGTTCTGTCGGTAGCTATGTGCCTAGTAGCATTAAGCCATCATGGGCATTGCCACCAAAATCTCAACAGAGATGGGATTTTTTATCAGAGCAATCAAAAAGATATAACATTCCAATTGTGTTTATCAATAGGGTTGGTGCTGACGGCAGTCTATTGTTTGATGGAGAAAGTTGTTTGATACAGCCATCTGGCAAAACGCAACGCTTGAATGTCTTTGATGAAAATGTTTGTATTGTGGACACAGAAAAGGATGGGTCTCATTGGAATTATGAATCAAGTAAAGAAGGGCAATGGCTATGCAAGGCACTTACTATGGGCATCAAAGACAACTTGCTACAACAAAACATCGAGTCGGTAGTAATCGGGCTTTCAGGCGGGATTGATAGCTCTGTTTTGACCGCTTTAGTATCTCAAGCAATTAGTCCGGAAAAAGTATTGGGCGTTGCCATACCAACTCGATTTACAAGTAGAGAAAGTATATTACTGGCAAAGCTCCAAGCTCAAAGGCTTGGTATTCAATACATCGAAATTGACGCAGAACCTCCATTTAGTGGGGCAGTAACATCATTGCAAACAGTATTACCTGACCGACAATTCTGCATTACAGATGAAAACCTTCAGAGCAGATGTCGTGCGATGATATTACTGGCTCTTACCAGCGAACCCATAATTCATCAGCGAATGGGAACAAATCGCTGTGCTGTAGTCAATTCGGGGAACAAGAGTGAAATAGCAACTGGTTATTTTACAATGTATGGCGATGGCATAGGAGCCTTTGGCCCCCTTGGAGATTTACTGAAGGCAAGGGTTTACACTGTTGCGAGGGAGCTGGGAGATTTGATTCCGCTAGAAATAATCCAACGCCAGCCTACGGCTGAATTGAGACCTAACCAGACCGACGAATCCAGTTTGATTCCATATAGACAGTTAGACGCAATTCTGGGCACTCTGATTGAGGCCAACAGACCCTATGATCTAATTTTTTATGACCTGGAAGAAGTTTTAGAGGGGCAAGATTTGATTGAAGCCAGAGCGACACTGCCCCGCATACAGAGTCTGATAAAAAACAGCGAGTTTAAGCGAAGACAATTGCCGTATGTGCTGAATGTGACAAACAGAACCACTGGAGCAAACCAATTTCAGCTATAGTCTACGGGCATCTTTAGTTTATTGCACTTTTATTACACAATATGCGGGAAGTGCTCAAAAGACAAATGAATAACTTACATTAAACACGCCCCGGCCTTCGTGGTCAGATTTTTTTTCACGCCCTTCCGAATAATACCAACCTGCAACAAGTTTAGATTTATTTGAGAACTCATAAGGAATAGCAATACCAGCCTGCCAATAGTTGCCAGAAATTGCAACTTTTTCATCTGATTTCTCACTCTCTGACCAGTCATAATTGCCTACCAGCGCAGACAACTCTAAATCAATGCCCAAGGGTTTAAGTGGAATTGAATAATCGATCCCAAATTCATAGGTGGGGCCTTTCATAACTAAGTCATAGTAATAAGTTCCCGTAAAATCGATGCCACCGACAGAATATACCAGTGAAATATTTGGCTCATAAGTCGCTTTATAAAACCCATCATCATTTTCGGCTCTTGGGAAGGTATAGGCTGTGATGCCAGGTCGTATTGTTAGAACGTCTGGTACAATTTCCCAGTCATAAGAAGCGTATATATCAAATTCTGGGTCCGAAACGCCTTCAATTTTGTTAGCTATAGGGAAGTTGCCCCAAATACCCAACGTCAAGGGCCCCTTAGAATATTCTACTGATGGTTGAAATGACGGCCCACCAAGCCTCATGCCACGAAACATAAAGGAAGAAACGTATGAGGGAGTAACCGTAAACTTGCCTTCAGAACCCTCGGTTGATTGGGAATAGGCCGGCAATGCAAGCATTGCAACGATCATGGATAGCCCAACTGTTTGTTTTTTCATGTATTGCTCCTAATGGATTTGCCAACGCGCCAGGTAAATCATAATGGTGATTGCTCAGCGCAAGATAAATTTTATCAGGTAGCCTAATTCCTGCAATTGTTTTCTCTAATGTAGAAAAAATGTGAAACTATGGGCTACGGTGGATTGGTAAAAAAACTACTACAAAATTTTAGAGATGCGACCATGTTGGTTTATCACGCTCCAAGCGTTGCTTGTCACAAGCCAAACGCCTGTATTACTAATAATTTTTAATTTTTTGTGGTATGAATATAGAGACGTAGAATCTATAATAGATTTTTGTGGGGAATGGAATGTTGCGGTTTTGGAGTAAATTAGCGTTGCAGGTAAAAGTTATATGTCTGTTTACTTTTGCAAATTTGGTCATCATATCATTCTATACGGCATTTACTATCAGGTCAGAAACTGCGACAGAGTTGAAAGAAATAGATAAACGATTGGCCATAGCCGCCCATACATACACACGGGTGGTTGGAGAAGAAAACATAGACCTCGCTTTAAGCGAAAAGAGAATGTCAGACGAAACATATATAGAATTAGTAGCTTCTATGGGAAAGTTCGCTGAAGATATCGGCATGGAATATCTATATTCGATGACGGTTGAGGATTCTACAGTCAAATATGTGATAGATGGTTCCACCCAAAGTGACATCGACAAAGGTGAATTTTGTTTTCCTTTGGAGGAATATGAGGATGCCGATGAAAAACTTTTCGAGGCTTGGAAAACATGGAAACCAGCGATAGCTGAGTACAATGATACTTTTGGCTACCACAGATCATATTTTATGCCTATGACTACAAGTGCTGGCAATAAAATAATTATCGGTGTGGATATGGAAATGAATGAAGTAAAGCAAATTATTAAGAATATATTAACAACACAGATATTCATTGGCCTTGCAATATTGGCCTCAGGATTTCTGATTTCTTTCCCGTTTGCCCGTATTATAGCAAAATCTATGATTGGTATTGCAAAAGATATTAGATATGTAGCAGAAAATCAGGATTTCACCAAGGAAATTCATGTACAAAATCAAGACGAAGTTGGAGCCATTGCCGACAATATCAATATGTTGCAAAACGTCATTAAACAGACCATTGGACATGCCTATACAATGGCAGAAGGAAGTGCAACCCAGGCTGAGCACTTTATTACAGCCGCGTCCTCAATACAAGTCAAGGTTTCCTCGGCAACTAATATGGTGGAACATATTTCAGAACAAAGTGGAAACATCCGAGAACAGGCTCAGCTGGCCGCGCAAAATGCTAATTCTATACAAAGAGACATAGAGGGTATAAACCAGCAATTGTCTGATGCACGTATCGCACTAAAAGAGTTAGCAGATGGCGTAAATAGCACAGCCCATAATAACCGTACCCTGGCGAATGAACTCCAAACACTGACAAATAAGGTTGGCGCAGTAAAAATTGTTTTAGATACTGTTACAGAAATCTCTGATCAAACCAATCTGCTTTCCATAAACGCCTCAATTGAGGCCGCTCATGCAGGCAAGTTGGGGGCTGGTTTTGCCGTTGTAGCTGATGAAGTTAGAAGCCTGGCAAACAAAACCCAGCAAACGGTCAGAGAGTCAGAAGAGGTAATCAGAATGATTACCTCCAGCGTGGATGAAATTATTAGTAAAATGGTGGGAATCGTAGAAACTAACGAAAAACTTACCCGAACATCCAGCACGTCTTTGTCAAATATCGAATCCATTCATAATCGGCTTTCAAACATTACCTCAAATTCTGCAGAGTCTGCATCTAACAGCGATGCGATTAGGACATCTATCCTATCCGTTTCTGACAGCATAAAAGAAATTAATGACACCATGAGTACAAGCAAGTCACAGGTAGAAGAAATATTGGACAGTGCTGTTTCTATTCGCGACGACGCAAAAGAAATAGTAGATTACCTGTCTGGATATAAAATTAAATAAAAATTACAATTGCATCACCACACCTGGCAAGGCTTGAATTGCCAGACGCAGTGGTTCTTCGGCATGTTCGTCCGGCAGATCTATCCAAAATGTATAGCTGATATATGCTCCATTTTTTTTGGAGCTCCAACTTTCTTGATCTTGCTTACCAAGCCGATCATAGATAACTGACGCTATCGCTGTGGGGTCTAGTACCCCCTCTTTACCGATAATTTTTATTGGAACCCTCTGGGGGAAGTCATGTGGCAAATTTTGTGTAGATTGTGATTTCACAGAGACACCATGCCACATTATAGCAATATTACTTTTGATAGTTCATAATTGCCGGCTTTTGTATTTGCCGAATACGCCCCAAGGCAAAGCACACTTATTTCGCTTGCTTCCTCGTCAACCATTCGGCCTATTCCTTCGCTGAGCCATGGCAAACTATACTTGACAATCAAATGCAGTGGTAGTACAAACAAATACTATAATAGGAGTATCCCGATGGCTCTAATACAAACTCGGATTGACTCGGAAACAAAAAAGGCGGCTGAATCCCTTTTCTCAGAAATGGGTATTAATTTGCCAACTGCCATCAGAATGTTTTTGAAAGCCTCCCTTACTGCTAATGGCCTACCATTTGAGACATCCCAAAGGCGCATACCGCTGAGCCTCCAGGAAGCAGTTGATGACTCAAACCAAATGAGAAATTTGCACGGCCCTTTTGAAACTGCAGAAGAAGCTATCGCATACGCTTTGAAAGAGTAACTATGCTTCAAATTGTCCTGACCACAAGAATGAAGCGCGACATCAAAATAATGGCTAAACGTAATAAAGACTTAACCCAATTACAGATTGTTCTAAATCTGCTGGCATCTGGGATACCGCTCCCGAGAAATTACAAAGACCACCAACTTAAGGGGGGCCTAATACTAGGTTGCGTTTAATCGGGATTAAACGCGAAACGTCATAATGAACGTGACGTAAGCAACCAAATAAACAGCGATTTGAAAGGA
>WRHW01000088.1 GCA_009783055.1 Holophagaceae bacterium
CCGTATAGATAACGGGGCAAACCTGCTTAAAGATCACATTTTCCAGTTTGACTTTTTGAATGATGAGTTTTCAAAATTGCCCTTGCAGTTGCAGAAAATAATCAACGACACAGAAAAGCGGAAAAAGCTGGTTATTTACATCAATCCGCCGTACGCGGAAGCCGACAATAGAAAAGGTGAAAAGCGCAGTGGAGTTGCAGTTTCAGAAATTCATACAAAATACTCAAAGCAAATGGGCTATGCCAAACGCGAATTGTATATTCAATTCTTGACAAGAATATATCAAGAACTCAATGGCGTGATTCTAGCCAATTTTTCTAAACTCAAGAACCTGCAAGCACCTCGATTCAGTGTCTTTAGAAGTTTTTTCAAAGCAAGGCTAGAAAAACTTTTTATTTCTCCGGCAAATACATTTGACAATGTGGCCGGTGACTTTCCAATTGGATTTATGATCTGGAACACTGGAGAGGAAGCTATTTTTGATAACATATCCGCAGATGTTTTTGATTGTGATGGGGAGTGCATTGAAAGCAAAACTATTCATTCATTTGATGAAGAGCTCTTTATCAACGATTGGGTAAAAATTTTCAGGGTCACAAATTCAGATTCTATTGCAACAATAATTGGTGTTGCAAGTGATTTTCAGAATCAGAGATTGGTAAGATTTGGTGAACCCCACATGAAAGTTCCTGCAGACAATCATAACTGGCAGGTGTCCAAAGACAACTTGATTGAGACATCTATCTATTATTCAGTACGAAAAATTATCCCTGCCACATGGCTGAACGACAGAGATCAATTTCTGCACCCCAAAGATAACTGGCAAGCAGACACAGAATTTCATACTGATTGCCTTACCTTTACCCTTTTCGTAAACGGAATCCAATCGGCATTTGGCACAAATTCCTGGATGCCCTTCACAGAAAATGAAGTCAATGCCCGAACAAAGTTTGACAGCAGTTTTATGACTGACTTCATCGCGGGAAAAATCAAACCTGATCATGAGGAAGCAATGGTGCCAGGATCATTACAAGGAACCAAAAAACCTAACGCTCCTTTGGAGTTTTCAGCGACTGCCAAATCCGTATTTGATGCAGGCAGGGAATTATGGAAGTATTACCACGCCCAGCCCAATGTCAATGTAAATGCAAGCCTGTATGACATCCGAGAGCATTTCAAGGGACGCAATGAAAAGGGCAGGATGAACGCCAAAAGCGAAGACGAAAATTTCAATTTGCTCGATTCAAAACTAAGGGATGCCCTAAAAGCCCTCGGCAGAAAGATTGAGCCTAAGGTGTATGAATACGGCTTCTTGAAACGATAGAAAATAGTTATTATACCAAGTTGCACCCATACGGGAGCAACTTGGTATGACCCGGCGCAGATTTACAGCAGGTATTACTTGCATTGGAAAGATGAAATGGTATAACAAAGGCTTTTGCCAGCAGTATGATGGTTCCAAGTGTACCTATTTAATGGCCGCTTCCAAAATTTCTATGTAAGCTTCTTTAGCTTTGAGGTAATCGGCTTCGGCTAATTCAAATTCTCGTTTGAGTATAGCTCGATCTGCACTTTTACCTCCTTCACTGATGGCCTTATCGTATTGCTCGGCCTTTATTTTAATTTCATCGGCCTCCTTAGCATATTGGTCGGCCTCAATGGCAATCTCGTCCACTTTTTTAGCCAACAACATTGCCTTGGACTTTGCCCCATCTGCCTCCCTGGCAAGGTCAGAAGCCTTAATCTCTGCTTCCTTTGCAATTCGAGCGTAGTGGGTAGCCTCGGCCTTGACTGCCTCAACCACCATCGCGTAATGTGCCGCCTTTTCTTCGGCTTCATGTAAAGCCTTTGTGATTTCTGAGGCCACCTGTGTGTTACCCATACTACCCCCTAGTGTTACGATATTGATCATAGCATATAACGTTTTCCACTTTTCAAAACAAGTTTGAAAAATTTTATTCATTTGCATGTGTGGATATATAGCAATTCAACTTATGGTAATTCAGTGTAAATTCCAGCAAGTTTATAGTCAGCTTTTGGCCACTGATC
Organism: Holophagaceae bacterium; assembly: GCA_009783055.1. GTDB lineage: Bacteria > Acidobacteriota > Holophagae > Holophagales > Holophagaceae > WRHW01. The sequence continues at coordinate 2,050 of WRHW01000088.1, forward strand.
ACTTGTCACTGGCCACTTGTGTCCTGGGGCACATACCGTAAACACAAAAAACCGTGGCAATTATGAACTACCCAAAATAGTGTTGCTATAATGCCGTTTTCTGTCGTTGATGGAAATAATCACTGTAGCAACCTATATATTTGCAACATTTGGACAGCCAATCATTAAAATTTGCAACCGAAACTGGCTATATTAGTCCTCTCCGACCCGCAATATTGCCAAAAATGCTTCCTGGGGTATATCTACCGAGCCTATTGACTTCATGCGCTTTTTGCCCTCTTTTTGTTTGCTCAATAGCTTTTTCTTTCTTGTAATGTCTCCACCATAACACTTGGCTAGTACGTCCTTTCGGCGAGCCTTAACATTTGTTCTAGCAATTATCTTTCCGCCCAGAGCCGCCTGTATGGCCACATCAAACATCTGCTGGGGGATAACCTCTTTCATCTTGACGGTCAACTGGTGCCCCATGAATTGACTCTTTGTTCTATGAACTAATACCGAAAGAGCGTCTACAGGCTCACCATTTACCAGAATATCCATTTTTACTAGGTCTGATTCGCGGTAGTCCTTCATATGGTAATCGAAGCTGGCATATCCCTTTGAAAGACTTTTTAGGCGGTCATAAAAGTCTAGCACTACTTCATTTAGGGGCAGGTCATATACCAGCATCACCCTATCTTTCCCAACATATTCGAGCCTCTGCTGTATGCCACGCCTTTCTTCACACAATTTTAGCAGAGGCCCTACAAAGTCCGGCCTCGTCAAAATTGTCGCCTCGATTATTGGTTCTTCTATTGATTTGATTTTTTGAACTATGGGCATCTTGGCAGGATTATCTACGTTAATGACTTCTCCCGTGGTCATCGTTATATGGTATCGCACAGATGGGGCGGTAGTGATAAGGTCAAGGTCAAACTCTCTCTCTAAGCGTTCCTGTACTACATCCATATGTAGCAGTCCCAAAAATCCACACCTAAAGCCAAAACCAAGTGCCTGACTGGTATCAGGTTCAAATTTGAAGGAGCTGTCATTCAGTCTCAATTTTTCCATTGCATCCCGCAGGTTTTCAAAGTCGTCGCTGGAAGTTGGAAAAATACCTGCAAAAACTACTGGTTGCAATTCCTTAAAACCCTTGAGTGGCTCTGTAGCTGGTTTGGTATTGGTAGTCAAAGTATGTGTGACTGTATCGCCAACGCTTACATCCGACAACTGCTTGATTGATGCAATCAGGTAGCCAACCTCGCCTACTGATAGCTCATCCGTCTTGGCCATCTTAGGGCTAAAAATACCTATCTCGTCAACACGATAGGTAGACCCAGTGTGCATAAATTTGATTGTTTGGCCTGGTTTCAGGATTCCATTTACTACTCTAAGCAAACAAACCACACCCCGATAGCTGTCATAGTAACTGTCAAAGACCAGTGCCTGTAGTGGCGCATTCCTTTCTCCTACGGGTGGAGGGATATGCTTTACGATATTTTCAAGCACCATCTCGCAATTTTGGCCAGTCTTTGCGCTAATACTAACGGAGTGTTCGGTATCCACCAAGCCAATTACTTGGTCGATTTCCTCCAAAACCCTCTCAGGTTCGGACGAAGGCAGGTCTGTCTTATTAAGCACCGGAAAAACTTCTAACTCATTTTCCAGTGCGAGATAAGTATTTGCCAGGGTTTGAGCCTCAACCCCTTGGGTAGAGTCCACAACAAGTATCGCCCCCTCGCAGGCCGCCAAACTCCTGCTGACCTCATATGTAAAATCTACATGCCCCGGCGTATCTATCAGGTTTAGAGTATATGTCTCACCGTCCAGAGCTGAATATTTTAGGGTGACTGCATGAGCCTTAATGGTTATCCCTCGCTCCCTCTCTAGTTCCATGTCATCCAGGATTTGCTCCTGCATGTCTCGCTTTGCTACTGTCTGCGTCAATTCCAGTAACCTATCTGCCAGAGTGGATTTTCCATGGTCGATGTGTGCAATTATCGAAAAATTTCTGATTAGTGATGAATCTGTCACGCCCTGTACCTGCAACCTTTACTAGTTAATACCAAGTTGCGTTCAAAATATTTTGAACGCGAAACGCCAAAGTTTTTTCAAACACGAGCAAAGCCCGTATTTTCAAAAACTAGCGGGTGCCGCTTTCGCGTCACCTGATACCGAGGTGCAATCTTTTGATTGCGACTCGGTATCAAACCTTATGTAGCTACTTTCGCTTGCAATGTCCGCTTGCGAATAATAATACTATGCCATGACTTGCAGACAATTCCTAGCTAGGAGGGAGGGGGAATTCTATTGTTGCTCTACCACCAACTTAAACAGTACCTCGTAACTCCTGATGTGGCCTATTTCCTCTAAGAGTCGCGCCCGAAGGAGGTGCGTTATGGCAATTGATGCTGGGCTACTATTTGGTTCTGGAGCATCTTCCGCCTTCGAGTTTCTCAACTGTTGCAGGTGCCCCTTTGCGCCTTCTGGCAGTGATTCGGAATGGTCTGAAGGAGTGCAGGCAGAACAATACCAACCCAAATCACCCATCAATGCAAATGGTGTATCACTGCGTCCGCAATTGCCACAGACCCCTGAATTGGGTAGCACACCAATGCAGTGCAATAGCCAATGCTCGCAGTAAGCTAGGATAGATAATGCTTTGTCAGGATACTGCTTTATTGCTCCGGAGCATACACACATAAGGCGGAATAGTCGTGGGTCTTCTATTCCCTCTCTGGCTATCTTGTCAACAACATCAGCCAAACATGCAATGACAAGGCTAGACTCCAGATGCCCAAGTGTCATCGGCGAAAACTGAAGGTCGCAACGAGTCACGCGTCTGATGTCCGAATGTTCCCTGCCAAAAAAACGAACCTTCACAAAGCTAAGAGGCTCAAAGGCAGATACCCACTTTGCAGTTGGCTTTTTTGCCCCCCTTGCCAGACCTGCAATTCTTTCTCCATGCTCATTCAGGAAAGACACCACCAGCCCACCCTCCTGAAAGGGAGTAGGCTTCAATACGATGGCAGAATGTGACCATTCCATAATTTTATTTTATCCTGAGCTCTTTTCCAAACGAGGGCTATTACCAGTCGGAAATTAGCTCTATTGAAAACAATATAATAAAAAATAACTCATTTGATGCAATTCTTTTCGGTTGTATCGTTGATTTAAGTCACTACTTTACGTAATATTTACATGAATTGTAGTACACGGTTTTTTTTGTAGCGGTGCGCCTTATGAAAAATCACAAAGATTCAACTTGGAATACGTTGTCAACCGGTGGCAAGACTTGGTTTTTCATATTTTTATTTGTGCCACTTAGCACAGCCCTTTTGATCGTATTGTGTCCAGCTGGATCACGCGATTTGGCTTTCCTTGTCGCATTACTGCTTCTCATGGGTTTGGCGCTGGTTGTTTCTTATTTTATAGTCAAGTGGACTATAGACTTTGGTGACGATGGTGATATTTGGCGTCTGGAATTTACGTTTAGAAAAGTTATCGCTTTGTTTTGCTTTGAAAACAAAGGTGATCTGTGGTTGAAGTGGGCAAGGTATTCAAAAAATTGGCGCATGGCAAGGGCTATGGTTGCAGAATCCGCTAGGTGCGGAAACGTGGATGCACTCTATGAATGGGGTCAGACATGCAAAATCGAACAAAGGGATGATGTTGCAGGCCAGGCGTTTCTTGGGGCCGCTGGAAAAGGTCATCCGGTAGCCGCATGGGAAATTGGTGAGGCTAGGCGTTTGGGTGGATATTATTTGTCAGCAAATCGAGCGGAAGCACGGAAGTGGCATGAAATTGCGGCAAGGAATGGTTATTTGCCCTCCGTCCGAATACTTGCCGTGGCTCTGGAGGCAGGTGATACCTTAGACCATGATCCAGAAGCCGCAAAGAGATGGCGGAATAGGTTGCAGGCTCTCCTTGAGCAATATGAGTCTGCGAAAGAGAATGGTGAGTTGCAGTCGGAGCCGACTCACAATGATTTTGAAGTGCCTCAAGTGACAAAAAAAGTTCATCATACGGATTCCTTTTTTGAGGCTGTCCATTTTGTTCAAAATTGTTACGAATCATTTATTTCGGCGGTATTCACAAGTTTTTTCAAGTATCTGGCTCAAATTTTCCTATGGACTGGCTTACTTTCTCTTTTAGCGTTTGTTGCCTGGATGATATACAAAGATGGACTATCGGCCATTGGGACTGTTCCTGCGCTTGTTGCGCTCATTCCAGTGACTGTATGGGGTTTGTGGGTGTTTGCTCGATTTTTTCGCCCCGATCGCGCTCTACATGCGCTTGAAAAAAGAGCAGTATCTGGCGAGCCAGAAGCAATGTTCAAACTTGGGATGCTATATCGTAGTGGTTCCCACTATATCCCTCAAGATATTGTCTTAGCTAGGGAGTGGCTCGTCCGTGCCGCCGAGAAGGGACATGTGGAAGCAATGCTTTTTGCCGGCCAATTCCTTGCTTGGGGCTACGGGGGGTCACGCGACCGCGCGATGGCTCACAAGTGGTTCCTTAGAGCTAAGCACGCTGGGATAGCTGAAGCTGACACTCATTTACAGCGAATGGGCTTTGAAGGATGATTATAGCGGTTCGGTAGAACACAGCGGCATAATGTATAAATAATAAATAGAATCTCAAAAATTTTGCACAAAAATTGCAAAATCCGAATCTGACTATTACCCAAAGATAACACCTCAGTTACAATCAAGGCAGAAAGTTACAATTCCTTCAACCACTGTGCAATTGCTACTGCACACTTTTTGCAGGTGAACAATTATGAACTGGTACTATAACTTAAAAATGCGTAACAAGTTGCTGTTGGGTTTTCTCATCACTATTGCGCTGACAATTGTGGTTGCAGGAGAAGGGATTCGTGCACTCAATACAATTGGCGATCTCGATTTGAGATTGTACACTGGCCCCCTCCGCACAACTGAACTTGTAGGCGGACTGGCTAGTGATATTGCAACTGCCCGCATCATTGGGCGAGATGCGATTTTGAGAATAGACCCCGCAGACCTGCGTCAGTTGCAAGTAAATTATGATAACGCATGGAATAGCTATACGGAGAAGGCCAAAGAAATAGTCGAAATATTTGAGAGAGCCAATAGACAGGATTTGGTGGCACTGGCAAAAAAATCAGGGGAAAGTCGTGCAGAATACAGGAGGCTATCCGATGCTCTGCTTGCGGCGGGCATTGCCAACAGAAATGATGAGGCGATGGCTATGTTTAGACGCCCGGAAATCGGCCAAGCCACTGCCGCCCTAATGTCAGACCTCGACGACCTGGTCAAAGCAATTAATGGCGTTGCATCAACCATGGTGCAAAGCAATCAAGATACCGTTAAGAGTTCCAGGATATTCTTGATTACGATCGCTACTATTTCTGTAGTTGTCTCCGTGCTCATAGGTGCTTTTATTTCCAAGTATGTGGTTAGCCAGTTGATAGTTCTTAGGGGCTTTATGAACCGTCTAGCTCACCATGACCTTACGGTTTCATGTAAGAGGAAATACAACGATGAGCTGGGGGACATTACAGAGGATGTTGACACAGCCGTCGCTGGATTAAGAGGTCTGATAGATCACATTTCGCAGGAAGTGGAGGGTGTTTCCAGTGGCTCACACGAGCTGTCTGCCGCGGCAGAAGAGATGCAGGCCACCACAGAAGACATAGCCCGTAGCGCAAATGCCCAAAAGAATGGTGCAGAGAGGATTGCCGCCGCAATGGTAGAGCTTTCTGCTTCGATTGACGAAGTGAGCAGGGGGGCAAAGGAATCTCTCAACCAACTCGATGAAGCCCTCAACGCAACCCGACAGGGCAACGAGGCAGGCGAAAGCACAAAGAATGCTATGCAAGACATCACAAGCACAACTGGCAGAATAGCTCAGGCAATTGGTGTCATTCAGGAGATTGCCAATCAAACCAACTTGCTTTCTCTAAACGCCGCCATTGAAGCCGCGAAGGCAGGCGAGCAGGGCAAGGGGTTTGCGGTCGTCGCTGAAGAAGTCAGAAAGCTGGCAGAACGCAGTGGCACATCAGCAAAAGAAATCGCCCAACACAACATTGAGGCCCGCAATTCGGTGGCAAACGGTGGTGAAATGGTTGCCACTACAGTATCTCTACTCGAAAAAATCAGGGTAAGCCTTGACCAGTTTGCGATTCGTACACGGGAGTCAGTAGCGTCTACAAGCGAGCAGGCCACTGCCGGCTCAGAAGTGGCCAAACAGGTAGAGCATAGCGTGACAGAGGCAACAGTTGTAGCCTCAGCCACCTCCCAGATGTCAGCCACAACCAACGAAATAGCCCGCACTGCTTCAGAGCTTGCCAGGTTTGCCGTAAATCTGCAAAACGAGGTGCATAAATTTAAGCTGGGTTGATGCCAAAGCCATATTCAAAACCTTACAGCACGAAAATGCGAAAGCAGTGCCCGCAGAAGGAAGGTGAAGGAAACAAGATACCAGCAAGCGTGTCCGAAATAACAAGTTTCAAAAAATACTTGGCGTGGCAGTCTCGCGTATCCGAAGGATACCGAGAGGTTTTTGATTATGAAGCCTGTTATGCCAAAAAACTTGAAAGCGAGAAAGAAGACTGGCCATGCCTGAATGGCCGGCGTGGGAGCCTCGGATATCCGAGCAAAGCGAAGGATTCCGAGAGATTACGGGCTTTGCTCGCGTTTGAAAAAAATTCTCTCGGTATCCACTTGCCTGCAAGTGGATACACGAGGCTTCCACGCTGACTTTTCCTGCATTTTGTCCTTTCAAATCGCTGTTTATTTGGTTGCTTACGTCACGTTCATTATGA
>WRHW01000089.1 GCA_009783055.1 Holophagaceae bacterium
GCGGTTCAACTTTTTGTAGTTGAACTGCTATGCCAGGATTTGTTTGCAAATCATGGCCGTTTGTTGTTCATAGGCGGGCTTGGCTCGCCGTCAATGAACAACAAAAACGTAAATAGCTATAAAGCAACTCGTCTCAAAATTGTGGCCATGCTTCGCCGAAAGACCGAAGGCTTTCATTATGATATTAGATAATTTTAAGCATGAGCAATACGCTCACTGTGAGAATGGGGCTATTACCAATACTTTAAACTATTATTGCGTTGGGGGACAAAAGATTAGTGAACCCATGGTGTTTGGCATTGGGGCTGGAATGTATTTTTTGTATTTCCCTTTGATGAAAATAAACAACATGCCATTACTTACCTATAGGAATGTACCAGGGTTTATTTTGAAGAATTTGTGTAAGTCACTAAATATAAAAATTCGTACTCGAAAATTTAGCACTGCGGTAAAGGCCAGGCTGGCATTGGATGAGGTTTTATTACAAAAACAACAACCTGTTATGCTGCGAGCAGGGGTGTATAATCTTTCGTACTTCCCAAAGGCGTTAAGGTTTAATTTTAATTCACACTTGATAGCTGTAGTTGGGAAAGAGGGTGATTCCTACTATATAAGTGATTCCGTTATGGGGGAATTAAAGCAACTTTCATCTGATGATTTAGACTTGTCAAGGTTTGCCAGAGGAGCGTTTGCCCCAAAGGGGGCTATGTTTTATGTTGAAAGTTTGCCAAAGTCTTTGGACCTGGAGCATGGAATAAGGACGGGAATTAAAAAAACCTGCGCCAACATGGTAGGTGCGATGGCTGGTCCAATAAAGGGAGTAAATGGAATTAAATTTTTGTCAAGACGTATGCGGACTTGGGAAAAGACATTAAAAAGATCACATGCTATTGCGATTTTGGGACATATCATGAGGACACAAGAAGAAATAGGAACGGGAGGGGCTGGGTTTAGATATATATATGCAGATTTTTTGTCAGAGTCATCAAAACTTTTGCAAAACTCCAGCCTTGACTCATTGTCGAAAGAAATGACCTTAATAGGTGATGCCTGGAGAGAATTTGCTTGTGATGCCGCTAAATTATTTAAGGAACGTGGCGAGATCGTTTCGTTTGCAGACCTATCAGACTCTTTGTTTAAAATCGCCCTTAAAGAAGAAGAGTTTTTTAATGAGTTACACAAGGTCAAATTATGAGTGAGGAATTGATAGTTGAAATTAAAGATTTAGTTAAATGTTACTCTTCATCCAGAAAAATCGCTGTAAACAGTTTAAATCTAAATATCATGCAGGGTGATAGATTTGGGCTATTGGGACCGAACGGTACTGGAAAGACAACTACAATTAAAGCCGTGTGTGGATTGATTCGTTACAATTCCGGATCGATTAGAATTTTCGGTAGTTTGGTACCCAGGCATATGAGTAAAGTCAAACCTTTATTCGGCTATGTCCCTCAGGATTTAGCACTGTATCCTACTTTGACTGGGTTTGAGAATTTGCTGGTGTTTGGGGCGTTGTACGGAATAGATGGCAAAACATTGAAGTCAAAAATGAATAAATTGCTGGAAAATTATGGCCTTTACGAGCATAGAAATAAATTAGTTGGTCATTATTCTGGCGGTATGCGGCGCAGGCTGAATCTTATAGTTGGTATTATGCACGATCCCAGGTTTTTAATACTGGATGAACCAACTACTGGTATAGATATTCAGTCAAAAAAAATAATATTAGACGGTCTGTTGGATCTTAATAGGGGCGGTACCACCTTGCTATACACGTCCCATGATTTAGGTGAAGCTCAGCAACTTTGCTCGAGGTTTGCGGTTTTAGACGATGGTCAGAAGATATTTGAGGGGTCTTTAGACGATGCTAAATCAGTAAATTCACTTGAGGATTTGTACTTAAGCCTTACAGGACGCGAGGTGAGGGATTAATGATTATTGAGTTGAGAAAGATTGCGGCCTTATTGTATAAAGATTTGCTCGTTCTTTTTAGAGATAGAGCAGGCCTAATGATAATGTTTTTCATGCCCGCCGCCCTGGTAGTAGCTATTACATATATTCAGGACAACACGTTTAAGTCGGTGTTGGAGCTTGACGTGCCTGTTGTGTTGTTAAACAAGGACGAGGGGCAATTCGGGTTGTCTGTCAGGCAAAAGATAGAGGAATCAATTTTTTTTAATGTTACAGTTCTCGATAATAAGTCTGAAGTTTCCTCGCTGAAAGATGATGTCTGGTCGGGCAAATATATGATAGGCATTGTCATACCGGAAAATTTTACAAAATCATTGTCAGATAACTCCACAAAAGTGATCTCAAGGCTCTTTGGTGGTCAAAGTTTGACTGATTTGGAGGTACTGGATATAGAAATATATGCTGATCCTTCAATCAGGGACTCATTGGTGAATGCTGTTGTTTCGTTGTTAAGGGAGTATTCCACCAAGTTTCAGATGGAATTTGTTTTTTCTCGCATACATGCTCAAATGTTCAATTTTAGAGCTATTACTTCAAGTATGGGTGGGACTACTGCCCCTAACATAGATGAATTTGATTTTGTAAATATTAACAAAAGAATCATTACCAAGGGAGGTATAGAAACCGATCCTCCCAATTCAGTCCAGCATAATGTTCCTGCCTGGACAGTTTTCGCCATTTTTTTTATTGTGGTGTCTTTTTCTGCTAGTTTAATAAAGGAAAGAGACGAGGGAAGTTTTGTGCGTCTGAGGACTATAGCCTTCCCTTCATATTATTATATTTTGTCAAAGGCTGCAATTTATTTGTTTGTATGTATATTGCAGTTTCTATTGATTTTATGTGTTGGGGTCTGGGTGTTTTCATTGATTGGCCTTAGTTCATTTGAATATGTGGGCAAGCTGATGCCGCTTTTATTTGTGGTCGTATGTACTGCGATTGCAGCTATAGGCTATGCAGCATTAGTTGGCGGTGTGGCCAGTACGCACCACCAAGCTACAGTTTTTGGGGCTGTTTCAATTGTTATCTTATCGGCCATCGGGGGTGTTTGGGTTCCTGTCTTTGCGATGCCAGAAATTTGCAGAATTATTAGTGGGTGGTCACCTTTGAATTGGGGACTTCAGGCTTTTTATGATGTGATTTTGCGCAATTGTAATGTTAGTGAAATACTGCTCCATTGTTATAAACTTACAGGCTTTGGGGTGGTTACTATGGTAATTGGCAGCGTGTATGGATTTCGTAAATCCCCTCTGAGTCAATGATGAAAAATCGGCCTATCACAAAGATGATATGGTCATGTCGCTGAAATCTGTTTTGCTATCCAGCGACTATATAAAAACATGCTAAACGCGCATACGAAACCGCAACACGCCAGAATGATCCAACCATGACAGGCCTGCCTTGGGTCTAGTTGCAGGAGCCTGTTGGGAAGCTCCGTAGCATTTTTACACATAATTTCATTGAATAGCCATGCACCCAGAAAACCACCCACAATGCTGCCCAGAGCTATTGGCAGGTTTGCAAAGCCCTGGTAGAGACCCTCCTGACCTTTTGGAGCCAGCGTAGCAAGGTATTCCCACATTCGGCCACTTGTAAAAATTTCACCAAAGCCAATCAAGGCAACAGTCATGACAATAAAAATGCTACCGAGGGGAATTATGTCATTGACAAGCTGCGTCACCCCGCCAGCCATATAAAGCGGGAAAATATTAACCAGCATTGAAGCACCAACAATTGCTGTGCCAATGAAAATGCTTTTAATAGGCGTAAATTTTACAAATATTTTCGTGATTAACAGTTGAAATGTAATGATGACAATTGGGTTGGCAACTGTGTAAATATCCATTGCCGGTGTTAGCTCAACAGTTTTTTTTGTGTATAGCGGCAACAGATTATAGATTTGGGCAAAAATCATATAAAAGCCACTGGAAATAATTAAAAATATGACGAGCCTGATGTCTGTGAGGGATTTTTTGATAGTCAGTAAAATATTCACTATAGTTTCATATCTCTCCATTTTTGTAGTAATCCTTGCCATATCTGTATCTTTGTATAAAAAAACCACAAGGAAAAATGCTGCAACTGTAGCAACCATACTCACCAAAAAGATGGAACTTAAATCAAAACCGGATGTATTTCTGACTTTGTAGCTGATGATGCGACCGAAGAGGTTGCCAAACTGAATGATCATAAAAAAAATAGCAAAACCGAGTGTTATTCTGGAGCCGACAGTTTTTTGGATGGTACCTGCAATGCTAGGTCTGACAAGACTGGCACCAACGCCAATGAACAAAACACCAAGGCACACTGGTATTACAGAGTCAAGTGATGCAGTGACTTCATTTCCAGGCACAATGGCCAGCACCTCCCCCCCAAACCATATTGGATAGCCCAATGCAAAATATCCAAACGACAAAAGGACGAAAGCAAGTAACAGTGCCCTCTTGAACCTAATCTGGTCAGCAATGGCACCTGAGAGAATTGGCAGGAAGTAAATTAATCCCCACAAAAAAGAATTTATTAAGCTAGGCCAATAATTACCGAAGCCTAGCTGACCTAAGTAAATGACCACGAAACTAGCCATGCCATAATAGGAGGCTCTTTCAAAAATCTGGATGACGTTGGCCGACCAAAAATTGGCAGAAAACGGTGTGGGCTTGGTTTGTGTGTCTGTGTTCATAGAACTCCACAGTAAATGTTACATGACCTACGAAGTCTCATCAAAGGCTTCTTTGATTCGTTTGGTTATCATTCTGGCATTGATGTTCCTGCTCTTTTCAGTGTTCAGTATTATCTGTGGCTTCAAAATAGCCTTTACTCTTATGTTGTAAACCACCCTCTTTTCTCCTGCATCTCTCCAGCCTCTACCCTTTCTGAGATGGGGCGGATCGGCATCAATTCTTAACACCAGAACGTCAGAAAGACTTTCCATTGCAATATATGCTGCCCCCCTTCGGAGCTTTACTTCTCCATTGCCTCTCGTGCCTTCTGGAAAAATTATTAAGTTGTAGCCACTCATAAGGGCGGCAACGGCGTGGTCAATCAATTCTATTGGGTCTTGGTCATTACCGATAAAGGCATTAGCCAGAATAAAGCGAATGAGGGGGTTTTGAAAAAGCCTTCCTTTGACAATGCAGGTTGCATCATTTGTCAGGGAAACAAGGATAATAATGTCTATCAATGAAGTATGGTTGGCCACAATGATTGTTGATGCAGCAGATTTCAGGGTGAGAATATCTTTCTGGGATACCTGAATCTTTATCAGCCAAAGTGTTTCCATGATTTTGCGGAAAAAGCACCAGGAAAGCCTTACGATACGAGTAAAAACAAGTTTTCTTTTGGCGACATTCCAGAAAAGCAGCCATAAAAATGGGATAACAGTCATCGAAATTGCCAGAGAACCCAAGCCAAATATTATGAAGCAAAGCAAGGTACCTGATTTTCTGAGGAGAATATACGCTTTTTTCATTTGCGCAGTATGTATTGATGACCGATATAAGGAGATGTCATTGAGCTGAGGAAATGAAAGAAATCCTGTGAGCGGGAGAAATCATTTCCCTGAACATCGTTCTTTTCAGAAAAATCAATGTAGACTGGTATGGCTGTTTCATCTGCTCTTTCTCTGCTTATCCAGAGACCAATGGCAAATCTTTGAAATTCCTCCGTCAAAACGACACGATAAGTTTCAGGCGTTTCCTCTCCGGCACAGATATAAACGACATCTTCTTGCTCTGAAAGCATGGTCACTGATTCTACCAGACCCGCATCAAAAGTATGAGCCGAACTTGAGATAGCAGTATAGGCACTGTGATTTTTCTTCAGGATGGAGAGCTGTGCAGGGACTGCGTTGTGTACAGAAAAACCAAAGCCAGTCGGGGAAATTTCCTTTTCTTTGGAATAGCGAAGTACTTGCTCCAGCGTCTGCCCCCAATCTCCAAATCTTGAAGCGTAAACGAGTGGAAATTCCCTGTCTTTCGGGATGATTTCTTCTGCGATACCAATGACAAGACGCGTCAAACGTGACATTTTTCTGCGCTGCATTGCGGGAATGAAGCTTGTATCAGGCATCTCATCATTGGGAGCAAAAAAATGATACCGGTTTACGTAGAATTTTATAGCGTTGCACCTTGATTCGTGAGACTTGAGTATTGAATCTCCTGTCGAACTGCAAATTGCTGTTGATGTAGAGAATAATTTTTTTAATTCTTTAGCATTTAATTGTCTGTAGGTAGGTTTGCTACCCGTAAATGTAACCAGAAAAAACTCTTCATTATAAAACGAAAGTTTTGAATTGGTGTCTGGATTGCATTCAATGTAGACAATTTCGTTAATGTCAAAACCCTTTTCATTACAGACTTGTTGGGCGAGATTTTTACCTGTATCCGTAATCGAAGCCCCTGGGTTATCCTGATAAAGCTCTGTTACGATTACCACTATTTTATCTTTATTAACAATTTTCAGGCCACAACTTGAAGGCACGTCCCATTGACCCTTAAAGTGAAAAATTTCATCGTAGTATTTTTGTGGCACTTTCATTTTATGTCGCGTCCAAATGATTTATGAATCAGTCGTTTGTTGCGCGTACGGTAAGTTCCGTCTTCCATCTCGCGTTCTGCAAGTGTGTAGAAAAGTTTGAACATTTTTTCTTCTTGAGATTCTTCTTTATAGAAGGTTTCCCAAGCATAAGTGTATAGCTCTTGCAAACGTGCAGCAGTTAGATGTTTGGGTGTAAAAACCACCTGTCCGCCATCAAAATGATTCCAATCATGGTCAAAAATGCGTCCCTGGCGTTCCAGATCATTCCATGTTTTGGTATGAGGGAAAGGGGTCAATACTGTAAACTCAGCCAAATCAAGATTTATTTCCAAAATGAAATCAATGAGTTTTTTAATGTCATCTTCTGTCTGGCTGTCCAGCCCCAGAAGTATCGTTCCCTCAACGCCAATACCGTGGTCGTGGTAGCGTTTCACCCGTTCCCTTATGTAGTCCGAGGTATCATAAATAGATTGATACACATACCAGGCACCCGCCTGGGCAGCCATTTTCAGCACTTCAGGATCATCCTCAATAGTGTGACTAATCCATTTCTTTTTTAATGGGATCGTTTCCCTGAAAAGTTCCATCTCCCATTCCCTGTCCTGAGCCAGAGTGTTGTCTACGATAAAGAGGCGGTTATTATCTATTCCGGCTAACTCGTTTATTACTTTGTCCAGTGGACGTGGGCGGAATGACCTGCCGCCAAGGTATGAAACGGCGCATGGATAGCAACTAAAACGACATCCACGGGAGGCATGAAAAAGGTCTACCATTTGCACGCCCTTGTGGTTGTATAATTCGCGGTTGTATAAATCCCGCCGGGCTGGCCCTATCATCTCAATTGGTGGCTGTTGAGACATGAAATTATAGGTCTTTTTTAATTGACCATTTTTCCAGTCTGTGATGATCTCCTCCATCCGTCCTTCAGCTTCACCCAGAAATATCGAATCAGCATGTTCCAAGGTTTCCTCAGCATGAAGCATTGTGGAAATCCCACCAAAAATAACCTTTTTGTTCTTGTTTCGATATTCGTCAGCGATTTCCCAGCCACGTTTTACCTGGGTGCTGAGCATCATTGAAATTGCAACCAAGTCGCAATCGTCTTTAATGTCCAGGTGTTGGACATTCTCGTCAATAAAGTCAATTTCTATATCAGTTGGGAGAGTGGCCGCAAAGACCACGGGACCATGGGGAGGCAGGTTGAAAGTAGTTTGACCAGAAAGTTTGTTCCATCTGGGATATACAAGTTTAATTTTCATCCAATGCTCCATGGAGCTTATCAGTAGTTTTGAGACAGGATTGGTAAAAAATCGAGCTTTTTCTTTGAACAGTCAGACATCCAACTCGGCGAATACCGCCTGATTGATTGCTTCCTGATTCTATAATGACAGTTCTTGACGCAACCTAAAAGGATAAAGGCTACCGAGTAATAATTAACGCAGGACGTGGACCACAAAGATGGATGTCATAAGCATTGTAGCCATTAACATTGATAAAGCCATCGCCATCGACACATGCAGCAAGACCGTCACCGTGTCCCGGAGATCGTAACCACCACCAATCGTTAGCTTTTCTGTCGCTGTTATCAGAAAAATACCGATGGGCTTCTTCAATGCTCAACAGAAATACCTTGTCAGTTGTATCCTTGCCGCCACTTGTCCTGTGTTGCGGATTATTCGGATTAATTATGCTTGTTTCAGCAATTTGCCTCTGTTCTTTTTCCGAAAAACTTTGTAAAAAATCACTATTCAGGTATTTTCGCAAATCACACGTTTCCCATGTAACCGATGTAAAATTGTTGTGATATACACAATTCTCAAGGACATCCTCGGTAATCATCAAGACCTTGTTACCTTGCCTGTCCAGCACCCGCCACTTGTAGGAACCAAATTGCAAGTTTTGTTTGATGTTCATCATTGTGTATTCAGCTTGTTTATCAGTAACGTCTGGTTTTGCTTTATTGAAACTTGTTTCCCCATACTCCATATTGCCTCCATTAATAATTTTACATGATGCCGGGTTGTGACTATACCATTTCACGATGCAGATGCTTGCTTTTCTGCGTGCAAATCACGACCTGGAGCAGTAGAACTTCTCAAGGTTATAGCGATTCAACTTTTTGTAGTTGAACTGTTATAATGAAAGACATTGCTCGGAGTGCTTGGAACATGGCCAAAATGAATAATAATACTAAGTTGCGTTCAATCGGGATTGAACGCGAAACGCCAAAGTTTTTTCAAACACGAGCAAAGCCCGTATTTTCAAAAACTTGCGGGTGCCGCTTTCGCGTCCCCTCATACCGAGGTGCA
>WRHW01000090.1 GCA_009783055.1 Holophagaceae bacterium
GTGCAGTGTAACACTTAAATGTTACACTGCACTAGGGTCGGGATTTGCTCGCATATCACGACCGCTAGATGCTTGCAAGGCGGACTTGCTACGCCGTTAAGCAAGCATCTAAAGCGTTACATGATACTAGTTATCAATTACTTTTTACTAGAAACAGGTATAATTACCTAAGAGGGAGGGTTGATGAAAAAGACAATTCTTAGCTATCTGATATTTATTCTATTATTTATAGTGCCCAGTTTTTCTCAGGAAAATCAAGAAGAGAAAAGTGCTCCATTGAAAGGAGTCTTTGTAGTGGGGACAGTGCAAAACACAGCACTCATTCAAACTGCCACGATATGGAAAGATGGCCAAGCACGCCACTTGAGTGACGGCACAAAAAATACTTGGGCAACGTCAGTATTTATAGTAGACGACATAGCTTGGATTGCAGGCTATCAAGCTCATGGTGACGAACCTTCTGTTGCACTTCTCTGGAAAAATGCTGATGTCATGCGCCTCACCGATGGAAAGCGTGATTCAGTAGCCAGCTCAGTTTTTGTATCAGACGGAGATGTCTATGTGGTCGGATATGAAACAAACGAGGAAGACAAAGCAGTCGCCATGCTATGGAAAAATGGCTACCCACAACATCTGAGTAACGGCAAAAGGTCTGCCTATGCAAAGTCAGTATTTGTCTCAGGAAAAACAGTCTATGTAGTTGGACATGAATATAACGATGCAGATAAACCAGTGGCAACCCTTTGGACAAACGGAAGGCAACGATCAATAGGCGGTGCTGGTTCTGCCGCAAAATCAATTTTTGTATCTGACTCTAACACTTATATCGCAGGATATGAAACCAACACCCAAGAAAATACCTATGCCACCGTTTGGAAAAATGGTAGCACTCGCCTTCGTTTAACCAATGGTGATAGTCAGGCCGAGGCCAGCGCGGTATATGTATCTGGCTCTGACATATATGCAGTGGGATATGATTCAAAATATAACAAAGATGGCAATCATGTGGCAGTGCTATGGAAAAATCGCATAGCCCAGATATTAGGCGACCTTACAAAACATTCGATGGCCGAATCGATCTTTGTCGTAGACCAAACCATCTATGTAGCCGGCTTTGAAGATATAAAAGAAGAAGCGGCCACGCCTATCGTATGGAAAAATAGCACCCCCCTCTATCGCCTCCCCCTGGGCGACTTTCTTGCCGACTCCATAGCAGTATTTGTTAAGTAGTTATAGTCGTTTAACTGAAAACTGACCACTGAAAACCGATAACTGAAAACTAAAAGCTACCAACCACCAACCCGCAACCAACCCTCTGAAAACTGATAACTAACAGAAAACCACTAACAACTTGAACCCAACCCACTGAAAACTGATAACTGAACAAAAGCTAGTGACAATAAAACCTATATACCGTTTCGCTAGTATAGGTATCGCCGGGGCGGAGGATGGTATTGGGGAAATTTTCAATATTTGGGCTATCTGGAAAGTGCTGGGTTTCGAGGCAGAAAGCCGTCCTAAATTGGTATGGCTTGCCGCCCTTTCCAACGTCAGTGCCATCCAAAAAATTGCCCGAATAAAATTGCAAACCAGGCTCTGTCGTTAAAACATCCATACATCTACCACTCCGCGGTTCTATTACTGTCGCGGCTAATTCTAGTTTGTTGCTATTTTTGTTGAGGACAAAATTGTGATCGTAACCATTGCCATATTTTAGCTGAATGTCATCTTGAGCTATCCTCTCTCCGATAGCTCTGGATGTACTAAAGTCGAAGGGGGTATTAGCGACTAGTCTTATTTCACCTGTAGGAATTAGGGTTTCATCTACGGGAGTAAATGCGTCTGCATTAATCATTAGTTGGTGTTCTAATATGTCTCCGCTATCAGCTCCTGCTAGGTTGAAGAATGAGTGGTGGGTTAAGTTTATGGGGGTTGGCTGATCTGTCTGGGCACTATATTTGATTGTGAGTTCATTTTGGTTATTTAGGAGGTATGTAACGTTTACAGCTAGGTTGCCAGGGTATCCCTCTTGGCCATCGGGAGATAGGTAAGAGAGCTTAACTCCGGTTTCGGTATTGGTTTTTATTTCTTCTGCCGCCCATACTATATTGTGAAAGCCAAAGTCAGGCCCCCCGTGGAGTGCGTTTTGGCCATTGTTTTGGGCGAGTTGGTATTGCTTGCCGTCTATCGAAAACTTGCCTTTAGCAATGCGATTTCCATAGCGTCCAATGAGCGCGCCAAAGTATGGATTACCTTTTTCCCATTCGGGATAGGTATTGTAACCTAGCACTATATCATCCATTTTTTCGTTTTTGTCCGGAACGATTATTGAAACTATCTTGCCGCCAAAGTTGGTGATTACTACTTTCATTCCGCCTGCATTAGTGAGAGTAAATAGTTCGATTTCTGCACCCGCGGCATCAGACCCATAAGGAGCACGGGTTATGGTTAGCTGGGTTTCCTTTTTTTTGCATGACACCATTAGGGCCACCACGCCTAATACCGATAGAAATGTTAGTAAAAGATATGTTTTCATATAGCCTCCATGTACATAGTAGCTTGTTCACCAACCACTTGCCACTGACCACTGATCACTGAAAAAGGCCACTGATCACCAACCACTTGCCACTGACCACTGATCACTGAAAAAGGCCACTGGCCACTAACAGAAGGCCACCACCAACCTGAAATCAACCCACTGAAAACTGAAAACTGAAAACTACCAACTTGAAACCAACCCACTGATAACTTAACAAGGAGCGGCGATAGCCGCCTCAACGCGCCGCAAGGCGCAAACTGACCACTGATCACTGACCACTGAAAAAGGCCACTGACCACTGATAACTGATAACTGATAACTGACCACTATATTTTCTGCATCACCTCAAGCAAACTCTGGTAGCTATTTACCCAGTGGTATTTTACGTCAGAAGTGGGAATGTCGTTGAAAAGTTTCATAGCGCAGTCTATCTTTGCATTTTCTATGGCACGAAATTGTGTCCTATCCATCGTGCCCTTGGTCTCCGCAATAAAAAAGATGTGTTTGACAGAGCCTTTGTTAAACGCAATCGCCCAGTCAGGCGAGTAATTGCCTACAGGCGTTGGGATATAAAACCCTTTCGGCCCTCGCGGGAGTTTGGCCCAAACAGCCACCTCACTGGCTACGTCCAAATCTTCGGCAAAAACGCGCTCGATGCTCCTCTCTGCTGTCCCGTCCGTAAACACAAAATCCTGTATGGCTCGCTTAGCATGGTAAGCCTTTGAATACTCTTGGGACGACTTGGACATATTGAAGATGTCAGTGCTATAGGGCTCCTCCTGGCTGGGATGGTAAGCAATGTGTTCTACCACAATAGCCGCCTTTTGGTTGTTGATTTCCTCGACTACGTTTGAAATAAACTCTTCTGGGTTTACGGCAAACAGGTTGCTCATGGATGGCTTTAGCCCAGAAATAATGGCGTATGCAGTACGGCGGGTTAGCGTAGCCCCTTCGGCTATTTTGCCAATGAGGTCGTACCGCACCGAACTACCAGCGGCAGTTTTCAAATCCCTGGTTTTAGTGCTGGTGACATCAAACTCGATGCCCCTCTGAATGCCCTCCGTCAAGTTGTATTTAAGTCGAGTGACGCTTAGGTTAGTATTTAGTGCATCGACACATTTATTAATCAATTCAGGGCTTTCAAACTCCACCGCATAGGCATACCGTTGATTAATCCTCTTCCATAATTCCTGAAATTCATGCTTATAAAAATTGTCATTGAGGGGGTTATCACTCAATTTTGTGTTGCGTCCATCCTCAATCATGCTCTTCAGTACGCCCTCGTCAAAGATGGCTTGTATTAGGGCGTGGACTCCGCTTGCCATCCCGACAACTTCCTCTGGTAGCTCGGCAAGCGTTCCAGCTTTTTGCCCCTCGTGGTATGCACTAGTGAGATTATCGTCAAGGTCAATGTAGTCATTTTTTGACAGATACCGATTGATAGCTTTTGCCTGTCGCTCAGTAATTGTCGCTGTGTCCTCTCCAACTTTTATTGATTTGCCAGTAAAATACTCCACACTTGCCTTTGTGGGGCGGTCATAAAGGTCTTCCCTGATCTTGCTCTGCAAGTCTGTAACAAAGTTCGCGTAGCTCTCGCTTGCGATAACCGTCAGTTTGTTTACATCGTGTACCTGCGTTTCGCCATGCACGTCAATGTCCTGCCTGTCGCCAAAGCTATTTACACACAAGCGCAGACCCCGGCCAACCTCTTGCCGTTTTGCCGTAGCATTGTCCGAGTGCTTTAGCGTGCATATCTGAAACACATTGGGATTATCCCAGCCCTCTCGCAGGGCAGAATGTGAAAAGATAAAGCGTGTTGGTTCATCAAAGGAGAGTAGCCTTTCCTTGTTTTTCAGTATCAAGTCATAGGCAGAAATGTCGTCTGAAAAATCACTGCCCCTTTTCACCTTGCTGTCTATGGAGTGTCCCTGCTTGTCGATAGAAAAATATCCCCTGTGCGTATCGGTTACGTCAATGCCCCGCAGGTAGTCCTGATATTTTGACGGAAACAACGTCAGCCGCTCATTCAGCGCGTCCCTATATTCCTGCTCAAATATTTTTCCGTACTCCCCTGTCAGTTCTTCACCATCTTCGCCATATTTGCGGTATTTCGCCACCTCATCTATAAAGAACAGTGACAGGCACTTGATGCCCTGTTTGAACAAGTCATCTTCTTTGTCGAAATGGGAATTAATCGTTTCCCTAATCTGGATACGGCGTATGTCTGCTTCGTTTACGTCACCGATGGCACTGCCCGCATGGAGTATATCACCATTTGATAAGGTCACGGAGTCGCCTATTGGGTCAACTTCGAATACAGACAAGCCCGCATACTGTTCTAGGCCTCCAGAGCCAGCATAAAGGCTGTAGCCTGCTTCCACCAAATGGGTTTCACGCCTTATGCCGCTTTTTTGTTTTACCTCGAACTCCAGCTTGGCACGGGGCGGTTTTTTTGGGTCAACAGTTATTCCAGCAAGGTACATATAAGCGTTGGTGCCGCGCAGGTTCCTGATTTCAAAGCCCTTGACTTCGATTTTCTTTACCAGCCTTTTATTAAAAGCATCCAGCGCATCCAGCACATAGACTAAGTTATGCGAGGTCTTGTGCGTTGCAGAAAAATTTAGGGAAAACAGCGGATTAAAGTTGTTCTTCAGTGCATTTTGGGTAGCCTCGCCGCCCATCTTCTGGGGTTCGTCAAGAATAACAATCGGGCGGTTAGCCTTTATCACGTCGATGGGTCTGCGGGATGCAAACTCATCCCTTTTGGAATAGATTATGCGCGATTCCTTATTGCGCCCGTCCTCCTTCAGGGACGCATTGAACGCCTGGATATTAATAATCATCACGTTGATGCCTGAACCGCTAGAAAATTCATCCAGTTGGTGCAGGTTTGACGAACCGTAGACAAAAAACCGCGCCTTTAGGCCGTACAGTTCCATAAAGTGATCCTGGGTCATCTCAAAGGATTTCTTTACCCCCTCGCGTATAGCGATGGATGGCACCACCACGATGAACTTGCTCCACCCATACCGTTGATACAGCTCAAACATGGACTTGATGTAAACATATGTCTTGCCCGTGCCCGTTTCCATTTCCACGTCGAGGGATACCGCCCCAAGGCTCTTGACCAAGGTGGGCGACAGCTTGATATTGCACTCCTGCTGAATTTGACGGATGTTCTTTAACAATTGGCTGTCATCGAGAGCAACAGACGCATTGCGAAATCCCAGGTCTTCCTCATCATCGGCCATGCCTGCCAAAAGCGGGGCTACCAAGTTTTCGACTATCCCCAAGTCCCGCCTGTAACTGAAGGCTTCCTGTTTTGGCTGGCCATCGAATGCCCGAAGAATATTTGAGCAGGCCTCGGTCTGAAAAGGTTGTATCTTGAAGTTAAATTTCATAGCCACTGCCTCCGTTTGGCAGGCTATTAATTTCCTCAAACTCCTCAACCCATTCGGCTAGTTTTTGCTGTAGCAATGCCTTGTCAGGAAGATAAAGGCTGTATTCAGAAGCATAGATATTGGAATCCTCCGGCAGTGTAAGTTCTACTACGCTGTCATTTTTCTCTCTGCACAGGAGTATGCCTATGGTGGGCTTTTCATATTCAGCCCTGACGTGGCGGTCAAAATAGTTTACATACATCTGCATTTGCCCTAAATCTTGGTGTTTTAGCTTTTCTGTTTTCAAATCAATCAGGACATAGCACTGTAATAAACGGTTATAAAACACAAGGTCGACAATAAAGTGGTCTTCGTCAAAAGTAAACCTCTTCTGTCTCGCCTCAAACAAAAACCCCTTGCCAAGTTCGAGTAAGAAATTTTGCAACTTGCCGATGATTGCCGACTCCAGATCTGTTTCGCTATAAGCGGCATCTTCAGCCATTCCAAGAAACTCCAGCACAAGCGGGTTTTTCAGCATATCGTGGGGCTTGTCAAGCGTTTGCCCCTCCTGGGCGAGCTTCATCACCTCGTCTTTGTCCCGCGACAAAGCAAGGCGTTCATACAGGCTACTACCATATTGGCGTTGCAACTGCCTATAAGTCCATTGTTGGTTTATGGCCTCAATCTCATAGAAGCGGCGCTCGTCAGGGTTTTTGATACGCATTAAAATCAGATAGTGTGTCCAACTCAGCTTGAATGGGTGCAATTCGCTAAGCAATGCTTGGCGAATTGAGATTGAATTGCTTATATCAGAAACGCTAACCAATGCTTGGCTTTTTTGCACTTTTGCCCGGTATTCCAATTCGCCAAACATTGTTTGGCTTTTTTGTGCTCCAGAAAGGACAGGCATTGCCTGCCCTTTTTGCCCCGAACCATTGTTCCCCAATTCAGCAGGCATTGCTTGCTGAATCGCCGGGGCATACATTTGGTAGAACTGCCTCGCGTTTTTCAGAGTGGCTACCGAAAAACCCTTGCCAAAGCGCTTGTTAAGATATCCAGACAACCCTTTCAACAGACTCTGTCCGTATTCGGCCCTTGGCTTACCACCCTGTTCCTCCTCAACTATCATCCTGCCGATCTCAAAATAGGTGACACACATCGTCAGGTCGGCAGTGCGCCCGACGTGAGCGCGTGCCTGATGGATGAGGCTGGCAACATTCTCAAAAAAACTATTGTCCATCACAGCACCTTTCTTATTGTCTCAGGGCTGTAGGTCTTGAATATCTGCTCAAAGTTTACGAGCGTGCTGTCGGAGGCAAAGCTGCTGTCGCGGAAAACGGCGTACTTGGGCCTGGATTGGGCAATTTTGGTGACTATCCCGTCCGTAACGGCATCAAAGCAGGCCGCCAGGTAGTCGCCCTCAACGTAATGCACTGTTACACCATCAATTTGGCGCACCTCTATCTTTGCCGAAAGCGGAATGCCCAAATCCAGCATTACCTGAAACAGCAAATCCTCCGCTGTACGGTCTTCTTTGATGTTGTCCACAAGACCGAACATGTCCAGATTCACGTATTCCTGTGGCGTGTAGTAGACGTCCTTCATGTTGCTACTGTCAAGCTTAAGGACGCGGAAACCAGTGTCTAGCGAATGAGGCGCTTCAGTGCCTAGTGGCAAGTGACCTTGTTTAGTGGCCACTGTTTTGGCCACTATTTTTTCCCCGGCCCTTCTGATCCTCTCCTTGCCTATCTCGCAGATGTTTTTGTATCCTGCCTTTGCCGCCTCAGATTTTTCATCGCAGACTTCAGGCAGTTGCACCATGATGAACCTGCGCCTGCCGCCGTCCTCTGCGTTTAACTGCATTACTGCATGGGCGGTGGTGGCGGAGCCGGAAAAGAAGTCGAGGATGATGGAGTCGGGGGAAGAGGTTATCATTGCAAGATGGCGTACCAATTTAAATGGTTTTGGATTTGAAAACAATTCAATATTAAATAGTTCAAACATATCTGTTTTGCCAGTTCTAGTTCGTCCAAATCTATCTTCCAGCAGTAAGCTTCTTGCTATTGCTCCATCTTTTTCATAATTTTTTGTATAAATATTTCCATCCTTAAATACAAGTTCACTATACCTTTTGGCTACCGTTTCCCTACTCCAGCGCCAAGTAGCATTGGGGCGTTTAGGGTTTTTGTGTTTAGGAAAATATGAATTTCCATCGTTATCCTTGATTTCATAGTCCAACGATTGAGAATAACGTATACTTTGTTTATCAAGCCTATCAAGTGAATATCGTCCTATTTCATCTATTTGATTGTAGGAAGTAGTAACAGTCGCTTCTGTATCTAACAATAAAGAAAAATGATTTGCATTTTTGGCATAAACACAAACAAATTCATGGTCTATCGCAAAAAAACGAGAGTCATTAGCTCCGCCACTTTTGCTCTTCCACACGAGTTCGGCCACAAAATTACCTTCCCCAAACACTTCATTACATATCTTTTTCAAATTCTCCACTTCGTTATCGTCAATACTAATAAAGATCACCCCGTCATCCCTCAGCAAATCCCTTGCAACACGCAGTCTTGGGTAG
>WRHW01000091.1 GCA_009783055.1 Holophagaceae bacterium
TTCCTGCATTTTGTCCTTTCAAATCGCTGTTTATTTGGTTGCTTACGTCACGTTCATTATGACGTTTCGCGTTTAATCCCGATTAAACGCAACCTAGTATAAACACAAAAAGCCGTGGCAATTATCAACTATCAATAGTAGTTCTGCTAAATTTATCTCCAAATCAAACGAATAATTCTCAGTTTTTTCGATTTTTTGTATATATTATGCAAAAATTAGGCGAATTTTTTTAGAATTTTTTCTTGACATTTAGACATTTTGTCTATATTCTAAAAATATTCTTAAAGGACGCGCCATGCCCCCTAGCCAGCCCAACCACTCCAACAACTTTAGGCACTTTGCCCCCGAACTATGCAGGATAGTCTTCAACATTCGCATAGTTGCTCTCTACCCACCCGAAATAAGCGAAACGAGGGCGACAAATGCAGTTCTTGCCTCCCTGATAGAAGGGATAGAAGGATACATATTCCCCGTTTGGGCAACCAACCGAGATGGTGACGAATATGAAATCTCACTCTTCGACTTGGAAATCTATCCTTAATACAGTTTCTTGTTGCTAATTGAGAAATGATCTATGTAAAGCCACACCATGCAAGGCTTTTCATCTGAAAACTGACAAATGATAACTGATAAAAAATACTCAACCCAGCTAGGAGCCAAAATGGATAACCGCCAAGCCAACGAATGGATCAGCGTAAAAGATGCCGCCACGATGATGGGATATAGTGCGCCCTACTTTAGAGAACTTTTTTGCCAAACCGAATGCCCGCTTGTTAAGATCAGGGTCAAAACTTTTTCCAATGGGCGAAGGCGCATACTGGTATCAAAGCACGGCGTTTTGGAACTAATCAAATCCGAAATGTTAGAACCGGTGTGATATAGCGGTTGAACGTCAGTAAGTCAGTAACAAAATCAATCAAGCCAATGTTTGGTAAAAGATGATATTACTATAATTATTGTTGATTTTCGTGACATTATTTGTTAATAAACACGCTTCGTGTCAAACAGATGTCAAAAAGACGGGCGTGGGCTACATCGGTTTCAGGTGGTTGCTATTGGACACAAACCTTGCTGTTCCCAAGTGGTAATCCAAGAAAATGTTAGCATAGCGTGAGATGTCCCCTCGAAAGAAATAGGCGGGCATAACCAAATCCAAAAAAGCGAGTATTTAACGTCATTCCATCTTGCCCAGCCAAAGTAAGTGGTCATTGGGCTTTACCCTTTCTGTTACAATTATTGCTTATGGAGTGACCGGATACGAGGATGCTACCAAACAGGGGCAAGGGCAAAGATGTGAAATTGTCGGTGGCTGTTACGGGCACTGAAGACCACGTCTACCAAAGCATTCGCGATACCTTGGCGAATGCCAGGGCCAAGGCACATGCCGCCATCAACTTTGCCATGGTCGAAGCCTATTGGGACATAGGGAGGCAGATAGAGGAAGCCGTTGGAGAACGCGCAGAGTATGGCAAGGGGCTTTTGCAATACCTTTCCAAACACCTGACCGCAGAATTTGGAAAAGGGTTTACGGTCGCTAATCTAAGGAACATGCGCCAATTCTTTAATGCCTTTCCAATTCGCTACGCACTGCGTAGCGAATTGACGTGGACTCACTACCGGATGCTCATGCGGGTGGAAGAACCAAGCCGCCGAGATTTCTATATCCGTGAATGCGCCGATAACGGGTGGACATCCCGTCAGTTGGAACGCCAAATCAACTCCTTTTTCTACGAGCGACTGCTTGCCACACAGAAAAGCGGACAAGATGAGGTGAGAAACGAAATACAGACCCTCGAACCCAGGACAGACCCCGATTACATCCTCAAAGACCCGTACATACTGGAATTTCTTGATCTAAAAGAAAACAGAGACTACAAAGAAAGCGATATAGAGCAGAGGCTGATTGACAGGTTACAGGACTTCCTGCTTGAACTGGGCAAAGGCTTCGCCCTCGTAGCGCGTCAGAAGCGAATAACCACGGAGGGCGGCGAGCATTACTACATAGACTTGGTTTTTTACAACTACGTCCTGAAATGCTTTGTCGTAATCGACCTAAAGACTGGCAAGTTGACCTATCAGGATGTCGGGCAGATAGATTTTTACGTCCGGTTGTTTGATGACAAGATCAAACAGTCCGAGGACAACCCAACAATCGGGATAGTCCTCTGCGCTGATAAAGACGAAACCATCGCCAAGTACTCTGTCCTCGCGGACAACGAGAACCTGTTTGCGTCAAGGTACATGCTCTACCTGCCCACAGAGGAAGAACTCAAGCGCGAACTGGAGTTGGGGCGTGAACTGATAGAGAGGCAAAGAACTTTGGAAATAGAGTCAGACAAGTGAATACCTGCCTCCCTCGCAAGCTATAGCGGAGAAGGTGAATTGAACTTGGAAGAGACCGATGAAAGCCGTAACCGAAAACATTCAGGACGTGCCGTCATAGAACAGCTCTCCGTTTTTCATCCCACCTTTTCAGAGAGAGTACGCCTGAAAAAAATGAAATCGGCGACTCAGTATATGATACTATGACCCTTAGAAGCTGTTCCAGCTACATGACTGATAACGAATGATTCTTCCACTTTTGATTTAGGAGCAATCGTGAACCCTCAGCCACCTGACCTGTTAGCCGAAAAATTTCCAGATTTGCACAAAGCTCTTTACTCCCTGCCCAAAAACGTTTTGAAGCGTTCCGGGCGATTTTTGTACAGTGCGTTTAGCACTCTTACACATGGCAAATATTATTTGATAGGCATCAATCCTGGAGGCGATCTAACCAAGCCTCCCTATTCTTCACAAACTCTACTATCGGATATCCAAAAGCTTGGGGCAAAGACGGACAATGCCTATTTAGATGAAAACGATTGGAGCACACCAAGGTACCAGGAAGGCGTAAAGGCTTTATGTAAATATTTAGACTACGAAACGCGTGACTTATGCGCATCAAACCTCATCTTTATTCGAGGTAAAGTCAAGGAAAAAACTATACCTGTTCTAGCTCAGAGCTTTGGGTATAAAACTTTATATGAAGCCACAAAGAAAATCTTTTGGCCAGTACATGATCAAGTGATGAAAATTGTTAAGCCTGAGTGCATTTTTGCCATTGGGACTGAGGATGCTTACGAAACAATGCGCGAATTGATGGGCTTACCCCAAACCGTTGGGAAGCGAAACTACTCAGGGCCTCTCTACTATGCCACCTCAGGCGAATATAACGGCAGATTGGTAAACCTGATTGGTCTCCCCCATTTTAGCCACAACAGTCCAGACTTAGAACTTATCAGTAAATGTATGGAATAATAGGCTTTATATCAACAATGAAAACTGCGGTGCCAGTGTCGGCTACCCTCAGCACATTATATCATTTCACCTTTCCACTGCAAGTAATACCTGCTGTAAAGATGCGCCGGGTCAGGCTTTCCATCTGAAAACTGTGAACTGGTATTAGGTGTTTTCAAAACGCATCTTGTTCTTAACAGAATATAAAAAAACTGTTACTTGTATGCTTATGCCTTTCAGCACCGATAACAGTAAATACAATATGTAGATGAGGGCAGTGAGATGGTAGAAAGCATGGATGAGTGTGCCAGGCTTGGTAGGGCACTGGCAAAGATAACAAAATCGCCGGCTCTTTCCACAGGGAATCTGGAGGATGTTGCCAAAATCATTTCCGAGGAGGGTTGCCATGCCCTCAATACCACGCGGGTTAGCATTTGGAGTACCAGCGAAGGGGCGTCTTGCCTCAAAAGCATATCAACCTTTGATAATGTAAAAAAGAGCCATTTCCAGCAGAAAGACTTCGACGTAGTCAATAGGCCGGAATATATCAATCTATTGCTTTCAGAACGCCTAGTAGTGATAAAGGACATCAAAACATCTTTCCTGTCCGACCTTGCGGATGGCTATGAGCGAACTATTTGCTCTCTCTTGGACGGCCCAATACGTGTTGGAGGAAAATTGGTAGGGGTAGTCTGCATTGAGCAAGACACCTGTGATGAATTTCCTGAAACACGCGACTGGACAATAGAAGAGCAAAACTTTGCATCTTCGCTGGCTGATTTCATGGCAATTGCAATTGAAGCCGCATCAAGGCATAAGCTGATGCAACGAACCGCTACGATGTTGGGTAACTTGCCAGGGATGGTTTACCAGTGCCTCAATAACCCGCCAGATTTTACCTTTACCTTTGTAAGCGTAGGAAGCACGGCTCTTATGGGCTATTCGCCCGAAGAACTTTTGGGCAATAGTGCCCTTGCCTTTTTTGACATGGTACACCCCGATGACGTGGAGACACTGGAAAAATTAAATGCCGAAACACTTTCTATTGGCCTTCCTCTGGAAACCACATTCCGAATAATCATGAAAGATGGAACAGTAAAGTGGATTTGGGAGCGTAGCAGAGTTGTCGAGTGGGCTGAAGACGGCACTCCGCACCTACTGGAAGGATTTTATACAGATATTACCGAGCGACGGAAACTGGAAACTGCCGCTCTGGCAAACAAAGCAAAATCAGAATTTTTAGCTAACATGAGCCATGAAATCCGCACCCCAATGAACGCGATTATTGGCATGTCAGAGCTTGCCCTAAGGACAGACAATTTAGACATTGCAAAAGAACACGTCTACACCGTCAAGCAGGCCAGCGCAAATCTTCTGGCCATCATCAATGATATTTTGGATTTTTCAAAGATTGAGAAAGGCAAGCTGGAAATCATTTCCGCAGACTATTCCGTGGCTTCATTGGTAAATGACGTAGTAAATATCATCAGGATGAGGGTCATCGACTCTCGTATATCTTTTGTTGTAAATCTCGATAGCAAGATTCCTGACATGCTAAATGGAGACGAGACAAGGATACGCCAGATATTGCTCAACATCCTTGGCAACGCGGTTAAATTTACTGAAAAGGGATTCATATCTCTGAATATTGCACCGGAAGCGATTGATGATAAATCCATCAATTTGGTCATGGAAGTATCCGATAGCGGCAGAGGAATCCAAGAAGAAGACCTCCCTTCCCTATTCGATGCCTACCGCCAAATTCATCTGGAGGAAAACAGAGATATACAGGGAACTGGCCTTGGCCTGGCCATCACGCAAAACCTTGTGAATATAATGCACGGCACGATTGGGGTATCTTCGGTGTACGGGAGAGGCACCACGTTTACAGTAACGCTTCCTCAACAAATTTCCTCAGTAAAAGTCATCGCAACAGTCAGTAATCCAGCAGAAAAGGGTGTGCTGGTTTTTGAGCGGCGCGAAATACTTGCTAAGTCGCTTATGGACGCATTAACAAACCTGGGGGTGCCCTGCGAATCTTGCGCCGACAACTCCGAGTTATTAGCAAAAATTTCCAGTGGCAACTGGCCTTTTGCATTTATTTCTGCCGGATTGTATGAAAACTTGCATGAATCCATACAACAATTGGGTGTAAGCATAAACATAGTGCTACTGACCGCCTTTGGCGAAGTAATTCC
Organism: Holophagaceae bacterium; assembly: GCA_009783055.1. Classification (GTDB taxonomy): domain Bacteria; phylum Acidobacteriota; class Holophagae; order Holophagales; family Holophagaceae; genus WRHW01. The sequence continues at coordinate 5,475 of WRHW01000091.1, forward strand.
CGGCCACAATTTGAGGATGCTCTCTGTTCCTGTATATTCGTTGCCCATTGCAAATGCCCTCAACGGACTGTTGGATGAATTTTCCTATCGTGACCACAGGGAACCTGTTGCACTGTTTAGTGCCCCGGATGCCAGTGTGCTGGTTGTTGACGACATTAATACAAATTTGAAGGTAGTAATGGGCTTACTAATGCCATACAAGATGAAGGTTGATTCCTGTAACAGTGGTCAAGCGGCAATCGAAGCAAACAAAGATAAACAGTATGATCTTGTGTTCATGGACCATAAAATGCCTGAAATGGATGGGGTCGAAACCACTCGTCGCATAAGGGCAATGGGTGAAAAAATCCCACATCTAAAGCGAATGCCAATTATCGCACTAACTGCAAATGCTATATCAGGAGTCGAACAGTACTTTTTGGAAAATGGCTTTGATGACTTTCTCTCCAAGCCAATCGATACGATTGACCTTAATACCATACTGAAGAGATGGATACCACCCCCAAAGCAAAAAAAGGAATCCCATACCAGTGACACACTTATTCCCAAATTAATGGAAGGTGCCGAACTTCAGTTTGAAATTGATGGCATTGACGTTGCAAAAGGTCTCATATATTCCGGCGGAACTCATAAACTGTATGTGGAAACTCTTGAAATTTTCTATAGAGATGGCCTGAAAAAAATCGACGAACTAAAGACATGTCTCAGCTCCGGTGATATTTCTCTATATACAATCCATGTTCACGCCTTAAAGACTGCTCTGGCAAATATAGGAGCAGATAAACTTTCTGAGACCGCCCGAACACTTGAGGTAGCAGGCTTGACCAATAACCTTGAGTTTATTGAAAAAAACAACTCCGGCTTTTTGGAAGCACTTGAATCGACGCTACAGTCTATTTATCAGGCCGTATTGATGGAAAGTGATAACACTACCGCCAACTCTGAACCATTGGATGTTGAAATCGTTAATACAGAATTGACAAAACTTAAGATAGCACTGGAAGCCCTTAACGCACGAGCCATCGACCAAGCCCTCGATAGCCTCCTGGAGCTACCTCTGACAAGCGAGTCACGGGCAAAATTACAGAATATTTCAGAAAAAATTCTGATCTCCGAACATGCCGAGGCCATAGGCTTGCTTGAGGAGCTACTATAGCACTTCGCCTATATAGTCGTTTATAGCAATATCTGGAAGCACGGAGTGCTAGGCAGTTGTCTTATAGCGGTTCAACTTTTTGTAGTTGAACCGCTATATCCTCCTTCTTTGGTCTGCGTCCATCACTTCTTGAAACATTGAACCAAAGATGGCTGGGTCTATTTTTGACCAGTCACAACCACTTATCCGGGAGGCAAAATCGACTAGGCCGATGTCTAACCATAGCTGATACCAAAAGGTCTTGAAGTCTGTGGGCACGACTATGCCTTAGTAGCTGTTTGGGTAGCCACTAGCGTTTGATACATTTCCATCAACTCCGCCACAATTTCAGGCTCGGACATATCCTTGGCAAAACCATATAGCCTCATCACAGCGCGATCTAGCTCTCTGTGAACCTTGAGCAGTTCCTTTGGCATCGCGTCAGGGTCGTAGAGGTCGGCGAGAGAATTATTTTTGAACAACTTGCGAACATCCAGAATCGCTTTTGCCAGTTTTTTTATTTCTGCTTTTTGTTTGTCTGTCACATCGGGCCAAGGGAAATTGTTATACACGACTATGTTTGAATAGCTGTAGTCGCTCTTCAAACGCCCACATACAGCCCTCGTCCATGCCATGTGGACGATTGAAGTTAGTATGCCAAAGTGATAGAGGTCTGTTTTTGGAATTGTAAATATTTTGTTTGTGACAACAGTCGAGGCTGGCAAGTAGCCAATGGGAATATACCGCCTTCGCTCTGACGAGACTTCTGGTACTGCTAAATAGTCTGTCTCTGGCTGACGTATTTCGCCAAAGAGCATAGGGGTATCTGCCAGCTTGCGTGTGGCTTCCCGCTTGCTTCCCGACCTCACTTTGCGTACACTCTCAACTCTTCTCTTGATTTCAGGCAAACCCCTCCACTCTGCTGGGGGTACACCGTCTAGCCACAGACACCACCGCTTGGTGCTGTTGATAAATTCGTCTGAACCAAGCAGTAGCCTAATAAATGGCTTAGCCCCCGGCTCGGTTTTGAGAAATCCAGCCAAGTCTGCATCGTCAATGATGAGGTTGCCGCCGTCATTTGGCATGCTACCCTTTTGCATTTCAGGCACATCACAAATAGGTGTTCGGCGACTCTCAATGAACGTGTTTTGTGCATCCACAAGATAAGGGCTAATTTTTTTTGCCACCACCCTTTCTTTTCCATCGTAAAACGCCTTCTCTATGCCTCCCACAGTGCTAAATCCAATAATCACGCAATGAACTGCGGCCTTGCCTTTGGCTTCGCTGTCCCATTTGAAAGTCCTGTAGGCAAAATCAATGTGTATGCCAAACATGTCAAATAATGGTTTCCAGACAGCGGCTACCTGTTCGCCTTGGGTGATCGAGTTGGTAGAAACAAAGGCAACTCTGATTTGTGTCCCTTGGATGTATTTGGATGCCCTGTAATACCAAGCGGCCACATAGTCTATCTTTCCAGCGTTCTTGATTGGCTTGCCTTTTTCTTCAAGACAGGTTAGGTGGATATCTTCTTTCTGTTCTTCGCTCTGGTTGGCATATCCCACAAACGGCGGATTACCCAATATATAGCTCAATTGGTTTTTGGGAACTAATTCTTCCCAATCAATCCGATGGGCATTGGCGCAACGTATTTCCGCCCCCTTTTCAAGCGGGATACGGGCGAAGTGCTTCCCGAACTCTTCCGATGCCTCCATGTTGCACAGGTGATCCATTAACCACATTCCTGTTTTGGCTATCTGGCACGGCCATGAGAGTATCTCAATCCCATAAAACTGGTCTACGTTTACCTTGAAATGGGTCTCGATGTTCAATAGCTGATGTGCATTGCCTTTTGTTAGCCTGAACTC
>WRHW01000092.1 GCA_009783055.1 Holophagaceae bacterium
ACTAGGTTGCGTTTAATCGGGATTAAACGCGAAGCGCAAAAGTTTTTGCAAACACGAGCAAAGCCCGTATTTTCAAAAACTTGCGGGCACTGCTTTCGCATTGCCGTTATACCAAGTTGCTCCCGTATGGGTGCAACTTGGTATAAGTTCCCGAAATGTTTAACGAGAATTACACGAAACACATGCTAGTGCTAGATTTAGCACATCGTTAAACTTTGCGGGAATCCAGGTTGAACGGCTATTCCGTCAAACTCCGCTCTGTTGCTTGCTTTTTTGGACTGTGTTGGATTTCTTTGGACACACCAATAACTGCCATTGGTGCCCGCGAGCAGACTCGAACTGCTACGGCTTGTGGCCACCACCCCCTCAAGATGGCGTGTCTACCAATTTCACCACGCGGGCAAAAAATAATGAAATGAAATACTGACAGGCATTTTTCAAGATGTCAAGTTTTCTCAGATGTGCAACCCTCTACAGCTTTAAATAAGGCACTCCGGCCTATCGTCTATTCGGGGGTTATTGTTTCCTCTGACGATATGGGTTGTTGATTTTCTGTCGTCTGAGTGCTATCACCTGTAATTGGAGTGCTGGTCGACCCAACTTTATCAAAAACAGATTTATTCTGCTGAATGATAAATACCTCAATCGACAGGCATGTCACCATAAAGCCAGCGGCCAACCAATAAGTGAGCTTTGCTAAAATTGGTGCGGCACCCCTGGCACCAAAGGCCGAATTAGCCCCGCCCCCTCCAAAAACTGACCCCATTCCCCCCCCCTTGGCTCCGGGTTGGAAAAGTATTCCGGCAATTAGGAACAGGCTGACTACGACATGCAAAGTATATAGAAGGGCGTTCATGTAAACTCCGAACCCACAATCATAACACGGAAGTGAAAAAAACGAACTTAAATATCACCCCAGTACACTTTCAGTTTCGAGCCAAACCTTGATGTCAGTATCTGAAACTCCAAGTTTTTTCAGATGCTCAGTTGCCATTTTGAGGCTCTGTACTTCATCGCGACAGATCAGTAAGCGTTGTTTCCATGCTTCCACAGCTTTATGGAACAAATCAGGTTCCCCTAAAGCAATTCGTTTTTCGATGACAAAACCAAGATTATTTGCGGCCTTTCTGTGATATGGAGAGAGTTCAAGTGCCCTTTCATAGGCTTCCGTAGCCTCTTTCAGATGGTTCTCAACTTCATAAGCAACACCTTGGGCATTCCAAACATCAGAATCTTCTGGAGCCATTTTCATCGCTTTGCTAACCATAGCAATTTGGTCGGCGGTTTGTTTAGTAAGCCTATAGCATTCCGAGAGGCCGAGGAAAGCACTATACTCATTGGGGTCTAACTCCAGAGCTTGTTGGAAATACTTTTCGGCTTCCTCGGGCTTGTTGTACTCAACTAAAACGTAACCGATCTGTATTTTTACATCCGCGGCATCCGGATCCCGTTTCATTGCCTCTACATAGCATCTAAGTGCTTTCTCAAGGTCTTCATTTTCAAGCGAGATGTCTCCAAGTGCCATCCACGGAGTAGGATTCGATGGGTCGGTCTCAGTGGCAAGAGTAAAATATGAAATAGCACCTTCATTATCTCCTGAATCCAGCTTGAGCTCGCCAATTGCCGAAAATGCCTGAGCCTGAATATCAGGTTGTGGCGAAAGCAAGACTAGTCGATGTAATTCGGCTTGAGCAACTTCTAGATGCCCGTACTCCGCAAAGAGATCAGAGAGAATAAAGTAGCTTGCAGGCTCCCCTGTCTTTAAGCTACGAGCGCGATTGATGCAACGCATACCCAGCTCAATTTCTCCCTGCTTGATAACCAATTCTCCGAGGCTGTGCCATCCCCAGAAATATCTGTCGTTTTCTTCGAGTGCCGCTGCAAGATTATTTTCTGCAGAAACAAAATCTCCAAGTTCTTCACATGCTATTCCCAAGAGACGCAGAGGGCGGGGAGCACGGGGTTTTAGGCTCAACGCCTTCAAAAGCCATCCCTTTGCCTCGGCAGGTTGATCTCTCCGGAGAAATAATAGCCCCATCAATTCTAAAGTGCGGTGATCCTGGCCGTTTTTTTCCAGAGCCTGTCTCAACGCCCTTTCGGCATCGTCCAGACGCTGTTGCAGTATCCGCACATAGCCAAGATTCCTGCGATGAATTATCTCTTCTGGATTTTCATCTCTCAACGATTCAAGCTCGGCATGAATTTTTTCCAGGTTTTCAGCATTGATGCCCCCATCGCCCTCAATAACAATTCTCTCAAACCATGCTTCGCCATCATTTCTGTGTTTTTCCAGCCACGCCTCGACTTGTTCGAAAGCCTCGTCATGTCTGCCACGCACATTGAGTGCATTAATAAGAGCGAGAACAGAATCTCTATCGCCAGAGGTAGCCTCTTCCTGCAATTTGGAAACCAGTGGGTCGAGCACACGGAGCCAAGGGCGTTGTAACATGAGAAACCTTTCAGTCTATATGTAGTATAGCCGTTTACTTGTAACAAGTGTGTTTGATGTGACAATCGCCACTACGTTTGTACTGCATATGCTACCCCTCCTCTTTCGCTATTTTCGTTGTAAATCTCTGAGACAAATGCGTAGTGCCTCTGAAAGGGGCGGTTTTTCCTGTTTGAACTGAACCAAAAGAGGCAAAACAACATCCTCTTTGAAGCCAAGATTCGTAAGAGCCGACCTTAGGTCTGACTCCCAAGAATCTCCCCCGGCTAGCTTTTCCAGACCGGCATGTCCACCCAATTTTTCACTGAGTTCAAAGCAAATTTTTTCTGCGGTTTTTTTCCCCACCCCAGGTATTCGGACAAGCGAGGCAACGTCTCGACTCCGAATCGTATTAATAAGTTCTTCGGTAGGAAGTGCACCTAGGGCCGCCAGAGCCAATTTTGGCCCTATACCATCGACTTTGACCAAGAGTCTGTAGAGTGCCCTCTCAGCCACATTTCCAAACCCTAACAAACTGAGGTCATTCTCTCTCAGAAGAGTTTCTACGTGCAATATAGCTTCCTTGCCTTCTTCAGGGAGTTGGCCAAAGGTACTGAGAGAGATAGAGCAGACATACCCAACCCCACCACACTCAATCAGGGCGGTGTTAGGAGTTTTTTGAATTAGTTCCCCGCGAAGTCGTCCAATCATAAGAGCCTTTTTCAATACCCCTTGGGGTCTTGGAACAACGGAGTTGCTATGCTACGCCAAAATGTAGCCGAGTGCGACGCAACATTGTAATATTTTAAATTTACAAATCACTGAGCCGCAGAAGGCGGATATGAAGGCGTAGACGTAAAACATGGTTTTGAAATTACCCCACTATATAAGGATAGCGCAGTTATTAACGATTTTTGTCAGGGTTTGGAGTATTCTTTTCAAACAATTCTGCGATCTTTTTATTTATCAAATCATTCTCAGACAGCCCAGTGGGTACTGATATGGATTTTTCAACCACCTTAGCACTGTTCAGCACTTTAACAATCGCGATGCGTTCCTCAGTTTGCTTGTTAGATATTTGAGTATCATGCCGACAGATGCCAGCAATACCCTTATTAATACTTTTTTCTCCGATAGGTAGGTATGAAACAAAAGGAATTAAAATAAAAATTGCAATTGATGGCCAAAAAAGTGCCGAAGATTGTGCAAACATCTTCATTTGTTTCTTTTTAATATCCGAAATTTGAAGAAGCATAGACGGAGTTTGCAAAGTCTCATGCCCATATATTTTCAAAAACTTGTTTTCTAGCAAACTAGCTATGCACTTGCAAGTTTCCAGCTCGGAAAACTTACTTGTACTAATGATGTCATTTATAGAATTAGGTTGCTGGAAATAACTTAACACTACCTCTTCTTGATGGCTCAGCGGCATCTCTGCTTTTTCCATTGAAACCGCATTTTCAGAAATATTCGAACCCTCATCAGTGGCGGATTTTGATTTGGTAGTCCTCACAAGAGACTGAGAATAATCAGGGAGGTGTTCGTTTATATATGGCCATTCATCAACAAATTGTGCGGCTTCAAGCAATATTGCATCTATGGATATTGCCGGAAAAATTTTATCATCTGGTTTAGATGCAACAGATGCAACAATAGAGTCAAATCTGTAATTGCCATCCTTCCAACAAAAAATAGGACAGATTATATCCATTGTTTGCATTGTTAGTGCAGTCTGTATATTTTGGATTGGAACTAAATTAGATTCAACGGCAATTTTTTTGATAGATTTAAGCGTCCGCGTGTGTATATCGGCAATGCTTTGCATCTCTTCGGGCGAGATCAAACCAAGGCGCATTAAATTAAGAAGCAGTCCGTCATCCATATCATGTTTACTAGAATTAATTCCGATTACAGAACCACTATCAATAACAATTTTTACTGACGCATTTTCATTTTGAACCACAAATGTACCAATTTTGTTTTGTGATTTAATCATAGTAAAAATGGAAAACAAATTGAAATCTTGGATGGAGCCAATAAGTGCCATAAGTTAGCTCCTATGATATGCAAAAAATAATTTATACCAAGATTGAAGGTATAAAATTCCAACTAATAGTAAAGCTACATATTTCAAAATTGAAGGCGGGTCCGGAACAATTTCGCCGGGATATGTAGTGCTACCAAAGGAAAAAATTACAATACCAAGGCAAGCTGATAAAAACACAAAAACGCTACAACCAGACACCGAAGAACCGGAAAAGACTTTATCCAAACCTGGTGCAAAAAAACATAGCCAGCGATTGATTGAGAGGCGACTTTTTTTGTAAAGCTTTACCTGCTTGAGTTTTTTCTGCAAACTTCCTGTATGAGCATCATCTTTCAAAACAAAGATGTGGAAACACTGAGTGCATGTATTTTTATCCGAATCAACTTCATGGGTTATTTGAAAAGATTTTCCACACCTTCCGCACTGGTATTGCTTTGTAAAAACAGTCAGATTATTTCTCTTAATAGCTAAGACGATTGCTCCGACCACCGGCCAAATAACCCAAACAAGAGTTGCTAGGTCGATGTCTATTGTTTGCTTCTTTAATATCGGAGCCTCTTCGCCATACATTTCACCATACAGATTATCCATGGAAGCAACCCTGTCCGGAGTGTCCCTAATCGGCATAGTAAGAGTAATGTGCTCAAGAATGGAAGCTATCGAAGACATTGGAGAAAAAACTCGTCTGAACTTAGCTGGGTCCTTAATCCTCGCTTCAACAAGTTTCTTTTCCGCCTGCTCTGGGTTAAATTTCATGTAGTTGATGATGGCCTGATTATAGGGCGGTTCAAACGCAGTCGAGTCCGCCAAACCCGCCTGCACAAATGCCTCAAGTGCTTCAGTATTTTTTTCCTGTCGTTGCAGGGCAACGCCTAAGTTATTGAATACAATTGCCTTATCCAAAGTTGTAGATGACAATTCTCTAAAAATATCTTCTGCAGATTTCCAACTGCTAGAGCGTAAAGCATTCCATCCCAATAAAAATTGTCGATCTGTTTTAGACATTTTATCTATAGGCATAGATTCAAGAGAAACCAGTTGTGGTTGCGATTGAAGTAGCTCAATGCTGATTGGAATGGGTTTGGCTACAAATTTTTGCTCGAATAGTGACAGCCCTGGATGTAGCAGTTGGAGCAAAACACAAAAAATTGCCAGCTTCATCTCTGTTGCAGTCAGAATAGGAGTCAATAGTAGCAACCAAACAAAAGCACAAAAGGATAAATCCAGCCCAATTAAAACTGGTAGTGCGACGATCAGGGCAGAAATAACCGCAATCACGTGCCTGTTTGCGATGTGGTCAGAAAACAGGCGTTCAAATATATGGCTAAAAAAGCGATGGTACCTAAAAACTAATGTCGCCGCGACACACCAAAGAACAATAGATGCCAAAAACCTAGCCCAGGCGATGCGTTGAAAAATGAAAAAATTTTTTGAGTGCGGGTTTTCAAAACGAGCCATACTAAGTTTTATCGAAGCGGGCAGACTTTGGAAAAATCCAGCGAGTCCCTCAAGCCGCCCGATAGTAACGAACGTTGAGAGATGGACAGGGTTTTGAGGCTCCCAATTGCCAATTTTTTCCAACACATTTCTGGCAAGCGTAGTCTTTCCATTATTGCCAAGCTCAATTGCCCATAAACACATGGCTTCAACGAGCGGAGATAAATCAGATACTCCATATTCCTTCTTGACCAAATCGATTTCGCCGATGGCCTTCACAATAAGTTCATCATCTCCGGAAAGAAAAGCCTGTTTTAGGGCATCTGTCCTATATGCAAGCGCAACTACCGACTCAACGGACGAATCATTACTTGAAGATTGCACAGAAACAGGGATAGGCATAGCTCCCTGAGCTACAGCAGGCTCACCGATCCCAGAAAGGATCAACAGTCCCAAAGCAAGGTCACGCAACATTTATCACACCCTAAAAAACCCAAACCGCAAACAAACAGCAAACTATGGTAGGCCAAAACCACGAATGTGGATTATATCAGTTTAAGTATTGATAGTCTATAGCAATTCAACTCTTTACAGGCGGACTACTAAGCTAGGATTTGCCTGCAAATCGTGGCCGCTTATTCGTAGGCGGGCTGTTAGTCGCCATAAGCGGACAAAAGGAAAACAGCTATATTGGGAAGTTGGTAGTAGCTTTTAGTGAATAGTAGATAGCATAGTGAATTAACATAAAGAGCAGTACAGGGTTATGGAGATGCGACTGCGTTGGTTTACCTACAGAAAGCGTTGCCTGCCACAAGTTAAACGATTCTAGATAGAATTGCCATTTTTTTCTGGAACAATAGCCAATGTCAAACCATAATGTAGTATAGAACAGTGAACTCGGAGGTTCTGTATGAGAAACCTATATTTTTGTGCCATCGCAACAATAGTATCCTTATCTCTCAATGCCCAAACGACTGGGAATATGAGGGGAAAGGTGACAGATTCTGCCGGCAAGCCAATACCATCAGCGAAACTGGCATTGAGGAGACCTGATAGTAGTCAAATCTCTGAAATCAAAATTAATTCCGCTGGTAGCTATCAATGGCGGGGGGCTCCATATGAATATGAATTGACAGCTAGTGCCCAAGGATACGTTGAACATAAAGAAACGGTTAAAGTCCCTTTGGCCAACACACTGACAAAGGACATAGTGCTGAGAACTCCCGAAGAAGTCAGTGTCGACAACTCGCCTGGTCAACCGGTTGCTGGCAGGGAGTCAGCCACTGTGGGCATTAATGCTTACAACGAAGCAGGCCAGCTATTCAACGAAAAAAATTATTCACAAGCATTAGAAATATCCGAGAAGGCAGTAACATTTTTTAGTAAATCAGTGGAAGAAAGCTCTGGTGAACCACCCAGCGATGTGCAAAAGCATCTGTTGTCAGCAAAAAAGTTGTATGCCCTATCCATGTTTGAAGTAGGCAATGCCGATACCGCACAACGCTCCGAACTTTGGCTTAAGGCGGAACCAATTTTATTAGAATGTTTGGAAAAGTTGCCGGGTGATTCAATCTTTGCCCAGTGTCTAGCAGAAATAGCTGGAATGAAGGGTGATACAGAAGCCGCCAGCAAATACATCGACATGGTAGAAAAAATTGAAGGGCCAATAGCAGGTAATTCATATAACAGAGGTGTCGACCTGTATAACGCCGGCAAAACAACCGAAGCTCTGCCACACTTCAAGCGGGCTATTGAGATAGATTCAAAAATGCCTGAAGCATATTATTTGCTCGCAATGTGCGAATTAGGGGAAGGCAACTTTGCCGCCGCAAAGACAAATCTTCAGAAATACCTGGCGATGGCTCCAAAAGGCAAATTTGCAAGCGAGGCACAAGAAATATTGGCAGACCCAGCCTTTAAGTCCAATTAACAAAGGTATAAATGTTTGGTGTAAGTGAAAAACCATACCCGGTGACAAAAATCGAGTTAGATAGGCCATCAAAAACAGAGGAGATAATATCTTTCAAATGCACCAACGATCATGGATTACAATGCTCACCCTACCATTGGTCGCAGTATTTACTGCGCCAATGTTTTTAAGGCAAGAACCAAAACCATTAGAACTGAGGCAGAAAGTTGCCACTGTTGATGACCCCTTGGCTGGCTTGGCAGATATTCAAGACGTGTTG
>WRHW01000093.1 GCA_009783055.1 Holophagaceae bacterium
CAACTACTCCGGCACTGTCAATATGGCCATGGACTGGGACTGGAGTGCTGGGTTCGACAGGGAAAACGGACTGAATTTTGATGTGCCGCAGGAACAAAGAAAATATACATTCTGGGTTAATGATGATTATGATGGCTCATCAGACTTTGGCGTTACCCAAGACGATTTTGATAAAGCTGGCAGAGTTCAGAACTGCGATGATGACATAATTAACTCTACTAGGGATTTGGAAGACTTCTCAAGGCTGCAACTGAAGATAGACAACAAATTGAGAAACAGGGACGATATTACATTTTCATTTAGGTTTGCACCTGTAGATGGAACTAATCCCACGCTATCAATAAACGTATTTGCTGGAATAGACAATTCAACGGGCTATTTGACAGTCCCCGCACGAGCAAAGGAACAAGCTATAGTTGGCCAAAAACTAGAACATGTTCCAGATATGGGTGAGGGGCACTATGTCCTAGTACCCATATATAGGGAAAAATTGCTTGAAGTACCAAGATCGGGCGAAGTCCAAATACTCTACAAAGATATAAAGCATGCCGACGAAATCACCCCTTTTATTTTTGAGGGCAAAACAAAAGGAAAAGGCAACCTCATCCTCACTGCCCAAAAAGGCGGGCTTACTATCCCAGGGGCGGAAGTGTCCTTGGAATTGACTTTGGTTGACGTAGCAGGAGAGTATGAAAAACATGTCGTGACAACCGTTTCGGAAGACACAGACATTGTAAAATTTACGGATGAAACAGTAGACGATGATGGAACAGCAGATGAAGATGCCGGTCACACTGATCGGGTTTATGAACCTGAAAGTCCGGACTACATTCTGTTTGTGCATGGATGGAACGTGCCGGATTGGGAAAAGGACAGATGGGCAGAAACCGTTTACAAGCGTCTGTATTGGCAAGGCTACAGAGGCCACGTTGGCTGTTTCCAATGGCCCACATATGAAGAGGACTGGAGCCTATTAAATGTATTGTCTGACAAGCCAATTGTAACTTATAACAAAAGCGAATACCGAGCATACCAATCAGGGCGGGCTTTGGCGAGAAGGCTTGAGAAGTTGGTCGCCGATGGAAAGAAAGTTCACATTATTGCCCATAGCATGGGCAACGTAGTAGTTGGTCAGGCATTGAAAGAAATGGATCCCAGCAACGGGAAGGTTCAGAATTACATTGCCACCCAAGCAGCCATTTCTGCCCACATGTATGACAACCGAGTGCCTGAAATGAGTGGTTTTGGTCAAGGTCCCGGCAAAACTTCTAACTTGTTCGGCTTTTTCTATGGGGACGAAATAAATTATCGGCCATATTTACGTTCGGTACCTGAAAAAGTCGAAGGCAATATGTATAATTATTATAATGTTGAGGATTTTGCGTTAAATGCGTGGATAGCGAACAACTGGACAAAGCCATGGCAGCCTGATTTGAACTTGGGCTTTTTCGTTAGCAGCATAACGACCTACTCATGCAAGAAGGAGAATGCTTACATAGACATCTATGTCCCAGGCAATGAAGCGTTTTACAGACACTTGACAATTTATTCGCCTTTCTTGCCCTTACCATTTACCAGTAAAACCCAATTACAGTTAGGAGAAAACACTTTTGAAATATTTGCTCATTGCGTTGTATCCAGATCCGCCCCGTTAGGCGCAGTTGCGGATAATGTCAGGGGGTTTGAGCCAGGACTAGACCTAAGAGAACGGTTCGGTTTCGATGGCGCACATTATTCCCACAGCAAACAGTTTAGGTCTAACATCGCAGCCGAACGGAATTATTGGAGGCAAGTGTTGCGGCATTTTGGTTTGTTGCCGAATGAGGATGATGAATAATAATGGTAATTAATGTCCTTGGAAGGAAAGCTATAATTTTGATTCCAATATTATATTTAAAAAATAACAAAAAAACTCTCACGGTATTAATTGTCTTTTTGTCGATTATCTTCTTGCCATGGTTAGCAATATTTATATCATATCGCATATTGAATGCTCCACTAACATTCTACAGCATTGTTCTTGATCAGGATAACAATCCTGTTCAAGGAGTAGAGGTCAGGGCAACTATCAGAGGGTGGACGCCATTGGTTTTCCTGAATCCATTTGCCGCAATTCATGACAAAACTATTTTCAGGAAAACTGACAACTTCGGTCGTTTTTCTGTTAAAGGCTACTATGGACGAAATTTCTTTTTTTCTCCTTACGCCTATAATCAATCAGAACGTTCGTTTCAAAAAGATGGGTATGAATATCTGGAGGGCGATCAGTCAACTTTTTTTTGGATTCTTCCAAAGAGCGATAAAAATTATATTAAACCCGACCGCAACAGTCCCACGATTTTCAGAATGAGAAAGTTTGAAGAGTTATCTCATTTGCTATCTAGAGATGAACTTGACAAAACTTTCAGTCCTGCGACCAATGAACACCTCAGATTTTGCGATGTTATCAAAAACATACAATTTGCTCCGGATAAAAAATTAGACAATGGCGGAAGGCCACTTTTTTGCGACTTTTCAATTCATTGTGAATGGGAAGAATTGTATAATCGATGGAAAATAACTGTTGCTTCAGGTGATGAAAAAGGAGGTATACAAATTCGAAATGACAAATTGTACACAGCACCTGAAAATGGATATAAACCAAGCATTGTCTTTTATGTTACTAAGAATAGTAATAATGCTGTCTCCATCTTTCTAAATGATTCTAGAGATGGGTATTCTGAGCGTGAGATGGTTGGCTACCGGAAGACCAGTCGTGACAAATATTATTTTTATCTAAGGAGCCGAGATTGCGAACTTTACTCGAGGGTAGCCATGAGGGTACCATCTCTAAGAAACGGTATGCTATCACTGTACTATGATATTACAACCAACCCCTACGCCGGTCAGCGAAGCCTCGAATTAGAACCAAACATCTCCTATGAACTCAAGAGAGCACTGGACAAAGAAATAAAAGATGCCTTCGCCAAAGACCCAAACGCAATAATCCCTCCACCAACGCCAGAAATGTTCAAAATGCCAGATTCTCAGATTCCCCAAATCATGGCCGAAAGGCAACGGCTGATTTCTAAATGAGACCACAAATAATCCAAGACCCTGAATTGAAAGCCCACGCAAACCCAGAGGGTCAGACATTGGTTTTCAAAATCAGGATTGCCATCCTCCCAAAAAAGAAAGGAATAATCAGCCCAGACGGAAGCGGTCAATTTTATGGTCAGCGAATAACAAAGCTGAAAGCATTTGAAAGTGCCCTGCCAGGTATTGATAAAGAAGGCAGACCAGCAATGCTGCCAATACTCCTCGTAGCAACAACACCCATCATAATAAACCCGAACGAATCCAGACAGGGAGCACTATGGGCATTCAGCATATGTCAGGACAACCCAAAGTTCATATTTGCAGTGAGTCTAGGCCCAGGAGTATATTCCCATACCTCAGACATAGACTGTAAAAACGGAATAATAGCCATAAGCCGTATTACGAGTGCTACCCTCCTCATAGACATCAGCACAGCAATCAATAACTGGATAGAACAAAGCTATGACCCATACCAGGCAATCATCCCACAAGGAGCAAACCAACCAGCAATATTCCAGACATTCCACATAGCCAATCCAAACACAACCTACATACCCTCCTACTACGGAATATCTCTACTTCCAATACAACCACCACAGAACGGAATGGCATTTGCCATATCCCAGAGCGCAGCACATTCAGACATTAAGGGCATAACAAATATGATCCTTAAGAACAATGACCAATACGAATGGTTTCCCCAGCAAACCTTTATAGCCAGTTCAGCAAACCCAGCAATAGACAGCCGAGTGACATACCTCCCAATGGAGAACAACCAGTGGTTACGCAGACAGAACCTAATAGAAGGAATAACAATAACAAAGACAGACAATGAAGGGAATCAGACAACATATACAACAAATGTAACAGTAGGTCACAGAAACACAGGTCAGGGAGAAGATGCCAGATATTTGCACATAATAGACCAGGGAAACCCAGAGGATCCAAAAGAACTGGGTAAATGGATAGCTCCAGGGCCAATACTGACTCCAGACCCATGTGTAGATAGTTCTACAGGCTATGTAGCAGTACCAGTGGGTAAAGACGGCACGATTAGCTCAACCACCTGGTATGTAATAGACATAAGGAATACAGCTAATCCAGTCGTAATAGCCGAGATACCAAACTTAGGCAGATGGGGGGCAATGTCGTGCGGGATACTCCACACATCAGGCTATGGAAAATTGGCTTCTGTAGACCTGAATCAGACTGTAGTTCAACAGAATCATCCTATTCAGCAACAGAATGTTGGTGCTTCAATAGCAAGTATCAGCCCAGTCATAGCTCCGATAGTCAGAAATTCAGTACAGGGTGGTCAGAGCAGTCTGTTTGATTGTCAGCCAGGCTACTTTCAGGCCCCAACGGAGACAAAGTATTGGGTGACGATAAATCAGGGCGTAAAGAGATTCCTGGAACCAGAACTACAAGGAAAATATAAAGAGCAATTGAGAGCAACAAATAGCCTATTAGGTACGGACGTTTTCCGAGACGGCATATTGGAGCCTAATGAAATTGAACACCTCAATTGGGGCTTCAAAGACAAAGTGCCAATTGTGGCAAACAGGGAAGCCTTGATTCAGATACAGGCATATGACGGCACCACTGGAGACAAAGAAATATCCATCCGCATCAAGAAAGCGAGCAGCGAAGAAGAGCCATTCATAAAACCGATAACAGTCGCAAAAGTGACAGAAGACTCTGCAAGCCGTTTGCAAGAGATAATGGATATTGGGGACCAGTTCTCTGGAAGCAGCGATGCGATCGTGCCCGCGGAATTCATTGGACTGGGGAGTACCCTAGAACTTCTCGCCGATGGTGTCACAGTATACGGCCCTGTCGAGATCATGGCCCAGCAGGCAAAAGACTTGCGCGTATGGCTGGTGTCGCTGGTGTATGACACCGGAGAAGACACGTACAGACTAAACGAAGCACAAATCCAAAACTTTAAGAGTAACCTCGAATCGCGTCTGAAAGCCATGACTCCCATTGGGCAGACGGTTCAAAGCGTGAAAATAGAATTACTTGCGCTTGACGAGCCAGTTGTATATGAGATTAATGCCAAATATCGACCACTTGTTGAAGGAAATACAAGAGAAAGGTGGACAGAATTCTATGACGATTTTTGGATACGGGAGCAAGCTGATGGCAAAATATTAAATGGAAACTCAAACATATTACATGGTGATTGGCTTTGTTTGTTACTCCCTGCAGTTAATGGCCACACATTGATTTCAGGTGTTCGCAGTACAGTGGGGCAATGCGACATTGGAAAACATGCTCCGGCTGTTATTGCTAATTTATCAAATTCTATAATGACTACTATACACGAGTTTGGCCATGGCCATGGATTTCTACATGTCGAGGTTCCTGATATGAATGACGCAGCGGCGGATGGTGGGTCATCAAATTTCCCTTACCATAACAGGGGTGTCATTGGAGTGCAGGCATGGGATTGGGAAAACCCAGAAACCATACTCTCGTCACAGACCATGGACATTATGACCTATGCTCCAGTGAGATGGCTATCAGACTACCACTATGAAAGGTGGTGGGAGAATGCCCAAAGCATACCTGTTGTCCAGATGGACTTGATAGACCCAGTTGTTGAAATAATTACAAAAGAATATGAATATATCGCTGATGCCAGTGACGATGATATTAATTTAATCCAGATCACTGAACCAATTACAATCGAGTATCTAGTAACTGACAATAGGGAAAACCCAAAGCTTGAAGTCAAATTTGCTGGAATGACAAATATCTACGAGGGTAACAATCATAGAATATCCGTCACACGGCAACATTTCCTAGATTTGGGAATATCTGGAATTGTGAATCAACTTCAACTTGTTGCAACTCCCATTGATGCAGCCGGCAACAGAGGTAACACAATCATTTCAAAATCTTTCTGGATAGAAGATTAGCAAAAGGAGAAACTGCTATGGTAAAACAGTTATTACAGTTATTATTGACACTTATTGTTTTCTTAACGGGGTGCATCTCAAATGCTCAAACCCCAAATGAAGTTCATATGAAGCTGGAGCCATTTCCAGAAACAAATTGGTACTTACATTTAGGGGGATATTATGGACATATGGACCATGAAAATAATGTTTTTGTAAACAATTCTATCAATTTACGCCATTCAGTTTTCTATGGGATGGAAGGCGATGAAAATGCTGAGAGGGCAATTTCGATTGTTTACAAATGGGGCGCGTCAAAGTATCAAATACAAGTGATAACGGACTCGGGGCTTAGCGACAAATACAAAATGGAATTCAGGAACCCTTTTGCGTCAGCTCCCCCTGACCCCACTCCAAACGAAGAACTACAAAAATATTACAGAGAACAAAGGGCCTTTTCTGCTTTTGCTGTGGTCAAGGGGCAACCGATTGGAATACGCTTATTTGAACAGGGAAAGTCAGAACCCTTTAATGAATTAAGGTTTGACGACCCGGGAGAGCCACCCAAAATCTGGATTAAGGAAACAGTATTTGTCCCAAAAGGCAAAGTCAACACAAACCCATTGGGAACTGTTTTAATAGAAAAAAATGGCGAAGGCTATTATGGTGGTATCTTTCCTGCTCCAATTACTGCCCAATCGCCTTTTATCAGCTATGACGGCGGTGCTACTTGGAAAGCGTGGAGAGGCAGTGGCTTGGGGCATAACGTATTTTCACCAGAAATTTTAGCCGACTGTCCCCACCCAATTATCAAAATAACCGCTTATCACCGTATGCGGCGTTACGTCAAATATTACACATACAAGAAAGGCTTCAGCGATGAGCCAGGCGGCCCATATGAACCAATAACACTGCCTGATGATAACGGCAGCGCACCTCAAACTGCTCAGCAGTTACTGGTGCCGATAACAAATACTTCTACTAACGCCAACACCCAAAAAGGTTACATGAGCAGGATATTTGGGAAATAGTGTAATTAATGCTTGCCCTAGCCGACAGAACGATCGTGTTCAAACTGCGAATTGGGTTGTTTTTCCCAATCCGCAATACATCCTACCGGATCACCCTTGGTCAGAGCATAGAGGATGACGAGGAGTTCAAAGTAACTCCAACCACAATTGACTTCACAACAGCCAATTACAAGACAGGGGAATATGTCCCAAGTGTAGACAACAGACTATCAGAAATCACAGCATTAGGCACTATGCTTTATGCCAAAGTTGGCGATGGAGAAAAAACCACACATCATATACGATCATGGCAACACAATAATGGCCACTGGACACCCAAAGGAATAATCAGTCCAAATGGATATGGCCATTTCTATGATCAGGACATAACAAAGATCAAAGCATTTGAGAATGTGCTGGAAGGGCGCGATATAGAGGGCAATGCGATCAAAGAGCCTATGCTCATGGTACTGACAACCCCACGCGGCATAGACCCCTACGAATCCCGCCAAGGGGCACTATGGGCATTCAGGCTATGCCAGGATACCCTGTGGCTTCACTTTGCAGTCAGCTTAGGGCCTGGTGTCTACTCCTACAGTACAGACCTTGATTGCAGGAATGGAGTAATAGCAGTAAGCCGCATCACCGGCGCAGCCATCCTCATTGACATCAAAGCTGCCGCCGAAGGCTGGGCACAAAACCCAGAGTGGGTTAGTAACCCCAGCTATGCAACCACACCGCAAGGAACAAACAAGCAGGCAATATTCCAGACATACCACATCACAGACCCAGACCACTATTACGTGCCAGCCTATTACGGAATATCCCTTCTGCCCATCATCCCACCAGCAGGTAGCCTTGCCGTTGCCACCTCACAAGGCATAGCCCACATGGATCTCAAAGGCATAACCAACATGGTGATGAAGCGACCAGGGACTGAGAATACCTGGATGCCAGGTCCAGCATTTGAAAAGAGTGCAGCCAACCCCATACTGCACAAAGACCTGGTGTATTTGCCAATGGAGGGCAACCATTGGCTACGCAAGCAGAACCTCATAGAAGGGCTAACCATCACCAAGACAGACAACACGACAAAGACC
>WRHW01000094.1 GCA_009783055.1 Holophagaceae bacterium
CCCACAATATAACAAGCAAAACTGAAACAACACCGAAATGTATCCAGAGACGGAAAACAGCAGGAATCACTAAAAAAGCAACCGACACAGTTAATGAAATTAATAATAGCCTTTCTTTTATGAAAAAGATGGTCTGTCGCATACGCGTCAATGGGCTGAAACTCTCCAATATTTCCATCGCTTCCACCAGCCCTATTCTAGAGTTAGGAACTTTCGACAATGCTTTTCTGCATAGTCCGACAAGTTCTTGTGGAGGCGGATATTTTTCGGATGCTCCCTCGAAAGCCGGGACTCCCTCCCTGTGCTGTTGGGCATAGTACATCAAATATGCGTCTTGCGACGCTTTGCTTTCCTGCGCACTGAACGGCTTGAATGGCCTTCTCCCGTTGTACAGCAATCTGTGCAGGATCACGCCAAATGAATACATATCCGAGGAGGTTCCAACCTCTTCGTCGGACGTAAGCTGTTCCGGAGAATTATATTTTGGATTCCCTGTGTTTCGATGGACATATATTTTATCGGTCTTGTGAATATATTCGACGTCTATTATCGATATATGTTCCCTTTTTATGGATGCTTCCCAGAGGGGAGCACGTATTCCGATATTGACAGGTCTGAGGTTGAGGTGCAAAATCCCGCCCTCGTGTAACTCATTCACCCGGTCGAGTATTCCCAATGCTATTTCTTTGATTGCCTTTGGGGTGAACCCAGGTTTGTTTGTCTTTGAGGCGAACCCTTGTTTGTTTTTGCCGCACCGTTCGTCGATTAGTGCCTGTAGAGTTAAATTCCAATTATATTGCAACACTATAGCCCATTTATTTTGACTGCTAAGCGTTGTATCATCTATATCAATCACTGGAACATTTAACAGTTCATGATTTTTATTCTCGTTGAGCAATTCTCTGTTTTGTCGATATATATCCATTATCGCGGTGTTTCTACTAACATACGGATCATCATGCGTAGGGGCAGGGCGCGAAATGAACCTGACAGCTACCTGCTCGCGGGTACTCTGGTCGAGGTATATGTAGACTTTGCCATCTCTATTATCTTTGGGATCAGGCTCAACGTAAGTCCTCACGCCCTCCCTTTCATTCTGCCCGGTGAGTCTGAGTGGCGGTTGGAAGTTAGATTCATCACCAACCGAGGCCATATCGAAATTGCACGTTTTTTCTTGACCATCTAAAGTCACTTCTTCACCTCCGCGGCTTGCCTACCCTGCGCATGATTTAAGCGTTTGTCTTCTTTGTATTTCTTTAAGAAATTAGAGGCCGCCGGTGCAGCCCTATCGCTGCCATAGCCTCCGTTTTCAATCAGAAAGGCAAAGGCAATGCCCGAACCCCTACCAGTCTCTTTAAGCTTTTTTTCATATGACTCTTTATCCTTTGAATCCCTGTCGGCAAAGCCAACAAACCAGGAGTGCGTACTTTCCGCTATAACCTGGGCAGTTCCAGTCTTGCCCCAGACTGGGACCGCCCAATTGATTTTGGATGCCGTACCACCCGTATTATTGGTCGCTCCCCACATGCCATCTCGCAGTAGCTTTGCAGTTGCACTATCCATGGGCACAATCTCGTTTACTTCGTCCTTGAGGGAGTCTTGGCCAGTGACTATTCGACCTGCATCGTTGTTGGCACCCGGTAGCTTATGTATCAACAAGGGTATCTTGGGCCCTCTACCCCCGTTGGCGATTATGGCTACCACCCTAGCCATGTCTATGGGGGTCTGGGTGATCGTTTGTCCTATGGATACTTGTGCCAGTTCCTTTGAAACGGTAGGGTTAAGATTGAACGACTCAAGCGTGTTCCTCAGCCTGTCTGCACCCACGATTTCAGTCCCAAGATATGCAAAATATACGTTGCAACTCCGCTTGATTGCATCGGCAATGCCATAGACTTCACCGTGCGAATGCCCACCATCGCAACTAACCGGTTTCCCCCATTTTTGTATTAGAGCGGTATCCGTGGTTGTTCCTTCGCAGTAAAACTTGTTAGGGTTAAACTTTTGTGAACTGCCTACAATTTTGCCATCATTCAAGGCAGCTGCCGCGGTTAGGAGCTTAAATGTTGAGCCTGGCGGGTACGGCGCATTGGTTCTATTATTACTGTTGGCATCCTCTCTGATTACATTGACAAGTGTCCTATTAATGGCACCATCTTTGTCAACGTTGATGTTTGCGATTACGCGATCTGTCGTCCCTTTTCTTTTAGCATTGTTCATAGATACCTGTATCGATTCAGATATACTCTCTATGAGCCGTTTTATCGATTCCCGGACAAGTTTATCTTGACCCATAACCCGACCAGATATAGTCCCCATAATTGTTTCTGCCAGTCTAGTGGGCTGGCTGCCAATTTCTAAAACCTCGATGTTTTCTACTTCTAATATTCTCAATCGTCTCTTTACATTGTCGATATCAACTCTAGTTTGTTTTTCTGTTGTAATTTTTTCATTGTTGATGGCTTGCTCCATAACATCAGTAGAAAGTATTTTGCAAACTGCCAACGACTCAGATTGATGTTTCTTGATTCTACCCTCTTTTACCGCTCTTTGTAATGAATTGGTATCAAGAACTGGGTAGACCCTCAGTTCTTCTATTTCCTTGTTTGTTAATACTTTTTCCTCAAGTGCCCGCGCCAACGCTTTTGCATCGAGTGTTTTTCCTACCCTTGCATACTTGCCATCCTCAGTACCGGCGGAAGTTGCACTTGCTTCCTTTAAGGCCGCCAACAAAATGCCCCCGCGAAGAATGGCGCTTTGGCTCATCTTATTTCGTAGCACCGTGGCAAGTCTCTCCGGCTCTTTCCATTTTTCTTCGTCCGACATATTGGGGGTGTAGCTTGGTAGGCTCACGCTGGCCAATAGTTCGCCTGTAGCCACGTCTATGACACATGCAGCTCCAGAAGTAAAATTGGTTCCCATCACGCTACTCAACGCTTCCCTGACGGCCTTCTGGTACCAAATGTCTATAGTAACCTGAATATCGCGTTCTTTGTCTATCAAGGTGGCCAAGGCCCCTTGACCAGTCTTTGCATATTCTCTCCGACTACGTAGTGCTGGGATCATGCCCGTAAGATCCGGCTCTGCAAGCAGTGCGTACGGTTCCATTACTAGTTTTCCACCCACTTCGACCGGGCGTTCTAACCTTGTGCGGACAGTCAGACCAGCAGCATCTGTTTTGTATTCCCCATAGCCCCTAAGCGCTAAGTCTGCAAGTCTTTCATATGTACGCTCATCAGAGGCCAACCGTTGTTCTTTCTTTCTGATTTCTTCTTCAGTCCGCTCGTTTGACTTATTGTTAAATTTTAATTCCACTCGTTTTTCAACTCCCCTTATGGGAAGTAACGATTGGTATACCAGTGATCCCAGCGGCCAGAACCTACCCATTTCGTCGTCGCTGACCTTGGCCTCAGGGTCAAAATAGCCGTGGAGGTCTGCCACTAAGGCTTCGTTTTCAAGGTATAGGGCAACATCTTCTACATATCTGCTGGTGACTAATGGAAACCCGTTTCGGTCTTGTACTGTACCTCTGACGATCAAATCCTGAAGTGGCTTGAAGCGCGGGTTGATATCGAATTGATACGCGCCACCAGTAGTCCTCACAAATACTGCCCGCCCCGCTATTTCGTCTGGGCGAACAAAAGTAAGCCAAACGGCACCGCAAGCGGGAATCAACAA
Organism: Holophagaceae bacterium; assembly: GCA_009783055.1. Lineage (GTDB taxonomy): Bacteria > Acidobacteriota > Holophagae > Holophagales > Holophagaceae > WRHW01. Next base: position 3,679 of record WRHW01000094.1, read on the forward strand.
GACAAGTAGCAACCATCGAAGAGACTTGCGGATCCCCCGCCTCCTAGAGCCTTTTACGAGTGCACTGTAGCCGATAGGAGGACGGAATGTTGCCGAGAGATATTTGCAATGGAGTTCGGACTGCGAAGCCGCGGTCATACAAAATGCCATCATGGCAAATGCCGAAATAAGGGATGCCCGACCCGCTGAAAGAAAGGTCAAGGGAATACCAGTGAGGGGCACTAAGTTTAGAGTGCCACACATGATTATGGCTGATTGGAAAAACACGTAGCAACCACCACCAAGCAACATATACCCGGCTATTGAGTTTCTTTTTCTGGCTGCAGCGTCCCAAAGTAGGAAAACGAGGAACCCTGTCGTGCCGATTACTAGAAGGACGCCACCCAACCCAAATACTTCAGCTACGGCAGCGAGTATCAAGTCAGATGTGCCTACCGGGACACTCCCAGGGCTGGCATCCAGCCATGCCCCCTTAAGCCCCCCCGTAGAAAATGCCCAGAGCGAATGAGCGATCTGATAATTATTTCGTACAGCGTGGTAGTCCCAAGGGTCGAAGTCAAAAGACCACCATCTTTTGACGATGTTGACTGGGATTTGATAGCGTCCAGTTTCGTCAAGTCTAATATCAAGTTCGGGTTCGTTGACAAATGCACGAAGATGCATAGGCATGAGAACTGATGCGCCAGCAGCCTTTTCAAGTCCGTCAGCCTGTTTTCGAAGTTCGTCAGCCTGTTTTTGAAGCTCGTCATCTCCATTTTTAGCGGTTTTAGCGGCCTTTTTTCTGAGCTGAGTAGCCATTTTCCGTTGCAGAGTAGCAGCATGTTCAACGCTCTTTTTCCAGTGCAGAGCGGCCTGTATTGTTGGGTTTCTCCAATTCCAGTCCTGCTCCCCGTCATGGGAAAAAGCGTATATACCTGGGTTGCCATCGTTGTCATATTTGGGGTGTGCTCCCCAAGGGTCGCGCCACATGTTGCCCCGCAGTGCTAACCTGTTTTGAAGTTCAATCAGCCCACTGGGGCTACTGTAATTTGCAAATCGGTGTATAGGGATGGGCAACTTGTCGGGTAGCTTTCGGCAAGACCGCTGGAAATAAAAGGAGGTCAAAACTATAGGCAAAAGGAGAATGGCCCAAAGCAGTTTGCTTTCAAGGAATGTTACACGGCGGGTACTGTCCCACCAATTGCGGACCCTCAAATAGAAACGTGCGAACCCATTTCGCTTGGTACCATATTTCGTTTCTAATGGAGTGATTTTAAATGAGAAAATTATCCAAAGTCGTCTGAATATTTTCCAAACTTTCGATAGATTCCGTTCTAAACATGCAGCCGCCCACATTGCATAGGCTGTAAAAAACAATACAAGTCCAGGACCGAAGTCTTTATATAAGTAGACGAGGGTGCCGCATCCCACGACCAAGAAAAAATGGTATCGAAACTTCCAATTATCTGCAAAGTATGAAAAAATGAAAACAAGAGTAATCAGTGCAAGGAGGTTGATTGGACTTCTAAGTTCAAGACCTGTGTTAAATTTTGAGTAAACCCCAAAGATCATTGTTAGCACAATTGCAGTCGTAGGCAACCAGAGCCACCTGTATGCGAATATAGGGGCGGCAAATGACCGGAACTTCGATTTGAAGGCGAGCTTCGGTGCAAAACGCGATGATAGACCGCATATAACAGTAATAATCACAAATGTGACTGCGCCCTGGAAGACACAGTCACAAAAATGATCAGCGATTGATGTGTAGGCAAGCAATGGGTCTGTAAAAAAGAAGAGAGTGATAGCTGCGACACTCGTCAACACCATCATTGACGGAACGATCAATTGATGGCGCAAGTGGGTGTTCGAAAATGAATTAGTAGAGAGCGAATATAGCAACTGTGATGCCCAAATAATGACAAATGAAATAATTATGGTTATAAGGGTGCTGTTCGCCTTGTTCAAGGCTCGGATTTTACTATTGAGAGTAATGGGTAATTCCTTGTCGGAAGCAAAACGAATTTCGAGTAATCCGAACAAGTCATGTTCTGACAAAAGCGTTCTTTCTGTTTGAAGAAGGTGTTGTAGTGAAGCATCGTTGGTTCCTATACCCGTATATTTCCCACTGAGTTTTGATGCTTCATCCTCTGATCTTTTGGGAACCATAATATTCTTGAGCGTTGGCATATTCACAACTTTGTTTATATTCATTACTCTGACTTCGTTGATCCTAGAGACTATCTCGCCCACCCACGCTTCAAAACCAGGCAAAGTCGGATGTCTCAATTCCCAGATTTTTCTCAGTCCTTGCAGCTCGCTATATTTTTGAGACCAAGGGTCATGATCTTTCAACTTGTTGTCGATCAGTTGCATTGCGATTGCGGGTTTGTTCTTAAGTAACTCCTTAAGTTTTTCATTGCCATTTGTAGAGTCTAGAACCAAGTCTAGAATGCCTGTTGGTTCTGATGGGCTACGGCGCGTCTGCTCCATATATGATTTTTCCGCATACCCTTTGTACAAATTAGTTCCACCAAAATATTGAACGAAGGCCAGCATTAGCAGCATCATTAGCTCTAATAGGCGATACCGTTTGCAGACCATAACCAACGACAGCATGTCACTTCACCTTTGTTAATCCGATTCTAAACACAGTCATAAAATCTCCAAACTGGATGTGGTCGTTAAGGGCTAAGTCAATATTTTTACCATTCCGTAGCTTGATAGGAATTTGTAGTTGTACGAGATTGCTCATACCTTTATCTAAATATATCTCGTTCCTGTCGGGCAAAATGATATTTCCGCTACTCACCAAATGTTGCAAATTGTCGATATTATTGATACTATCATTTTGAATTTTGCGCCATATCGTTGTTCCGTCGTCAGTGCCGCACACATTTTTTAAGGAGTAACTCTTGGCTGTGTTATTGTATATTATTTCTGCATGTTTCTCGGCAATTTTATCAAGCATCTCTTGGCTATTGACCCCAGAGCCAGAGGAATACTCAAAATCAAGATGGTAATCTGGAGGGCTGGTTGGAGACCTCCTGCCAATAAGGAAAGGTCTGGATTCATCCATAGGTATGGCTCGGGCGCGGACTCCCAACTTTTCGTGATTTACTGGCATCCCTCGCCCATCCTTTGCTATTAGATACCCTACATCTGGAAACGCATTTTCTGTCGTCACAAGACCATCGGGGTCTTGGTCGTTTGGTACGGTGAGCCGGACATGCCAATTAGGGTCGATGACACTATCATCGCTACGAGCAACAAACCTATATTTACCTTTGTAATCGCAGCTTCTATACTTAATTTCTAATAGCGGAGATGGACACATTTTCTTCCACATCGAAGTGGTTGCTCGTAACATTTTTGAAATTTCCTCTTCACGGTTTACAACTCGGATTTCTAGCGACAAAAGTCCTTCATAACCGTAGCCAAAATCCAGATACTTATTGACGTAATCAACTAGGTCTTTGTAGTCTTTTGAATCACGTGTCCATCCGGCGATGTTGGAAAATTCAGACCTGTCTTCTTGCGTATATTTTTCGCGCTCCCATAGCTCCATTAGCACGTGGCGTGGAAAGCAGATGCCAGTTGAGGATGTCCCTGCCCTGGGTTTTGAGTAATCAGACAAGCCATATACTATGACCCTTGAACAAGTAAGCGCAAGCGAGTCGTTGTCCCACCCTTTTCTTGGTCTAGCCATTCGTACTCCTAACTTTGCCAGCTGCCCAGGTTAGCCAATTTGTTTGATGCCGCACAACTTAGTCCCCAAGCCCAAAGGATACCGCTACTCCTCAGAGCTACCGCAAAGCTCCGCAACCATCCCCTAATTGAGACAGATTTGTCCATCGTCATACAGCTAGCCCATAGAAAAGGCTTTCCTGACTAGACAGCCGGAATGAATAATTATTGGGAGGGGGGGGGGGATAAATCAAGCAAAAATAAAGAAAGAAGAATCGTTTTTTAAAAATAATTTTCCTGCACTGAAAATTCTTTCCAGCCTATTCCTCCTT
>WRHW01000095.1 GCA_009783055.1 Holophagaceae bacterium
AGTTTTAGTCTCCAGTTTTTTTTTATAGGGTGAAAAGCCTTGCAAGGTGCAACTATCAAATCAGCGTTTTTAGTCGGTAAAAAGGGCAAAAAAATCCCTTCATGAAAAAAGTGTCCCCCCCCCCCCCCTGTTTTGTATAGACATTTTTTGCTATGTGGCCACAATAAATCCAAGCATTTCTATTTGCTCTCTGATCGTCTCAACAGTTACGCTGTTGTCGTGGGTAACGACAACTGATCCAGCTACTAGGTCAACTGCGACCTTGGCTACTCCGGCTATGGCAGAAAGTGCTTTCTCGATAGCTTTTTTACAGCGATAACACGACATCCCAGTTACTGTAAAGTTTGTCTGCATAAGGGTTCTCCGCTCTATCAATGTGATTCAAAACTATGCCGGTTTTGAAAATGGCTTGTTTTGAGCCTCAACGCGTTTGCGATAATTGATAGGCAAGACAAACTCATGGCGGCCGCGGCGATGATTGGCGAAAGCAAGGGGCCACCAAAGATGTGCAGAATGCCCGCGGCCACTGGAATACCAGCTATGTTATAGCCAAAAGCCCAAAACAAATTTTGCTTTATGTTTGTCATCGTGGCCTTTGAAAGTTCGATAGCGGCAACTATGTCGGCTAGGTCATTTTTCATTAGCACTATGTCAGCACTTTCAACTGCTATGTCTGTGCCACTCCCTACTGCAATGCCAATATCGGCCTGCACTAGTGCCGGAGCGTCATTAATGCCATCGCCGACCATTGCAACTGCCCTTCCACCATCCTGAATAGCTTTTATTTTTTCGGCTTTGGCTTGTGGTAACACTTCCGAAAATACTCGCTTAATGCCTGCCTGTCTTGCAATTGCTGTGGCTGTGCGCCTGTTGTCGCCCGTTAGCATTACTGTTTCAATGCCCATGCTTGCCAACTTTTTTACTGCATACACGCTATTTTTTTTTAGCACTGTAGCAACTGCAATCAATCCGGCGATTTTTTTGTTAATTGCTACAAACATTGGCGTTTTGCCTTCGTCTGCAAGGCGATCTGCTTCATCTCTCAGGCAATCAACTGAAATGCCTAATGCCTCTATCAGGGTTTTGTTTCCGGCAACAACATGACATTCGCCTACATTACATTTGATACCCTGACCTGCAATGGCCTCAAATTCAGTTATTGGAAGTAAGTCCAACTGCTCGTTATCAGCATGTCTACAGATTGCTTTGCCGATGGGATGTTCGCTACCGTGCTCTGCAGAAGCTACAAGCAACAACAGTTTTAGCTTGTCTATGCCATTCGCGGTAATTACATCAGTTATTCTTGGGCTACCCTCAGTGAGGGTGCCAGTTTTATCAAATATAACTGTCTTCACCTTATGTGTAGCCTCAAGAATAGCTCCATTTTTTATAAGAATACCATTTTCTGCCCCCTTGCCAACGCCAACCGTAATTGCCAATGGGGTGGCAAGTCCCAGGGCGCATGGACATGCTATTACCAAGACGGAAATAAAAATTGTCAATGCAAACCCAATATCTTTTGTGGCAAGTAGCCAGCCAGTAAATGCTAGGACAGCGATGCAAAATACTACGGGCACAAAGATACCTGCAACTTTATCTGCCATTCGCGAAATGGGTGCCTTGCTACCTTGGGCTATTTCTACCAGCTTAATGATTTGCGCCAAGGCTGTATCAGAGCCTACCTTTGTTGCCTGTAATTTAATTAGGCCGCTCTTGTTGATGGTTGCGGCAAAGACGGTATCTCCTACAATTTTTTCCACCGGCATACTTTCGCCCGTGAGCATGGCCTCGTCGATGGTAGTATTGCCCTCAATGACCACGCCATCCACAGGGAGCTTACCTCCAGGCTTTATCAGGACAACGTCTCCAACTGCTATTTCATCCACGGGCACTTCTACCTCATGGCCATGCCGGAGAATTATGGCCGTTGTTGGGCGCAGGGCAATAAGTTTATTAATAGCCGTGCCCGCTTTGCTGATGGACATCGCTTCTAGGGTTCTGCCCAATAGCACCAGGGTGACTATCATCGCCGCGGTTTCAAAATAAAGGTGTTCTGCACACTGTGTATGTCCTTTGGCAATTTGAGTAGTAGAGTATAGGCTGTACAGGATAGCCGCGATAGTCCCAGATGCAATTAGACTATCCATGTTGGGTGCGCGTCGCCAGATTGCCCTAAGCCCTGAATGATAAAAGCGATATCCAGCAATAACTACCGGAACTGTAAGCAGAAATTGCAAAAATGCAAAGCTAAATGGGCTTTGAATGGGGTGGATGGTTTTTGGTAGGGGTAGGCTTATGCCAAAGGGCAACATGTGCCCCATTGCTAGATATACGAGAGGGACGGAAAATATGGCGGCTACCATAAATTTTTGCCACATTTTTTTTAGTTCCCGACTTCTCCCATCTCCCTCAGTGGAATAGTCTTTGATTTCACTCCAACCAAACCCGGCGTTTTTGATTCCCCGATGGATGTTATCAATAGTCGTTGTTGATGGGTCAAATTCAACTGCCATGCACTCGGTTGCTAGATTGACAGAGCAGGATTTTACCCCCTGGATTTTTCCTACAACATTCTCTAGCCTCGCCGAGCAGGCCGCACATTCCATGTCGGTAATCTTTAGGGTTTGCTTCATTATGGTTATACAACTCCAAAATGCCTTTTTTTTGATTGTACCTGATATTATGTTTATAGAGCAAACCTAGTAGCTCTGCTTAGGAGGTGACATGCGTGATTTGAGTTCACAGTTTTCAGTTTTCAGTTTTCAGATAAAAAACATGGTTTGGCGCAGTTTTAATACAGATATTATTAACTGTGGGAAGGTGAAACGGCATGGTATCAATATCCTTGCTATGATTTCACTGCTCTGTGTGGGAGGGAGCGGGTTTGGTCAGGACATCATTCCTATCCCTCAAAAAATGCAAAAATCTGTAGGGAGTTATGAACTAGGGTCGTCTGTTGCCATCAGGGCAGGCCGTGGCACAGAGGACTTGGCGGAGCAATTGCGGAATTATTTGCGTCCGGCAACTGGATTATTGCTTCCGATAGGCTCTAAGGGGTCTATTCAGCTCGCCCTTGATCCTTCCCTTAAACATTTGGGGGAGGAGGGATATACCCTAAAATCAAGTAATTCCGGTATTGAAATCAGGGCTTCTGGTGAGGCTGGCATTTTTTATGGCATCCAGACTCTTAGACAGTTGTTGCCACCAGATATATTTAGGGCTTCCAAGGTTTCCGGTACCAAGTGGACAGTACCTTTTGTGACTATCGAGGATAGCCCCAGATTTACTTGGAGGGGTAGCCATGTGGATGAATGCCGACATTTTATGGGTAAGGATGCTATCAAGAAACATCTTGACCTGTTGGCACTACATAAAATAAATACGTTTCACTGGCACCTGACAGATGATCAGGGGTGGCGGATAGAGATCAAAAAATACCCTAGGCTAACCGAAGTGGGAGGATGGCGCGAAACGACTATGATTCCGCCCTACCAGAGTAAGCCGGAGCAGAGACGCTATGATGGTATTCCACATGGTGGCTTCCATACTCAGGATGATATTAGAGAAATAATTAATTATGCCGCCGAACGCTACATAAACATTGTTCCTGAAATTGAAATGCCCGGCCATGCACGGGCGGCACTGGCGGCATATCCCCACTTGGGCAACTTTCCTGAGCAAAATGTTACGGTATCTCCGATTTGGGGGGTATTTAGGGAGGTGTTTAATGTTGAGGATGGTACTATCCAATTTCTAAAAGATGTATTAGATGAAGTTATGTCACTCTTCCCATCGAAGTTTATTCATGTCGGCGGCGATGAATGCCCCAAGTATGAATGGGCAAGAAGTGAGAGTGCTCTTACGAGAATGAAGCAAGTTGGCCTGGTAACACCAAGTACCACGCTTAAGGATTTACAAAATTATGTTGATGCAAGTGGGAAAAAAGTAGAGCATCCAGCCCTACATGCTTTGCAGAGTTGGTTTGTAAAACAATTTGATACATATCTTACGTCTAAGGGGAGGCGTTTGATTGGTTGGGATGAAATATTAGATGGTGGACTCGCCCCTGGTGCTACCGTGATGAGTTGGAGGGGCGAAGCTGGTGGCATTGCCGCCGCAAATGCTGGCCATGATGTAGTAATGGCTTCTAATGGCTATTTATATCTGGACTACTATCAGCAGAGGCGAGATACTCCAGGTTTTAGGGAGCCTTGGACTATTGGCGGGTTTATCCCCCTCGAAAAAACATATAGCTTTGAGCCAATTCCTGCAGAAATAGCTCCGGACAAGGCTAAACATGTTTTGGGGGCGCAGGGTCAGCTTTGGGCTGAGTACATTATTAATCCAAGACGGCTCGAATATATGGCGTGGCCAAGGCTGGCCGCCCTATCCGAGGTTGTGTGGAGCCCGGCAGAAAAAAAGAATTTTCAAGACTTTGAGTCTAGGATAAAAACTCATTTCCAACGCTTGAAAGTATTAGGGGTTAATTATCGCCCCCTAGATGGGCCGGCTTGGGTTTTTCCTGAATTTCGTTAATTTTTATTGGTTTGTTACAATATGCCTTCAACTTTGTTGCTGATAATGTGTCGATTTTATGTCTGAATTGTACAAGGCGATGGTTTGTCTGCCAAACTAAACTGAGTTTCTACTACATGCGTAACCGCTAAGTTAGCAGTTGTTTTTTTGATTTCTAAGGAGAAAAGATGTTTCGGCCCCACATGATACCTACGATAGCACTTTGCTTGTGCGCTCTCAGTCCTTCTGCCAGTGCCCAGTCCACAAATGTGGTTAAGCTCTCTCTGCAGGATGCAATACAAGCGGCCCTATCTAAGAATCTTTCTATAGAAATCCAACGCAACACATGGATGGGCGCGATGGAGGCTGGGACGCTGAGAGAGGAGGGGGCTTTTGATTGGAACTTAGGTCTTACTGGTAATGGAAGCTGGTCGAAGTCTGGCTCGTCTACGCTCACCAACCAAATGATTGATGGAGAGTATCGTGCAGGCCAGCAGGATACTTCTTCCTTCTCCAATGCTCGCAACATTTCTGCGTCCATTTCTAAACCCTTCACTTGGGGAGGGACAGCACAATTCAGCTATTCTCCGAGATATTCGGGGTCTAGTTCTGAAGCCAAATTTACGTTAATTGAGGAGCCGTACACTACATACCCCAGCAGATCTACAATTAATCTCCGCCCCTATTCCGGTGGCATGAGTTTTAGTTATTCCCAAAGTCTGCTACGGAACTTTGGAACCAAAGTGACAACATCCTCGCTAGTAATAGCTAGGCGCGGGCTTGCTAACGCCGATGCCAATTTCCGCAGGGCTTTGCAGGATCAGGTAGCTTCTGTCGAAAGGGTTTATTGGGACTTGGTCAATGCACAAATGGATTTGACTAACGTACATCAATCTATGGAACTTGCCAAAAAACAATTGTCGGAAAATGAAATACGAGTCAGGGCAGGTGCTCTTGCTCTCATCGAAATTACTAGTTCTGAGGCCAGAGTCGCTCAGGTAGAAGTCCAACTCATTCGGGCCGAGGCCACACTTCAAAATGCAACAGATGCTTTTTTCAGGTATGTCTATTCAACCATCGAACACCCCGAAAATATTGAGTTGACTGACTCTCCCGTTGCAACAAAAATAAGCGTCACCGAAAGCGATGCTATCGAAACGGCCTTGAAAAATAGAACAGAACTCATAACTAGGCGAAACGAAGTTGAAAATACTAAATTGCTGGAAGAAGTATCTCATTCCAATCTGAAACCCCGGCTGGATGCTTCAATTAACTATAATGGTTCTGCCATGTCTTCTGCGGATTATAGCCCCGTAAACAGCGACCTCTTTGCCTTTCGTTTTCCGGGCTACAGCCTAAACCTTACATTTGCCATGCCTATTCAAAACAAGAGTGCCAAGGCTTCTAACATCTCGGCTAAAGCTAACAGGCGGGGCGCAGAGCTTGCTCTCAGAGATCAGGAGTTGGCAATTACTCTCGAAGTAAAAACGGCCTACCGCAACCTACAAACAGCAGAAAAAAGTATCTTGGCAACAGAAAAGAGCCGTATTTTGGCTCAGGAAAATTATAGTGCCGAGCAGATGCGCTATACGGGCGGTCTTTCTACAAACTTTATTGTTCTACAACGCCAAAGCGACTTAGACAATGCCAAGGCCGCAGAGCTTAATGCCAAGACCACCTACGCAAACGCCCAAACATCCCTACAACAGGCAATGGGTACGCTTTTAGACTTCAGAAATATACAGGTGAAGTAGTAGTAGTTACTAGAAAATACGAGTGCGCCATTTGGCGCGTCAATCACTCACTGGTCACTTGCCACTGCAAAGTTATTTGAGGCTGTAAAGTAAGAATAGGTTTTGCAGGAGGCTCTGAAAACTGATATAAATAGACATGACCCCACGCCTTGCAGTAGTTCACCATCGCGCCTCTGATTGGGTACCTGCCATCAGGGAGGCTGTGCCGAATTTGGATATAAGGGGCTGGCACCCAAAAGATGCAATGACGGCAGACCCAGACTGGCTTTCTACAGCCGAGGCATTATTTACATGGCGTTTCCCCGATGGTTTTTTTGCTAGGATGCCAAAACTGAAATGGGTTCAAAACGCCGGAGCCGGAGTAGACCACCTTCTCAACCATCCAGAATTGCCTCCGAACATAGCGGTCAGTAGGGCAGACGGACGCTTTGGGGAGTGGATGTCGAGATATGTATGCGGTTATTTGCTGTATGAAGCTCAGGAGATGGAAGCCTGTAGAGAGGCACAGGTCGCAAAAAAATGGCTGGGCAACCTGTTACCTGAAAGGCTACATGATAAATTAGCATTGATCGTTGGCTTTGGACGCATAGGTCGCCATATCGGCACCGCCCTCAAGGTTTTTGGAATGAAGGTCTATGGATTCGCAACGGCAGACCGCGCTGACCCTGACTTTCAAGTACATGCCGTTGGTCGACTTCCTGAGTATATGTCACAGGCTAGGGTATTAGTAGTTTGCGCCCCATCTACATCAGCCACCAAGGGGATGATCAATGCCAAAATCCTTGCCTATGGCAATCCTGGTTTGACATTAATAAATGTGGGGAGAGGTAGCCAAGTTGTATTGCCAGACATGATTAATGCCCTTGATAATGGGAAACTGGGAAGGGCGGTACTCGATGTATTCCCTACCGAGCCTCTATCACATGACGAGCCCATCTGGAGCCATCCGAAGGTAGTTATTACGCCTCACCACAGTGGGCCTACCGTTCCTGAGGACTTGATCCAAGACATGCTTCCTAACCTGCGAGCCTACGCCGAAGGCAGACCTCTGGTGCATGTAGTGGATATGGCGAAGGGCTATTAGAAAATTTTTGCATTGCTAATTTGAAAAATGACCAAGGGGAAGTAGTGCCGTGCAAGGATTTTCCTCTGGAAACTAGTACCATGTAACGCTTTATACCAAGTTGCACCCATACGGGAGCAACTTGGTATAACGGCAGTGCGAAAGCAGTGCCCGCAAGTTTTTGAAAATACGGGCTTTGCTCGTGTTTGCAAAAAATTCTCTCGGTATCCACTTGCCTGCAAGTGGATACACGAGGCAGTCACGCTGACTTTTCCTGCATTTTGTCCTT
>WRHW01000096.1 GCA_009783055.1 Holophagaceae bacterium
ACTCATGATTGACTTGACCGTTTTCCTATTTGCTCGTTACCATGTCAATGGCGTACGTGAAGAGTTACTGCAACCATATTATCATCCTTTTTGAAACACTCTCTAATCCCAATTAAACGAAACCTAGTATTAAACGACCAATCAAACTCAAAGCGGGCTTTTGTAAAAACCCTATTTACACAAATTTTGAACCTGCTCAAAATAACTCGGCAATCATGCACCTAGCAGAACCACCCCCGTTTGTTTCGATGGTTGATATTTGTGGAGAAATAATCTTGCAGTGTGATTCAAGTATATTTAGTTGTCCACTGTTCAGGGATTTTTTTGCGGTGGATGACATAACTATAATGCTTTCATCTTCACTGTTTTTTAGTTGCAACATATTGCCCGCAAAATTTTCCATTTGATCTATAGATATATCTACGATTTCCTTATTTAGTTTTTTGCTGATCTCGACAAATATTTCCCTCTCGGCACTATCGCGAATAGAGTCTAGGCATGCCACCACAAATTTATCTCCCATGCACATCATCACGTTTGTGTGGTAGATGGCAGAGCCATTGCGGTCATACGCATTAAAAAAGAAATATTTGTAGCCTAGGTCTTTGCAGAACCTGTCTAAAACGCTTTCGTCACTCCTAGGCGACCTACATACAAAGGCAATGGCATTTGTTCTGTCCAGCACCATACTACCAGTACCTTCCAAAAAGCGGTTGTCTGCCTCGCATATCGACAAATCTAGGGTCCTTCCCATTGCACCATTGACTCTAAGGGATTTTATCACTGCCAATGGTGCCTCTTTTCTTTCTAATCTCCTGTTGGAAGCACACATCGGATATAGGACAATCTCCCCAGTAGTATGAGTGGAAAACCAGTTGTTTGGAAATATCGAATCAGGTGTATGGGGGTTAGGAGTGTCCTCCACAACAACTACCTCAACTCCGTTTGACTCCAGCAGGGCTACAAAGCTATTGAATTCTGCCAATGCCGCCTTTTGCACTGAATCGTGGCCTTCATTCCCCTTTTTCTGAAATGCGTTATTGCTTGCTGTCTCTTCATTATAGCCAAACCGTATTGGCCTTATCATCAAGACCTTCGATGTCAGATGAGGGGCTGAATCGCCTGAAAGAGATAAGTCTGCTACTGATCTGATTTTTCTGTTTTCCACAAAATACCCCTAATGCCGTAGCTCAATCAAAAATTGTCACCCTCTGGTTGCCAGTTACTACTTTTTGGAACAGCTATTCAAACCTCACAGCTGTTCCATAGGCCAGTAATTCTGCGGCGTTTTGCATGATGGAGGCACACTCGAATCGCACACCCAAGATGGCATCAGCTTTTAACATTTTGGCTTCTTGGATCATGCGTTCTGTCGCTATTTGGCGAGCCTCGACAAGCATTTCTGTATAGCCACTAATTTCACCACCCACTATTGTTTTTAGCCCGGCCAAAATGTCACGTCCGATGTGCTTTGATTGGACAACCGACCCTTTTACCAGTCCTAACACCTGATACGGCCTTCCGGGTATGTAGCCCAGCGAAATGATGAGCATGATCTTATCTCCTAACTATCAATGTCCTTTGCTATCCTTAGCATCTATCTTTTCTATATCGGCTTTAATCGCCTCTAAAAGCTTGGCATCCCTTTCTTCATTTGGGCCGGCCAGCCTTGTCCTACCGTTTTCAACCTTTTCTTGCTCTCTGTACCATGCGAGAGTATCTTTAACCGTTTCTGCCACTGGACGGAATTTCAGTCCGGCCTTTACTGCTTTTTGGATATTCCATGTGTGGAAACCTTCGTAGTGTCCACTAGGAGATATCCAGATTGGATACATCCCTGGCCTAACATGTTTCTGAACGATGTCGGCATTGACCCAAAATGGAGTGGGCTTTGGGTTTGCGGTAGAGGCTTGGATGCAGGCATCCACTAATTGACCCCACTTAAGCCCTCCTGCGGGTCCGGTAGCATGAAAAACACCCTTGGTACCGTCTTCAGCTAACTTTACCAGCCATGTGGCAAGGTCGCGTACATCAATAAATTGAATTGGGTCTCCAGGATCGCCAGGAACGAATACTTCGCCAGACTTGTCAAATTTTACCGGCCAGTAGGTAAATCGACCAGTGGGGTCATCTGGCCCAACGATGTATCCAGGCCGCACAATAGTAGTTCTGCCAGGCATTGCGGTCTCGGCGGCCTTCTCGCATAGTGCCTTTAGTGGGCCAAAGTTCTCTGATTGGGCACCCATTTCCTCCACTGCTGGATCACTCATGGTGGCCAAGGGAGCCGTTTCGTCACCATTGACAGGATTTGGTTCCTTGTAAGCACTTATGCTACTGATGTAGATATAGTGCTTGCTACGGGTTGATAACAGCTCAGCAGATGCTTTGACCATACGTGGGTAGTAGCCACTGTTGTCAATGACCACATCCCATTCACCGTCTTCCAACGCCTTTAATCCCTCACCTTTGAGAGGGTCTCTATCGCCATGTAGTTTTTCTACTTCTGGAAACAGCTCCGGCCTTGTCCTACCACGGTTAAACATAGTGATTTTGTGCCCCCTAGCTTGGGCGGCCTCAATGGTGGCAGGGCCTAAGTAGCCTGTTCCCCCAAGGATCAAAATACGCAGTGAGTGCTTAGCTTGTTCAGTTTTTTTATCACATCCAACAGATAAAAACACCACAAGGAGTGTCGCGGCAATTGAGGCGACTGAGCGGTAGAGGCGTGAAAGGGTTCCCATGGTGTCTCCATCAAAAAAAGGGCGGGTAGAACTCCGTAGATTAATTATATAGTAGTTTACATTTGGTAGTCCATAATTGCATGGGTTTTGGCATTTTTATCGTTCAACCTATTGAACTCTCTCGGTATTAGATGCTTGAAATAACCAATTTTTCTTGATTCAATAATATTGTCGAGATAATTCCATTTCGCCAGTTTTTGTCATTATCCACATTTTGGGGGGCTCAGATGAAGCTATCACCATCTTCCTTATCCATGTTGGCAGTCTTGCTAATCCCACTGCTAAATTGCAGTAGGGAAGTTATTCCTACAGCAAAAGACTTTGCACAGATAAAACCAGATTCGACAAAACTAGTTAGTTTTGTAAACCCCTTTATAGGCACTCAGGGAGAGGGGAATACGTACCCAGGTGCAACTACACCTTTTGGTATGGTGCAGTTTAGCCCGGATACAGAAAATGCTCGCTGGGGTACTGCTTCGGGCTATGACTATAATGACACCTCCATAATGGGTTTTAGTTGTACCCACCTGAGCGGTACTGGCATACCTGATTTGGGCGACTTTCTCTTTATACCTCAGATTGGTGCACCAAAACTCGTGCCTGGTGACAAAAGAGAGCCAGACACTGGATACCGGCAGAGATATTCACATGACAACGAATCTGCTTATCCTGGATATTACCAAGTGTTACTAGAGAATGGCGTAAATGTAGAACTTACAGCGGCTGACCGCTCTGGCATCATGCGCTTCACCTTCCCAGAGAGCGACCAAGCGTCAATTATGACAGACTTGTTTCACCAGCTACATGGTAGAAGGTTCAAATTAATCTGGTCTCATGTGCGGGTAGTGGATAGCCAAACCGTTGCAGGTTTCCATTTGCTAAATGGCTGGAACAAAGAACGCTATATTTATTATACCGCCAAGTATTCAAAACCATTCGACGATTTTGTGATTATGTCGGATGGATTAGAGCATTTTTACGACAAAAAATCTACTGGGCGATTTAATAACAACCCTACATCCAACTATCGCTTTAGGAGTCGTTACGAGGCTTCAGGGACAAACATACAATTTATTGCAAAATACAAGACGCAAAAAGATGAAGCCGTACAGGTCAAAATTGGCATCTCCCCGGTTAGCTCTAATAATGCCTTGCTCAATCTGGATCAAGAAATCCCCCATTGGGATTTTGAAAGAGTTGTGGCCGAGACGCAGGCAAAGTGGGAAAAAGAGCTTTTAGTGGCCGAAATTGAAGGTACGCAGGACGAAAAGGAAAACTATTATTCTGCACTCTACCACGCGCTTCTTACTCCCAATTTGTATCAGGACATAAACACAGAATATCGGGGACATGACTATAACATCCACAAAGCACGAGGATTTACAAGGTATTCGGTCTTTTCCCTGTGGGACACCTATCGTGCGTTACACCCATTTCTCAACCTGATTCATCCCAAACGCACGGCTGACATGATCAATTCTATGCTTGCCCACTATGACCAGAGCGCAGATAGTCTGCTTCCTATTTGGGAACTGGATGGAGGAGAAACATGGTGTATGATTGGCTACCATGCTGTATCAGTCATTGCAGATGCCTATCTCAAGGGGATAAAAGGGTTTGATGCCGAGAGGGCATATCAGGCCATCAAAACGACGGCCATGAACCCTGATCACGACAGCATTATGAGGTATGCAGAGCTTGGCTGGGTGCCATTCGACGAGGAAAACGAGTCGCTGTCAAAAACTCTGGAATATGCCTATAACGACTATTGCGTTGCCCAAATGGCTAAGGCTCTTGGAAAAACTGATGATTACAACTATTTTATGAAACGAGCCGGACATTTTAAAAACATCTATGACCCAGACTTTGGCTGGATGCGTCCAAAAGATTCGCAGGGCAATTGGCGTACCCCATTTGAATTACACAATTATGGAGGAGGAGCGGCCAACTTTGGCGACATTACCGAAGGAACAACTGCCCAGTACTCCTGGTATGTCCCCCACAACGTGCCTGCGCTGATTGAGCTAATGGGTGGCAATGAAAAATTTGCCGCCAGAATAGACGGTCTGTTTTCTTATGGAGGAAATATACTTACAGGTGAAGAAAACGAAGGCGTTGGGCGCATTGGTGCACATTGGCACGGCAATGAGCCAAGCCACCATATTCCATACCTATATTCCTATGTCGGAAAGCCAGGCGAGACTGCCAAGAGGATACATCAAATCATCCGTACTCAATATGGCAACAAGCCAGACTCACTGTCAGGCAATGACGACTGTGGCCAAATGTCAGCTTGGTACCTCTTTAGCGTTATGGGCTTTTACCCAGTTAGCCCCGTTGGTGATTACTATGCCATTGGTAGTCCAACCTTGCCCATGGTTAAACTTCGTATGGCAAATGGAAAATATTTACATGTTGAGGCAAAAGGTTTGTCCAAAGAAAACATTTATATCCAATCGCTGAAGGTAAATGGAAAAGAGTTAGACAACCCATTCCTCCACTACAAAGAAATAATAAATGGCGGGAAACTGGTCTTCACCATGGGCCCTCAGCCCCATGAATCATGGGGGACAAACCCTAGTATTCCGCAGTCATAGGCTAAATAGCTGTTTAATACTAGGTTGCGCTTAATCCCAATTAAGCGCAACCTAGTATTACAGGGTTTTGCAATTACCTAAATCCGCTATATCAGCTATCGTTTTTTTGAGCAAGCAGACCCAATAACACCCTTGCGGCCTCTACTTGGGCGCGCTTAAGTGTGGAGCCACTCGCTTCAACCTCCAATTCGCCCACGCACACTCTACACTTAAACGATGGTGCATGGTCTGGGCCTGTCTTCTCGATCAGGTCGTATTTTGGTGCCGATAACCCTAACGATGCAGTTTTTTCTTGTAGGGCCGTCTTGGGATCATCTTTTTCCCAGTCCTTTTTACTTGCCTTGCGAACAATTTCACCAAAACGCCCTTCGACGATTGCGAATGCGCAGGCAATTCCATCATCTCCATTTGCTTCTGCATCTAGTACAACTGCTGCCAATAGTGCTTCTACGGCATCTGCCAGTTCTTTTGGAGAACATCCCCTCTTATTTTTTAGCGATCTGGGGCCGTGCTCCAGAGCTATTTCCATGTCTAATGCCCAGACGTGTAATGAGTCTGTAGATACAACTTTACCCCTCAACTTGGATAGAGAACCTTCCTGCCAGCTGTGGTGAGAATTGTAAACCAGACGAGTGGAGCATAACTGCAAAACTGAATCACCAAAAAATTCTAGTCGTTGGTTGTCAATAGGCAAGCCAGCTGAAGGAGGAGTGAGGGCTTGTTTTAGTAGCTCCCTATTATTGAATTGGTATCCAATTTTTTTTTCCAGTGCTGTAAGGAGTTGCGACATCAAGATTCCCTCATTAGTTATCCTATAATGGAAATGATGATTCATACTAGGTTGCGTTTAATCCCGGTTAAACGCAACCTAGTAATTAGTGCTACATGGCTTTTCTGCCACATAGATGGCAGAAAAGACCAAAGGCACTTGTCACCTTTCCCTAAGTGTAACCGAATCCAGCGGAACATGTCGTCTTTTCAACAATTACAACAGCAAGCTGGCGACGGTGCAACGGAGGGAGTAGGTGTAACGCTGGGTTTTGCAAGTACCTCATAGGATAAGCAGTTCGATAATAATAAGTAGAATTGTATTAGTTTACATCCTAATTTTTCTATACATTTCAAAAAATATTGTATTATACTTACTATTTACGGCTATGGTTCAGTTCAACACCCAAACAAGCGAAATCCTGCTCAAAATTGTCTACTACGGCCCTGGCCTGTCGGGGAAGACGGCTAATTTGCAGGCTCTTCATGCCATGTGCAAAGAAGACTTTCAAGGCGAGTTCTTTAGCGTAAATACAAAAGAAGATCGGACTCTTTTCTTTGACCTACTCCCAATCAACTTAGGGAAAGTTTTCGGTAATTCTATACACTTTCAACTTTATACAGTTCCCGGTCAGCCTCAGTACGATGCTACCCGCCGAGTCGTTTTAGACGGAACAGATGGGGTTGTGTTTGTGGCAGATAGTGCAGAAGCAAAAATCCAAGAAAACATTGATTCTCTTACAAATATGTTTCACAATCTCAGTGCAAATCTGATTGATATAAAACAAGTCCCTTTTGTAATTCAATACAACAAGAGAGACCTGCCAAACGCAATGCCCGTGGGTATAATGAACAGGAAGCTCAATTTTCGCTCAGTTCCTTTTTTCGAATCAGTTGCAATAACTGGCCAAGGAATTCTTGAAACCTTTATCACAATTGCTAAAGAAACAATAGTTGCGACATTTACAAAACATCAACTAGAAAATAAAGTTAAGAATTTTTATTCTTTCATCGAAAAGGTGGAGGCCAATCTTCGCTCCAGCTTGAGTCAGAAACCACCGCCAATTATTAAAACAATAGACGAAAAAACCACTGTAGTTCGTCATCAAAATACATCCATTGACGACTTGCCGGTAAATCGCACCATGGATCCAGAAGAACTTCTCACAGATTCTCTTAATTCAAGCATGGAAGTAGCTAGACTCTATTCTGACCTAAAGAAATCTGTGGCGGGTATGGATGAATTAACTCGTGACAATGTAAATATCCGCAAATATTTAGAGAGCCTCATTCAGAGCCTCGGTGTCGCTATAATATCATTTGATAAGAATGGGATTATTCTTACATGTAACAAAGCGGCAGAATCAATT
>WRHW01000097.1 GCA_009783055.1 Holophagaceae bacterium
CACTTAACGGCGAGCCAAGCCCGCCTATGAACAACAAACGGCCATGATTTGCAAGCAAATCCTGGCACATAGCAGTTCAACTACAAAAAGTTGAACCGCTATAATATCCTTTCCCTCTCAAAAATGCCCATACCAATGTCGATGGAGTTAAGCCTGATACCCTCATTATCAACCTTTGGGTCACCGCCGTACCACTCACCAATTCTGAAAAGCGTACCCCTCGGCCATGACTTTTTAGAATTATCAGATAGAAGCGCCTCAGTTCACAGTGAAACGTATGAAACGAAAAAAATATTTTTTGCTAAAGTTTATTTTTGGCAGGTCGATATGATAGATGTATGGAAGTAACTTTAGGTGGATTTTCGTCTTCAAACCCGGACTCACACGCCCGTCAGGGAAGTCTTGACCCCAACTATAATTATGCAAATGTTGATAGATCTGTAGTTGGTCGAAATACTGACGATCGTCTAACGCGAAGGACCGACCTATATGGAACACCTGAGCCAAGTGACCCAAGGGAAAGGGAAGATTCGTTTGAATTGAGCAAGGCCGCCAGGCAAATGTATGGGATGGATAGCCAAAATCCTGAAGCCAGTATGGACAGGCAGGCGGTTGGTACTGGAGAAGTTAGGGCAGACAGCTTGGGACAGGAAAAACAGGGCAAGGAAGATTCCCCTGAAAAGCCTGGTAGTGAGGACTCTTTGGAACTGAGTCCTGATGCAAAGAGATTGGTTGAATCCCTCAAGGCCACAGATAAAATGGTGAGGGCGCACGAGGCCGCCCACTTAGCCGCCGGTGCTGGAATAGTTAAGGGTGGTGCCCAGTTTTCAACTGAACGCGGGCCGGACGGAAATTCATACGCTGTTGGCGGGGAAGTTAGTATCGACACATCTCCAGTTGCAAATGACCCACAAGCTACTATGGCAAAAGCCAGGCAAATAATTGCCGCCGCACTGGCCCCTGCTGATCCAAGTCCACAGGATAGGTCTGTAGCCGCAAATGCTAGGCAGATGGAATCATCCGCCGCCGTTGAATTGGCCAAGGCACAGACAACTATCCAAGACGGGGATGTATCCCTCACGGGCAGACAAGCAGTAAATGCCTACAGTGCAAGTTCAGAGCAAAATGCCTCAGATTCGGTTTCAAGGGCATTTCAAACTGTAGCTTGATACCCGGTTTAGAATTCGTTACAGAGCCGGATTGGCCGATATTTTAGGGGAGTCTGTATGATATTTTCTCGTGCGATTACGCTGTTGTTGCTTATCTTTTCACCCATATCAGGCGAGTTATTATTTGCCCAGTACCACCCAGGTCAATGGATCGGCGAGTTTTACAGTATGCCTGTTCCGAGGAAGAGTCTTCTAAGGGGTAGAGCTTCCGTATTGGTTGATGAGCATAATAACATTCAAGAAATTATAGAAAGTCTATCAGAAGCTAATGTACCCATCGAACCCACTTATGGTAGCCATGGCCTCAATACAAATCACATAATATGGAACAATTTATATAACATGATGATTGTTTCCCCACAATGGCATGATGGAGCCTTCTATGCTGTTGGTTGTGGAGTTGGTATATTTAGCCAGCCAGCAACAATGGAACAAGACATGGAATATATAAAATCCCACGAGGTATTAACTTCACAAATATTAGATAAATCCTTATCTGAAGAACAGACCAGATCGCTTTTTACGAGAGAGAATGGTACTCGCTACAACCGATGGTTTTTTGCAAAGCAGGAAGTCAAAGACACTGATAGTGGCAAAGAATGGCGATATTTAGGTTATTACGACGTTGACCTTCCAAGCAACAGAACAATTTCTGGATTAAATATTATTCCCTGTGATGGAGATCGCTTTATTGTAGTGTCCAGTGCGCTTGACTTATTTGACCGCGATAGACAAGACAGGTCGCCTTTTTGCCGAATGTCCGTTCCAATAGACGGCAAAAACGAGTTCAGGATAACTGCATCTATAGACCACGGGCAGGATATGCTACGCCAACACATGTCAAATCCAAAAGTGTTTGGCCTTGCATACGCCGCTACAGAAAATTTAGTCCTTACCGACAAGTACGCAACCCTTGTCGAATTGACAACTGGTTTGTATTGGGTTTTTTCTAGAGAAAAAGCATCCCTCGTTAAATCTGGCAATATCTTTAAGAAAGTAACGGCTGAACATATTATTAGTGGTGGCTTTTCGCGTGCTGTTTTTTGCGTGAATCCTGAAAAAGATGGAACAGTATTGATTTCAGCCGAAGATGAAGACTATTTAATATCAGGAAAGATCGATATAACAAAGGAATTTATGGAACTGCAACGAAGTGGCTTTTTCCCTTCGCCTGAAAAAGCCAGAGAATGGTACTCTGAGCGCCAGAAAGAGAACCACGAGAGAAATCCATTTCTTGCATGGTACCGAATTTACCCCGAGTCAGGCAAGGTCGAAAAACTTGCAATCCCGCCTGAAGGAGGGTCAGAGTTAAAGTATATTGGAGACAAACCGGCCAAAATATGGAGACCTATGCCAGATGGATCAGTAAAGCTTTGGAATGACATTTTCTCTGCTCTTAATGAAAAAATGGATGAATGGACAGTGTCCCATAATAACTGAGCCAATTGCGCTGTAGCATTTTTGTGGCCATTTTGTGGAGCGTGATGTGCGCATACTGATGTTTATGGATCAAGCGGGATGGCACAAGTTGAATGGTCTCAAAATCCCGCCAATCGTAGAGCTGGCATATCTGCCTATTCGCTCGCCGGGGTTAAACCCGTAGGAACAGGTATGGGATGAGCTGAGGGAGAAATTCTTTGGGAATAAGGTTTTCAAGAGCATCGAGGCGGTAGTCAAAAGAGCCGTTGAGGGACTACGTCACTTGGAGGCATCCCCTCAGCTACTTGCTATCCTTACTCAAAAGACCATGACTATAAGACCTATTGGGTGCAACTGGGTATAATCATTAAATGACAAATTGCTCAGGCATACAAAAGCCATTCGGTTTCATTCGCTGTATTTCGGTGCTACTGCGCTCTGTGCATATTGTTGCGATGGCAATAGTTTTGGGTGGAGTTTTTCTCAACGCAGACCATCAAACCTTATCTACAGCAATCTGGGCGACAGTACTGAGTGGAATTTTGATGTTTATTTCAGACATAATTAAAAGCCCACGAGTACTATTGCAAGGTAGCGGAATAATGGTATTGCTGAAGCTGATTCTTTTGGCGGTTGGGTTTTTTGCACTACCCCAGCAAAGATTTTATTGGTATCTTGGGGCAACTTTTTTAGCTTCTATTGGTAGTCACATGCCCGGAACCCTGCGTCACTGTGTTATTCTTAAAGGTGGCGTTGGCAGAAAGTAGGCAAAATAATATGGATTTTTTTGTACGTATGAGAGCCCAAGAGGACATTCCAGCAATAAAAGACCTGATGGGAAAGGTCTACAGGCCACCTTTGCATGGCCCAGAGGCGATTTGGTCTGAACAAAATTTGCTACTTCATATTTCCAGATTTCCAGATGGCCAATTTGTGGCGGTAGACAAAAATGGTCGATTGGTGGGGACTTCAACCACATTAAGAACATCAATGAAAGTAGCACTTACACCACATACATGGTCAGAAATATCGGGACGAGGCTCGCTTTCTACCCACGATCCCGGAGGCACTGCTCTATATGGAGTAAATATTGCAGTAGACCCTTCCCTATTCGGTCAAGGCATTGCAAGTGCATTGTATAAAGCCCGGTTTGCCCTAGGGCAAAAATTAGAATGTCAGGCATTTATAGCTGGGGCACGCATTCCAGGTTTTTCTGCCTTGGCAGGGCAACTTACTCCCAAAGAATATTTAAAAAAAGTTGTTGCAGGTGAATTATTTGACCCAACTCTTTCAAAACAGATCAAAATGGGTTTTAAGGTATGTGCCTTACTGGAAAATTATTCTCCAGACCCAGAAACCCTGAATTATGCCGCCTTGATTAGCATGGAGCTAACGAATGCGCCTAAAAGCCCCAACTCCCATCCTAAGTCGCCCAGTACGGATTTGTAGCATCCAGTACTGCTTTAGGCCAGTTGCCGATTTCGATGCTTTTGCTAATCAGGTTGAGGCATACGTGGACGTTGGTGATGACTACGACGCTGACATTATTCTCTTTCCGGAGTTGCTAACCACCCAACTTGTGAGTTGCCTACCAAAAAACATAGAACCAGCCAAAGTTATGAGAGTGTTGGCAGAAACCCACACAGAAAAAATAGACGAACTATTTTCCAAGCTATCCAATGAATATGACCGAATTGTAGTAGCGGGTACGCATCCTCGGATAATAAACAACAATTTATTTAATGTCTGTGGCATTTATGTCCCTGGCCACCAGCCTGTATACCAAGCCAAAATGCACCTAACTCCCACCGAGCGCGTCACTTGGCAGTTTCAGCCTGGCAATTCACTGGAAATAGTAGATACGGGCTTTGTTCATTTCGCGACGGCAATTTGCTATGACGTGCAATTTCCAGAAATTCCAAGGCTCCTATCAAAAAGTGGAATACAATTGCTATTGGTGCCTTACCTCACAGATGATCGGCGCGGATATACCAGAGTTACAAGCTGTGCCCGCGCCAGAGCCATTGAAAATCAAATATATGTCGTAACAGCCGGAATGACAGGTAGCCTACCTATGATTACTGATTTAACAGCCCAATTTGCCCAGAGTGGCATGTATACTCCTTCTGACTTTCCATTCCCGATGGACGGTATCGCTACAGAAGCCGCCCCAAATTCTGAAATGGTCATCGTAGCCGATCTGGACATGGCACTTCTGGATCAGGCTCGGCAACGTGGCACTGTGCATAACTATGAAGATTCGGTAAATGATGGGATAAACATTCAGTTCGACGGTCAAATAAATATCCACAAAAGACATTGGATGGATTTGTGATAGGTCTGTAAATTAGCTCAAGAAGGTTTCATCATTTACGTGTCGCAAACAATTCAGCCATTTTCAATGTCGGAAAAAAATTACAATTTTGAAATTTGCTCAGCACTATTGAATTAGAGAGAATAATTATTAGCGTGAGAATGAATAGAGTGTAAAATATTGCCATAAGGGTAACGTAAGGAAAACCATGATTGAACCATTTCGCATCAAATCAATTGAACACATCAAGATGACTTCTAGGGAAGAACGCGTTAAGTTTCTAGAAGAGGCCAAACTGAATGTATTTATGCTCAGAGCCGAAGATGTTCTGTTAGATTGGCTGACAGATAGTGGCACTGGTGCAATGTCGAG
The DNA here is from genome assembly GCA_009783055.1 of Holophagaceae bacterium. Taxonomy (GTDB): domain Bacteria; phylum Acidobacteriota; class Holophagae; order Holophagales; family Holophagaceae; genus WRHW01. The sequence continues at coordinate 5,275 of WRHW01000097.1, forward strand.
TGCCCAATGGGCGGCCATCATGCTTGGTGATGAAAGCTACGCCGGCGCAAAGAGCTTTTTCAAACTCAAAGAGGTACTAAACGACATTACGGGGATGGAGCACGTAATCCCCACACACCAAGGTCGTGCCGCCGAGAGCGTTCTATTCGGAGCAGTCTGCAAAAAGGGCGACATAGTTCCCAACAATAGCCACTTTGATACCACTCGCGGCAACCTGGAATTTATTGGTGTTGAAGCAGTTGACTTGGTAATCCCTGAAGGCCGCCAACCCGCCACCATACACCCATTTAAGGGCAATATCGACATCGGGGCGGTAGAAGAACTGCTAAAAAAAGAAAAGGATCGAATCCCATTTGGCATGATGACTGTCACTAACAATACAGGCGGAGGCCAGCCTGTTTCTATGGCCAACATCCGCGAATATAGCCAATTGCTCAAAAAGTACAACAAGCCATTGATTATTGATGCCTGTCGTTTTGCCGAGAATGCCATGTTCATCAAAATGCGTGAACCAGGCTACGAAAAAAAATCCATAAAGGAAATATGCCAAGAACTGTTTAGCTATGCTGACGGCGCAACGATGAGTGCTAAAAAGGATGCTCTGGTAAATATTGGTGGCTTCATAGTTCTTAAATCAGATCAGTGGCTAGATAGCGTACGTGAACTATTAATCCTGTGGGAGGGCTTCCTCACCTACGGTGGTATGGCCGGTCGAGACTTAGAAGCAATGGCGGTGGGACTCCAAGAAGGCATCGATGAATCATATCTAAGATATCGCTTGCGAACTACCGAATACCTTGGCGAAAAAATGGAGGCACTTGGTATAGGTTTTGTCAAACCTACAGGTGGACATGCCGTCTATATTGACGCAAAGAGTATTTTGCCTGACATGCCCGTCGAGCACTATCCAGCTTGCGCGCTCTGTAACGCACTTTACATAGAGGGTGGCATCAGAGGAGTCGAAATAGGCTCTGTAATGTTTGGCAAACGCCTCGATGATGGGACAGAGACATATCACAACATGGAACTAGTCCGTCTTGCCTTTCCCCGCCGAATGTATACCCAAAGCCACTTAGACTTTGCGGCAGAAACTCTTGGAAAAGTAAAGAGTAATGCCAGCAAAATACGCGGTGTCAAAATAACTAAACAGGCCAAATTCCTAAGGCACTTCACCGCAGAATTTGATTGGGTTTAGCAAGTTTTCAGTTATCAGTTTTCAGATGAATGTCTCTAGTCTAAGTTACTGGATATTTCATCTAGAATAGCAAAAGCTGACTCGATAGTAGCGACTAAGCGGTTCTGATCGTTAAATGGCGGACATGAGATCATCATATTCAACAAATCTTTTCGACTAATGCCAAGTTGCGATCGACAGATCGCACCTCGGTATCAGGCGACGCGAAAGCGGTACTCGCAGAATGAACGTGATGTTGGAATGAAACTGCAAAGCGAGCATAAAAGCCACCTAATAGCTATTTACGTTTTTGTTGTTCACTTAACGGCGAGCCAAGCCCGCCTATGAACCCTAAATTCCCGTGCTTTTTAACCTAGGGCGGGCAATCGACAGATTTTAGTGGTGCTTATGGGTTTGCAATAGGTTAAAATATTTTTACCTATGCGACGGCAACCAACCAGATAAATGCTTGGAAAAACAAGGTTTTGGCGGTTTTTTGCTCCCATAGGTTAAATTTGTTGCGGAATTTAGGATGAACAACAAACGGCCATGAACTCTCGGAATTCTTCGCTATGCTCATACCAAGTTGCACCCAAACGGGAGCAACTTGGTATGACGGCAATGCGAAAGCAGTGCCCGCAAGTTTTTGAAAATACGGGCTTTGCTCGTGTTTGCAAAAAATTCTCTCGGTATCCACTTGCCTGCAAGTGGATACACGAGGCTTCCACGCTGACTTTTCCTGCATTTTGTCCTTTCAAATCGCTGTTTATTTGGTT
>WRHW01000098.1 GCA_009783055.1 Holophagaceae bacterium
TGTTGGTTATGCCTTTGAGATCCATGTGGGCTATGCCTTGTGAGGTGGCAACGGCAAGGCTACCTGCTGGTGGGATGATGGGCAGAAGGGATATTCCGTAATAGGCTGGCACGTAATAGTGGTATGTGCGTTTATTGTGGCATGGTTTTTTGCCATGGAAATACAGGTTAATCCGTAGCTTAAACTTGATGGTGCTATCAACTTCGACAAGCATTTGACCCATCTTCATAACCTCCAGATCATTTTAGCGTTCCCGCCATTGAAGAGCAATAATCTGTGGTCATTGGCGGCAAATGTGTTGGTATGAATTGCATAAATAGGAGCGATTCTGGCATGATAATGTGGCCTGTGATATATCATAGAGGTTGTGTAGCCAAGAGGAATTGTAAGAATGCAGATTTATGGCAGAAAAAAAACAACATTGCCTCTTGGGCTGATTATTCCTTTCTTTTTTGGGAGGATGGCAATCCTGATTTTGAAAACCAATGTCTGACCCTCTGGGTTTGCTCTGGCTTTCAATTCAGGGTCTTGGATTATTTGTGGTCTCATTTAGAAATCAGCCGTTGCCTTTCGGCCATGATTTGGGGAATCTGTGAATCTGGCATTTTGAACATTTCTGGCGTTGGGGGAGGGATTATTGCGTTTGGGTCTTTGGCAAATGCTTCTTTAATTTCTTTATCCAACGCTTTTTTTAGTTCGTATGAGATGTTAGGTTCTAATTCGAGGCTTCGATGACCGGAGTAGGGGTTAACTGCAATCACTAATTCAAACCAAATGCGTCGATCACTGCCAAAGGGGTCGAATATCATTTCGATTCTTGAATGAATTTCTGAATCCCTGCTCACTAAGTAGAAATAACACATGCGATTATGTGAACGTCCGATAACTTTTTCTAGTAAAAATGGTTCATTTGCTGATTCTTTGAGGAAGATGTGCTCTACTTTTTCAAGTTTCATGCCACGAGTGATATAGAAAGTAACTTCTGATTCATAACCACCTTCTGGGGCAGTGTACAATTTCTTGTTATGAATTTGAATTCCACCTTTGCCAGCCCCCGGAGCAAGAGTTATTGCCCAGCGGTTATGCGACTCTTCCCAGATGCTAGTTATTCTGAGATCGTTAGTAGAACGTTGACCGCCATTGCCCACTATCGAATAACCATCGTTGCCTTGAGGACGGATACTTAGACATCTGATTAGGTCAAAGTATGAGGTTTTTTCTTCAGTGTCATACTGCAAAATTAAAGTTTTTGAGGTTCTTTCCTGATGAAGCACATATGTCGGCTCCAGAAGCTTTCTCATTCTGTAAACTACTGGATTAGTCGGAGTAAATTTTTTTACGCTGGTTGTTGTTGGGCTATGATATTCGAGATAGCCCCTATATTTGCCGCTACGAGCTATAAAATAGTCGGGTGCATCGTCAAGGACGAATTCGTATCTGTGTTTTTTAAAACTATTTCCATAATAAAATGAAAGGCTATCACCATAATAGCCTTTTATCTTAAAACGTCCATTCTTGTCTGTCTTTCGGCTAATAGTTCTATTGATAGTAACCAAATCAGGATGGGGAATGACTGTCAAAGGGTTAATCCCTATGATCGATGCAGTAATTTTTACGCCAGGGATTGGCTTGTCGTCTTGATCTACTACCATGCCGTAGAAATTTATCGGTCTATTGAATAGCCGGTAAGTGAAAAAAATTGTTGCCCAAGGGATTAAAATTACTAAAAGGAACTTTTTGTATTTTGGCAAACCTCTTTTTTGGTTTGTTGAATTGGATTTGAAATACGAGTTTGGAGACATTTATTTTACCTATTAAAATTTATTAGTTATCAGTGAGTCTAATTGTCGTCTTCTTTGAATTTAAAATCTTTCATGACTCTATCCCAGTATTTCCATTCACTTGCAATATTTGAGTTGAACTGTTTGCTGTGAGCAGAACTGTCATTATTAAAACTTGGGTCTATGCCGTTAAGATTGACTCCTCTAAAGTGCCCAACATCCCTATTTTCAGATCCCAATGCATTAGACCTTGGCCTTACACCGAAAGCGAATATTTCAAACAGATTGTCTTCAATTGTCAATTTATTATCGCCATGCTTGAAATAATTGCGGTTTTCATCATACCTACCGTTCGGCCTGCCCACATATTTATAGCCTGAAGCCGGCTTGTCGCCAAGCAGCCAAAGCCATCCATAATTATTGCGCCGCCACCAGTTTAATGCACTGTCTCTTGTATTGAAATAGTTGTACATAGTACCCTCCACTTTTTCGTGGATCGAACCGAAATAGGGTCGAGAGCGCCTCGTGCCCGTGGGAAACCTTGAGAAAAGGTTTGGAGTCTTTGGGCTACCGCTCCCAGCGTAAGGCACTGACTCATTAGAAACAAACATATCTACCGGTACTGCCGCCTGCGTGGCTATGTAATTTTGTATTTTGTATCCAGCCTTGAGTTCCCTCAGTGCCTGGCTGACTACGATATTGCCTTGGCTATGGGCCAATAGATGGATCTTTTTGCCATCGTCAATCAAATTCTCAAGGATGCCTGTTAGATGTTCGCCTGATTTATAGGCACGATAATCACTTATATTATATGTAGATATGTAAGAGCTAAAGTAATTTTCGCTATCAAATTCGTTATCGAAAAAGGCACTTGTTGCTGCTGGCCATTGGAAGGAACCAACGCGCCCCCTATAGCCCTGCAAATACAAGCGCTTAAACATGCGCTCTGTCCATCTGTCCTTGTCGTCTGCTTCCATTCTGTAACCATGGACGAATAGAATGTAATCTGAGCCTTCTGGCTCATATGGAAGTTCTGGAGTATGAGGAACAATTTGGGAATCATATATTTCTAAATCTACTCCTGAAAATTTCAAGACAGAGGTTTCGTAGAATTTTCGTATTTCAGCTAATGTCAGTTCAACGGTGGCTTCCGCTCCTGGAATCATAAGTCCATCTTTTTGGGCAGTGAGAATGAGACTGCCCTTGCCAGGAGTTTTGCCTTCGAAAACGAAGGGCACTATGTCCCCATGCCATTTAATGGCACTTGCAGGTATTTGAACCTCCTTAGTCCCTAGTGCGACAAGGTCTTCCGAAGTTTTTGAATGTTCGCCTAGTGCTTGATTGCCGGCTGTTTCGGGTTCCCGCCGATAATTGGTCGTCGGGTCTATTGCAGTGAAGATGTTGATCGATGGCGTTGGGTTTGTGCCCTCAACAGGACCAAATCTTAGTGAGAAGGTAATGTCGTCCCTGTTCCTCAGTCGGCTGTCGATCTTGAGTTGTAGCCTTGAGAAGTTTTCTAAATCTCGGATGGAGTCAATTATCTTATTGTCGCTATTTGTCTGAGAATAGTTTTCAGTAGGCCCTGATTGCCCCTCAATATCATCATTGACCCAGAACGTATATTTTCTCTGTTCCTGCGGCACATCAAAATTAAGTCCGTTTTCCCTGTCGGACCCAGCGCTCCAATCCCAGTCCATAGCCATATTGACAGTGCCGGAGTAGCTGACGTTTGTGGGGATGCCGCAGATATTCAGGAGGTTTCTCCGTGCTGCACCTGCATTCCCTGTCAGATCCACAACCGAAATGGATGCCCTATCCGATATGTAGAGCAGACCGGAGGACATGGCTCCCCGGGTGCCACCTGGGACTACCGCTATGATGCTTGGGCTGGCTGGGATCCTAATATCCAGCACAAACCATGAGGTATCTTTTGAATCGTCTTTTTTGACCGGCACTGCCACGTAGCCTGTGCTCTGGTCGACGCAGGGGTCTCTGTAGAGTATCGGGCCAGGGGCTTCCCAATGGCCCAATACTTCAGGATTGTATGGGTCTGTCTGGTCTATGAAATATAGAAGCCTTGACCCAGGTTCATCAACCCCATTGCCTCTGTGACCAACGAGGACATTCGCAGTCTTTGTGGTTTGGTCTGTCTTTGTAATTGTTAGCCCTTCGATTAGATTTTGCTTGCGGAGCCAATGGCTACCTTCCAATGGCAGGTATACTAGGTCTTTGTGCAGTATTGGATTGGATGGGCTCTGCTCAAATGCCGGGCCAGGCATCCAGGAGGTGTCCGATCCTGTGCGCTTCAATACCATGTTGGTTATGCCCTTGAGATCCATGTGGGCCAGGCCCTGGGAGGTTGCAAATGCAAGGGTGTTTTCGGGTGGGATGAATGGCAGTAGGGCTATTCCGTAGTAGGCTGGCAGGAACCAGTGGCCTGGGTCTGTGATATGGTACGACTGGAATATTGCTTGCTGGTTGGCACCTCCTGGGTTGGTCGCCAGACTAGGGTCGTTGGCCCATTGGGCCCATCCGCTTATGGCCGTGTTTATGTCTATGAGAGCTGCGGAACTCGAGATGCGGCTCACTGCGCCCTTTGGTGCTACCCCTAAGCAAATACGATCTGTTATTTGGGCAGGGAAATACAAACTTAGCCGTAGCTTGAACTTGATGGCTTGTTCAATCTGGGCAAACATCTGGAAACTCTATTTCCCGAAAATCCTGCTGAGGAAGCCTTTGTTGGTAGTGGCGTTATTGCTTGATGAGTTTATTGTCGAACTTGGGGCGGATTGCACTGTTTGAGGTGGTTCCTCGTCGTCCGCAAATTCAAAAACGTAGTCACTTGGATTGGGTGCCCAGAGGGCGACGCCAGGTTCATGGGGTGGATTGGGGTCATTGCCTATCACTACTATCACAGCATCTGGTTTATTGATAAAATCGTTACTAATGGTAAAAGTGTTTGTTTCTGAATCCATTTCAATATATTTCCACGTTTTGGCTCCATCTATAGAAAGAAATGCCCTTGAATAACTTGGAACAGAAAAAGAATTAGAGGAAATTTTAGAAATTTCAAAATTATATAAGGTAGTTTCATCAAACACATCTTCAAACATTTTATTGTTGTCTTTGTCAAAGAACTCTATTTTTTTTATATTATACACAGCAGGAAACCATACATTAAAATGGCCTGAATAGCCATTTGACTCATATTTAAAACGATACATACCAGGTACAGTATTATCGTTGTCATAATTGTGTATCTTTGTTGTGCCATCGAAATTTTTTCTGTATTCTTCATCGAAGAAAGAAAATTGAACAAAATAGTTAAGCAGAATATGTTCGTTAACCCATCTCCTCCAAGGATTATTCGACAGCACTCTTTTTCCTGGTCTATTATCGTCTTCTCCTTTTGGCACTTCATAAATAAAAGTACGTACCAGTTCGATTTTTGTTTGTGCAAAAAGACTGAAATTTGCACTTGTGATAATTGCTAGAATCAACAATTGCGCAAGTTTTACCATTTGACCTCCAATCGTTTATGAAATAGCAAACTACTGTATAGAATCAATCATATCTTGTCTGTTTTTATATTTTTTATCTACAGACACTGAATTCAAAGTTCTAAACCATTGCTCAAAATTCCTGTCACTTAGCCACTTAATCCCAATTAATGCTTGTCCCATAATGTCTATAGCTGTGTTTTTAATAAATTCAACAGAGCTTTCTATCCACCGTGCATTGATACTATTATCGCCTGATTCCGCATCTGCCAAAATGAAATTATTGCCCACAACACCGGTTCGTCCAAGATAGTAAGGGCTACCTTCAAAGTGCAATTGACTATACCAGTGTTCATCTATCAATGGGAGTCCAATTAAGGACTCTGTATTACCCGCAAAAGCAGCTGGCGCATGGGCACTTCCCAATAGATGGCCAATTTCGTGTATGGCGGTGCCAATATCAGTGTGTGCTGGATAATTTACGAAAGGTGTAACAATAGAATTAGGGCCGTAATAATAAGCAACTGCCATATTATCTCCAAAAAAACTATTTCCGCTGGCTAAAACTCTGCCATACGGATCTGCAGAAAGTGTTTGATTGTATTTAATTAAAATTAATTGGATAGCTTCGTATTCAGCTATTTTTTCACTCAACAATTCCGGACTATATGGTAGCCCGTTTACTTCGCCTAGTTTTTGAAAGCTATGCGAAAGCAGGCCATTTTCTCCATCAAATTCTGGCGCATTGGAGGTAATGCCCGGCGTTACAAGTTTTTCCTTGATCAGCCTCGGGAATCGTGTCTTCTGGTCATGGTGCAACAACTGCGACTGTCCGTCATCCGTCACATGCACAGTCAGATAGTTTTTGGGCGTGCCGTCGCTGATGGTGATGGGCATGATGGCCCTCATGCTCTCTTCCAGGCGTTTTTTATATTCGTCCAACTCCTCTTTGGCAAGCGCGACTGTAGTATCGCCAACTTTCCAATCAAGAGGTATCAAATCAACAATAATAGGTTTGGAGTATTCAAACTTCACAGCTTTCGCAATTGAATACGGATTGCTGACGGCCAGATTCTGCCCCGCATTGCCGCTTTGGTCCTCCGTGTCCACAATTACTTTGATTTTCGTCTCTTCACCCAACAGGATGAAGTCTTCCTTATTGGTTAGCTCAAAGGTAAATAGCGTAAAGTCGTTCGGATTCTCAGGATCCACGTCCCCGAACTTCCCTTTGTTCTCGCTCAAAACTCTGGCTTCCCCATTGTTTTCATTTGCCAGAAATATTGCCGTTTTCAGCTCAGGTGAGCCACCCTCGCTATATGTTTTTGGATTCGTCACCTCCAGGCTTATCTTCACAGGCGGTATGTCTTCCCCAGTTTTTTTGCTGGCATATACCCTGAATACCGCAGGTCTTCCGCCAACTCTGGGCACATCATTCTTCCACTCAAAGTCTTTGTACAGTTGGGTTTCTTTGCCAGCATATTCGGGCCGCTGAAGTAGCAATTCTTTTAGTTCAGGGCTTATGTTCCTGAGGTCATTATCCAGATGCCTCTCCACTCCCTGGTTGATAGTGACCAGGTCTATGGAGATTTTTGCTGCGGGCTGCGGGTAGCACCCATACAGGCTACTCTGGCCCGCGCTCGAGCTCCTGACGGTCTGGTTTATTATTGGGCTTATGCCGAACCCCGACTGGCTTGCTGTTTGTTGCTGTATCTGCTGCTGAGGCTGTGCCTGGACCGTCCTCGTCAGGTCTACCGCCTGGAGCTTCCCGTCGCCCGCAGTGTGCA
>WRHW01000099.1 GCA_009783055.1 Holophagaceae bacterium
TTCAAGCATTTATTTGACCGTCTGTCGTTACAATAGGTTAAAATATTTTAACCTATGCAAACTCATAAACCCATTAGAATCTGTCGGTTGCCTGTCCTAGGTTAAAAACTATGGGAATTTAGGTTGTGGGCAAATCCTGGCATAGCAGTTCAGCTATGAAAAGTTGAATTGCTATAAGTATAGCTCTATTTTGTTCAATAGTTATTTGTTACATAAATTTTACAAACATATCACATTTTGCTTTACCTACCTTTACTTTAAATCGTAAAAAATATCCTTGGAAGCGATTTCTGATTTTTCAAAATCTTTTTGGAGGTTTTTTTATGACACGATACAAATCACACTTGCCACGGATTGCTACAGTGGCAATGGCCTTTGGAGTTACTCTCAACTCCTCCGATGGCCCACCAAAATTTGAGACTTCTTTCAAATTACGTACGGGCATCCAAATTGGGTCTTTCGAGGACAACCTGAAGCACGCCAACTATGGGTTTGGCGCAGTGCTTGGGTACAATATCGCAAAAAAAGACACTATCAGCATTGAGTTTGGTTGGGCATACAAACCCGGCGACGAATTCAGGGCTGACCTTTCTAATCTGCCCATTTCCCCCAACGCCCCTACTCCTCCCACCCACATGGCTGGGCGCGTGAAGAACGAGCTAAATGGCCTGTCGATCAGGGTTGCCTACGAAAGGCAATTTGACTATTTCGGAGTAATTGGTGGGCTACAGATTGGCGGAAGCCGGTATAAACACGAATACTATGGCAACGTAGCCAACACGAGTTCTGACGCGGCCTCCTTGGGCGCAGGTTTGTACAGGGATTCCTACTGGGGGACTCTGTATAACAATCCAAATGCAGTCTCCCCTTTTTTGGGACTTACAAAGCGCATCGGCAAAAACGGTGCTGTTGAAGTAAACCTAGTTGGCAATAGCTATGAAAGCACCGAGTACATACATGTTGTCGGACAGGCACTCGGGGGCAATGCAGTTTGGGATGATGATTTTGCAGTAACCAACAAGCGCACAGCCCTGCACTTGGAGTTTGGCTATGTTGTGCGATTTTAAGCAAACGGGAGAATAAAATTATGAAATTCAGAATAAATGCTATTACACTAACGGCTGTCTGCATAGTTGCAGGTGCTCCGTTGATTGCCCAGGTGACTACCGGGAGCTTAGTGGGTACTGTGAGGGATAGGGATGGTAAAGTTATACCAGGCGTAACCATCATCGCAAGCTCCCCTAACCTTATGAGCAACCGCACGACCAGGAGCGATGCCCAGGGCAATTGGCAGATGGCACTCCTGCCGCCCGGCGAATACAAGGTGGTTTTTTCACTGAGTGGATACAATGGCTCGTCAATCTCAAACATTCGAGTTGGCATTGATACCGTGCAAAGGGCCGATGCTCGCCTGACACCCCTGAGCGTAGCATCAGCCACGGTTGAAATCACTGCTGACCAGGCAGTACTCATTGATAAAAACGACACCAAGGTGGGATCAAACTATTCCTATGAGCAACTCTTTGCCATGCCTGTGGGCACCTCACCGGCAGGGGCCGCCAGTCTTACAGCTGGTGCAATTTCCTCAGGCGGAGGTTATTCACTACGTGGTGGTAGCATTTACAGCACATTGTACCGCCTGAATGGTGTCGACGTAAAAAACGACTACGAAGGTGGCATGACTGGTACCGTATATCTGTCAGATATGGTGGAAGATATAGAGGTCAATCTTTCTCCCATACATCCCAAGCATGGGCGATCCTCTGGTGGTGCCATGAACATAGTTACGAAATCAGGTTCAAACACACTCAGTGGCTCTATCAGAGCCACAAACCTTTCCAGAAATTCGTGGAGTGCTAATAAAAGTGGCTTGATTGAAGCAGATTTTGCTGGCAATCGTTTTGATGACAGCACTAGCAGGGAGTACCACGCAACGCTACTTGGTCCAATTATTAAAGACAAGTTGTGGTTTTCATTTGGGACGAGGATAGTTCCTAACCAGCGAAACCCAAGACGAATAGTCGGCTATGGTGGTAGCAATCCGCAAAATTATGACGGTCCCATGAGGATTGTTTTTTCTGGAGGGTCAGGAAGCGGATACACCCGTGACTTAGATGCCCTGAACCAAAAAATGTACGACGGGCCGGATGGTTATGCCCTCACATATTTTGATGAACTTGAATACTACATGAGTGAAAACAAGACAACATTTTACGAATACAAACTGACATACACACTCATGAATAACCACACATTTGAGTTATCTCAGTCCTATGAAAATATCACTGTCACCAATAACGCCGCCACTGCACACTCGGGTAGCAACCTCATAATGTTGTCTATGCTGGGTGACATTGAAAGAGAACGCAAATACATGGGGATAAACTATAAGGGCATATTCGGCCATTCCACCTTTGTTGAAGCCCGCTATAACACAGCCAGGACAGACGATGGGTATAACGCCTACGTCCACCCCACAATACAGCATCCTGTTACACACTACAATGGCCTCGTGAATGGCAATCAGGGCTATAATGTTCACGGATATGCCTTTACATCCCCCAATGATCCAGCCGGGGCTGACATGCAGGGCAATACAACTTGGAATATTAACGTTAAGCAATACTGGTACGGCCTGGGTTCTCATGAGGCAGACATCGGTCTAGAGCAATATAAAGGCAGGCTACACAAAAAGACTGGCTTTGGCCCGGATGACGAGCGCATCACAGTGGGCGGCGGTATTTATTTGAAAAACGGTCAACACCATAACGATCCAAACGCAGATTTTTTGTTTGGTACCATTGTCCACCCAGCCATTCAAGGCAATACAACTGGGGGAAACCTTTGGGGCATGAATTCACAGGGCCTAATCGGCCCGGCGATGGTCAAGCGCAATTATTGGGGGATTGATGGTGAGCAAAACCCAATAACTACGTCATTCTACGCTGGAGACCTGTGGAATATAAATGACCATTGGACTATTATGTACGGTGCCCGTTATGACCAATACAAAATCAACAATACCGATGGTTCGCAACTTGCATCAAGTTCACAGTTTATTCCCAGGGCCATGGTCAAATACGACCCCACAGGGGATACCAAGCACCTATTAAGTTTAAGCTATGCCATGTTTACGGATGATTTTTTTACCGGCTTTACGGATTCATTCACGAACAGCAAGATGAACCAATGGACTGCAATGGGGTGGACAGGTCAGGGTTTGTCTTCCGGCCCCCAGCCCTGGATCAATTCTGCCCTTGGTGCCAATCAGAATATGGACGCAGTGCAATTTGTCAGTTACAGCGACATTCTTAACCCATTGAACTGGCAGTATAACGGTCAATGGAATATCTTTGCCTTCAACTCTGATGAGGTAAACGTAGTCGATCCTGATTTTAAGCCGCCAATAGCCCATGAATGGAGCTTTAGATATCAGCGGCAATTTGAAGACAACTCAGTATTTTCTGTTTCGGCAACCCAAAAGACATGGGAGCGAAGATGGGCCATCAAGCAAGACTGGCACCCCGACAACTGGGTACTCGTTACAGACCCTTTGGGTTCAGGTCGGAGCGTTTGGACACAGGTTATCACTTATACAAACTCCGACAATCTAAAAAGGGATTACTATGGTATCGAAGTCGATTACAAGCATGTGATTAACAATACTTGGACCGTCCAGTCAGTCGTGGGTTATTCTGCCCTGAAGGGGAATGATGAAGACATAACGCCTTCTGCCAGTGCGGCACGGGATGGCGGCTCCAACCCATACTATTACAACAGAGAATTAATACTTGGTTCCACGCCGCCCGCCCTTTCCGGCAGAACAGAATGGGTTGAAGATGATTTTGCACCGTACGGCTACTTAAGCTCTCATCAACTCATGAAGGCCAGGGTTACATTATCAGGCCGTTTCCCCCTTAGTAAAGGTGGTCATCTAACATGGGTACTTCTGGGCAGATATGATACTGGTAGCCGATTGAGCCTCACACGCCAAGTCCCGCCTGGAGCCCATAATATTCCCAGCGAATTATTTCCCTCAGGTGCGGCACCAGCCTCAAACGGATGGTTTGTCCGCTACTACATTCCCAGGGGCGAGTGGACAACTAACGACAATTTCAATTGCGACATGAATTTTTCATGGCAAGTCCCACTTGGGGTAGGTGGCCTGAGCGTATTTGGCTACTTCAGAGTTAACAACCTGTTTAACAACATGAGACTGACGAGTTTGAGTAGGACACAGTTCAGTAGTACGAGTCGCCATTTGCCGACGGTTGATAATTACGACACATACATGACTACCAGACCCGGCACGGATCAGGAAAAAGGGTACTATAACTCAGCAAGAAGCGCCGATTTCAGTATTGGCCTTCGTTTTTAGCGAATAAGGAGAAAACGTGAAATCACTAAAAAAAATCATGGCTCCATTTGGGGTGTTGTTTATCGTATTGCCATTGCATGCTCAAGATTCAGGTTTTTCAGTGCAAGCTGGGGCTTTATATGGCTTTGACAGTCTTGAGAAAGTGACGCGAAACAGGACTGGAGCCACCTTAGGTGTTTCTTATGAAAACACAATACGCAAAACATCTACCATGTTTCGGCTCAATCTTTTGTGGAACACTTATCCGGGCAAGACTGACAGCGACACGGCACCTGACATTAAGACCAGTTTAACAAATGTTCAGTTGAGCGGTGATGTCTTCCTTACAACGCCAGTGGAAAATCTCAAGTTTTTTGCAGGCATGAGTGCTAATAATTACAGTGCAAGCTATAGTCCCGAGCCAGACCCTAACAAAGTAACTGATGGGATTAAGATGGGTATTCGCACAGGATTGGACTACCGTATCAATAAGAGGTGGTCTTGCGACGCTACTTTCCAACTGACAGAGCTAGGTGTCAGCTATGCAGATAAAGGCGGTGGCCTAAATCCAGCTTGGATGCAGTTTACAGCAAGGTACCATTTTTGATTATCTCGTGTATTCCACATTTTCTACATTTGGAGAAACTCATGGTCTCACCACTTTTAGCCGTTCTTTTGGCCGTATTCATAGCCAGTGGCAATTCAGGTCAACAAAGTGTTGCCGTTAGTGAAGAAAGCACCATTTACGTCAACGGAACAGTTATCACCGTTGACCCCAGTCGTCCCTATGCCGAAGCCTTTGCTGTAGTTAACGGTCGTTTTTTTACCGTAGGGACAAATGACGAAATCCGCCGTCTGGTCACTCCATCCACAAAGATTGTTGACCTCAAAGGCATGACTGTCACACCAGGGTTTAACGACACTCACGTCCACCCCTCAGCTGTTTATGATGACAACTCGCCCTACTACACCCCATGGCTCGGCCCTGAAAAAGTAACAACCATGGATGACCTGATATCGGAACTGAAAAAAAAGGCAAACAGGACACCACCCGGTCAGTTGGTAGTTGGCGTACGCTATCAGGACAGCAAGTTGGGCAGACACCCTACTCGATACGACCTTGACAAAGTTTCCACCGTTCATCCCATCAGGATTTCCCATTCCTCCGGCCATGTTACCGTAGTAAATTCCTATATTCTGAACGCCTCAGGTATCACTAAAGACACAAAAGACCCAAACGGCGGCGTTTTTGACCGTGATCCTGACGGCACGCCAAACGGTGTTGTGCGTGCAGGTGCTACAAGTCTCTTGCGTATTAACAGCACCCGTAGTGAACGAGTCCCCTACGAAGCCGAATTGAAGGGCTATATTGATTGTTTTCTCAATTATGCCAAGCTGGGCATCACCAGCGTTGGAATAGCCGGAGGGAGTGCATCCTCCCTGAAAAGGTATCAAGCAGTGCGTGATGCCGGAACCAATGTCCGTATGGCTTTCATGTATGACAGAGCCGCCGTTCCTTCGGCAATTGCCGCAGGAGTTAAAACCGGCTTCGGAGATGACCGTCTGCGGATAACGTCCGCCAAAGTCTTCCATGGCAATTCCTTAAGCGGCCAAACCTGCTGGCTCTCAGAACCATACGAAGGTCGCCCTGATTATTACGGTATTCAACCTACCCGTTCCCAGGAAGACCTGGACAAGATGTTTCAGGAATTTCATGATGCAGGATTCCAAACCGCCACCCACTCAAATGGCGACCGCGAAATTGATATGACGCTCACCGCCATTGAGCGCGCACAAGCAAAAAACCCGCGCCCTGATGCTCGCCACCGCATCGAACACGCAAGCATAATGGACATGAAACTGCTTGAGCGTGCAAAGAAAGCAGGCGTAATTTTAGTTTTCCACGCCTATATGTGGGAGCACGGTGACAAGATGGGTCCTTATGGCGAAGAGCGGATAAAAATGCTCCATGCCTATCGCACAGCAATTGATATGGGCATATATGTAGCCGGACACTCTGATTCTCCTATTTCTGCAGCTAATGCGATGTTGCGCCTTCAGGACATGGTCACCCGAAAGGGCGAAAACGGTGTGGTGTATGGTGGCAACCAGCGCGTAACTGTGGAAGAAGCAATCAAGGTGTGGACTTTAGACGGAGCTTTTGCCACTTTTGAGGAAAAAGATAAAGGTTCCATTACGCCAGGTAAATTGGCAGATTTTATAGTGTTGCGCAAAGACCCTCGCAAAGTTGACCCTAACACCATCAAGGATATTGTCATTGATGCTACCTACATCGGGGGAAAAAACGTCTGGCAGGCTCCCGCCAACATGGGTAATGGAAGATAGATAGCTTTCATGGCCTGCACACTCCTTCGCATTGGGTTGGAAAGGCTACCGCTCTATAACGATCTAGGAAATACCCCAAGATCGTTATGGCAAATCTTGGCATATATAGTCAACGCACTTTACAATCGTAACAGCACGGGCAGATCGCCTACGCCTCCCAT
>WRHW01000100.1 GCA_009783055.1 Holophagaceae bacterium
ATAAAATAAAGGGGGAATATGTGTTTAGGGCTTTTGTGTCAAAAATTTTTTTTTTTTTTTTTTTTTGGATTCAATGTTTGTGCCATCTCAGTTCGCTTCCACATGCCAGAACAAATAAGCAATGAGGATCGTAAAAAATGAAAAAAGTAATGATGCGTGTTTACGCGGACTTGGAACATGTCAGTGATCCCCAAGCCCCATGGGTTCTGGTTTCACCCAATTTCTGTTGCGGCATGATTAAATATTGGAATGTTATTTCCATACTTTCTCTGCTTGGCTTATGTCGGAGATGGCTACCATGGCTGGCAGATACAAAGCTCTCTAAAAACCGTACAGGGAGAACTCTGGTCTTCTCTACAGGAGTTATGTAGTGAGGCTCCAATGCCTCAGGGGGCTGGCAGAACTGATGCTGGAGTTCATGCACACGCACAAGGTGTACTAATATGGATGGAAAAACACTGGGATCCCTCAAGACTCCTTGCGGCGATTAATGCTCATCTCCCAGACGATATAAGAGTCATGGCAGTGCAACCTGCCCCAGAGGGGTTTTTCCCAAGGCATCACGCTGTGGCCAAACGCTACACGTATAAACTTGACGAAGGACCATCAGCGAATCCATTTTTGGGTAACCGCCGATGGCATTTATTCGGGATGAAGCGGCTAGATAGAGACAAAATCATGTGCGCGGCATCTTGCCTTGTTGGTACCCATGATTTTTCAAGTTTTCGCTGTGTGGAATGTTCTGCTGGCACGCCAGTCAGACACATTTTTGATGTCAGGTTGGTAGCAAGGGGCAGTGAACTCAACTTAGTCTTTGAGGGAGATAGATTTCTGATGCATCAGGTGAGAATCATGGTTGGTACACTTGTGGAGGTTGGACGCGGAAAGATCCGACCAGATAATCTTCCAGAAATCCTAAACTCCAAAGACAGGCGCAATGCTGGCATCACAGCCCCGCCTCATGGTCTATATCTGGAAAAAATTTGGTATTCGGCTGAATGGGGAATAGGCGAACCCAGCCCTTGGAAAACCGAATCTTAGCAACTTTAGACTTATTCAAGATATCCAGGTTTTGAAAATACCTCGCATTATTGCCGATTCAGCTGATTTGCGAGTGCCCGCCTGAAAGACTGAAACTCAGGTACGGAATCGTTTTCGCTAAGGATACGCTTTGCGGATTCCCTTTGGCCCAGCTTTACCATTGCAGACGCTCGCATCAGGCAAACCCAGCCAAGGTTATCTGGAAGCGGCTTCACTGGATAAAGTTCTAAGGCAGCTTGTGGGTTGTCAATTTGCATGTACAAATCTGCAATAAAAATCTTCAGAGGCTCTTTGAGAGAGCTACTCTCAGAACTTTTTGCCAGCCATCCCTCTGCCTCTTTTATTCTCATTGGAATTTGGGCAGACGGCATAGGACGGGTTAGCAATGCCAGCAGAGCTTTGATCCTCCCTGCCCCTGGGTTTAGTTTTTCAATGCTACTATGCACCTCGTCCCATTTTCTTTCGGACAGCAATATCTGCACTTGCCCTAGTTCTCCCTTTTCATCAGTCAAGGCTCCGCTAAGACTGGCAAGCACTTTTGGTGGTGGGAGCGGCTCAGAGACATTTTTTGTAAGCTCCTGACGAAGCACTGCCTTTTCATCCGAGGGCGATGCATCTATGATTTTTGTCGCTGCTTCAGGGAGACCCTTTGAAACAAAAAAGGAAACCAAATTTAATCTGAGACCAGGCGTTAAATATCCAATATACTCACCTGTTAGCATAGACATAGCGGAAAAAGGCCCATTGCTATCGATTATTTCCTGAAGCATAGCCCGCACCGCATGAACCCTGTCAGATTGAACAGCATCGGAATTTGGTGAATCTGGGTATTGTCTGCGGTATCGGTCGGTAAGAGTAATAATGTTATTCCATTGTTTTTCGTTTACTGCAACGCGGATTTGTAACAAGAGGGCACGCTCTGATATGTCGCCACCGATACCGCCTGTTCTGATCTGAGCAATTAGAGAATCTGTAGTATCGCGGGATGGGTTTGACCTATCTGGCAGCCTCCCATCTGCAATCATGGTTGCAATAGTCAGTCTTGCCTCATCAGCTTGTTCAGACCTGGGAGCGTCCCTAATCACTTCGCGCAAGGCCCTGGCGGATTCCACGCTTTGTCCCGACTGTTCAAGCAACATTCCCCATGCGAAATTAACACGATGTCTCATGGCTCCATTTCTAAAAGCAGACATGTACGATGTTCTTGTCCTTCTTGCTGCTTCCAGAGCCTTCGTTTCACATTGAACTTCCATTATTGCGACCAGGGATCGTTCATCCGGCCTTGACCTATCAATAGGGAAAAGTGCCTTGACAATGGGAATAGCCTCATCCATTCTTTTTTGCTCAATCAGACACCAAACCAGTAGCCCTTGGGCATTGAACTTGGATTCCGCCGGCAAATCAGAATCGATTACTTTCCAAAACCGTGATTCTGCCTCCTTGTACGACTTTTGGCCCAGAGCGTGCCGCCCAAAAACAAGGTTAACTTCTGGCATATACTGTGACACCGGATAAGTTCTTTCAAATCGGCGGAAAGTGGTTACCGCCCTGGCAAGCTGATCTGTACGGTCTTCCAAAATACCCTGAGCGAAGAGAACGTATTCTCTTTCTGTGGCATCCCTGTTTTTAAAAACATAATCCTGGATTGTTCTTAATCCAGACCTTAACTCTGCCTGAGTTGCACGGGCATTCTCCAGGAGTTTACGAGCGAAAATGGCAATGTCCTGATCGTTCATCTGGGCATTTGCTTCTGGCTTCACTAAACTTTCCTGTGCCATGGCAGGAACCAAAACTAATAATACTGATGGAATTAGTAACTGTTTCAAGATAGCCACCTTGTGAGCAAAGACTGCCTTGCGGATTGAAACTGTTCCTCAGTCAAAATTCCTTTGGAGCGTAAAGTCGCAAGTTGTTCCAATTCTTCCAAAGAACGTGTCCTTTGCTCTCCATGGACAGGACTAATATGCTGTGCCAACATTTCCATGCGCCCCTTGACCGCTTCAAGCGCATCTACCTTGGATTCCAGCTCTCCAACACGATTTCTTAAAAAAGAACACTCCGACAAAAGAGTGGCCCTTTCAACCAGCCTCTTAATTGCATTTCTGAAGTGGACAGGATGAAAAGGTTTGGTAATCACCGCATAGGCACCATGTGTTACCGCATTTGCTGCTTCATTGCTGCTTGAAAATGTACTCAGGGCCATAATCGAGCAATTTGGGTTGTACTTGAGTGCAGCCTTAATAACTTCGACTCCATCTTTGTTAGGCATCACAAGATTGGTAATTACAATTTCAAATGGAGGTTGCCTTTGACGGAGAATATTCGTAGCATCTTCGCCAGACAACACTTTTTGAACACCTAGCCCATCACTCTTGAGGATGTCCGAAATAGTTTCTGCCTGGAAGACATCATTGTCCACCAACAGAATTTGATGTGCGGGTTTTTTTGCTGACATTGTGGGTTTCGGCTATGCAAAAGGACTCAAACTTTGGTTATTTTACTATCGGTAAAATCCTCGTGGTTACATTAGTGAATTTTTTCTCAGGAGCCAGCGATAATTCAGCATGACACCTCCATCGATTGTCATAAAGAACTCATGTCCTAAATAATACCCACATATGCTATTTTGCATTGAATTGAGACAAAGTGCCACTACGCAGCACCTTTCAATTTATAGACATAAGCAAGCACTTGTGCAACAGCCTGGTAAACTTCTGCTGGAATAGGGCGATCAATATCCACAGACCTGTAAAGTAATCTTGCCAGGGGCGGGTTTTCGACAATAGGGACATTTGATGCTGCAGCCTGTTCTTTGATTTTTTGTGCTAAATAGTCAACACCCTTGGCAACGCAGATAGGTGCCGGTGTGCCAGGGTTATACATCAGTGCCACAGCAAAGTGAGTTGGGTTTGTAATCACGACTGTGGCTTTGGGAACTTGGGTAGAAATTCTACGCATTGCAGCCTGCATCATGAGACCCCGCTGCCTACCTTTAATTTGAGGATTCCCTTCAGCATCTTTATATTCGTCCTTCACCTCCTGTTTTGTCATTCTTAAATCTTTTTCAAATTTTTGCCGTTGATATAAAAAATCAATAGCGGCAACTATAAACATAGCTATTAATACATTTCTGGATAGTTGAAATATTGTCTCTTGCATTAAACCGATACCTTGACCCAATGACATCCACATCGATTGTAAAAATGTATTCAATTTCGGACTTATTACTATATATGCAGCCCAAATTACAATCAACAATTTAAATAAACCCTTTAATAATTCAACAGTAGACTTCATGGAAAATATTTTTTTGAACCCGCTAACAGGATTTAATTTTGAGAATTTTGGCTTAAGTGGTTTAAAGGTTGGTTTAAAACCATGTTGAACAAACTGTATACCAAAAGCAACAATAAAATTGAATGCAAAGTATGGAGCCAATATTTTTAGAACAATCCATAATAACTCTATTGCAAATGCTCCAAGGTCATCGTTTAGTATAAAATTCTCATTACCAATCTTTTTTAAAAAATATGCGACTTGTTGGCTCATTAATGTAAATGTTGCGCCCCATATGCCTATAAAGAAAAAAAAGTTTGCTCCAAATAATAATGTTGAATCCAAGTCAGCTACTTTTAAAACATTGCCTTCTTCGCGGGCTTTTTTCCGCTTCTTGGGTGTTGCCGTCTCTGTACGTGATGGATCGTGGGCCATGCGCTACCTCAACATCTGAAGTGCCCATTCGGGCATACGAACCAATAATGGTTGCAGCCATGTACCAAACTCTTTGAGCAGGTAGCCAAGTACAAATATTCCAGCCGCAATTTTCAAAGGGAAAGCCAGTTGAATGAGTTGCAACTGTGGCATAAATTTAGCGGCAAAACCTTCAAGGACATTTACAAACATCAGCACCAGGAGTACAGGCATGGCTAACTGAATACCCTTGGCCAATAAAAAACCAAAAAGGGTAATCATCTCCATAGGCTTTATTGGAGGAGCCTGGCCCATGGGAAGAATATTGTAGCTATCAACAAGGGCAAAAATCATCTGGTGGTGCAAGCCAGACACAACGATAAAAAGCACTGTACACTGGATTAATATTGTGCCTGAAAAAGCGGACGAGTTTGATGTTGCGGGATCAACCATCTGAGCAAATGCAAACCCCATCTGCATATCCAGAAGCTGCCCTGCAACTGCTACCATGCCAATAAGCCACGTAACAACAGTTCCAAGTATAAGTCCCACAAATAATTCGCAAGCCATTAAACCTGCCAGACTCCAGATACCCTGAGGCACATCCTTTGGTAGAGGAGCCACCGGCGCAATTACAACGGTCATCAGTCCAACCATCGCAACTCTGATGACGCGTGGAATACGTTCCTGACTGAGTGCAGGTAAAGTCATCATTAAACCCGACAGCCGTGTTAAAACGAGCATCCATACATAAATATTGCTCTGGGTCAAAGCCCAAATGGCAGGGTTTTCCAGAACAGGGATTGGCTGCATGACACTAGGAGAGCATTCTCGTTACCAGGTTGAACTCAGTAAACATCCTGGCAGCGAATTGTGTGAGGATTCTAACCATCCATGGAAATGCTAAAACAATGACTATCATTACTGACAACACTTTAGGCACAAAAGCCACTGTTTGATCCTGAAGACTGGTTACAACCTGGAAAAGCGAAACAGATAGTCCAACTACCATGGACACTAGTAATGCCGGCCCAGCAACATACAGTGCAGTTTTAAGAGCCTCACGGCCAAGCTGCAAAATAACAATTTCATTCATCCAGTGTACCCCTTTACAAGTGTGCCAATTACTAAGTACCAGCCATCCACAAGCACAAAAAGGAGTATTTTGAACGGCATGGAAATAACGACAGGAGGCAGCATCATCATCCCCATTGATAGAAGGATGGAGGCCACCACCATATCGACAATTAAAAATGGCAGAAAGATCATAAAGCCTATTTCAAAGGCAGTTTTGAGTTCAGAAATGATAAAGGCCGGAAGCAGCACATCCAGCGTTACATCCGCCTTGGTCTGAGGCGCGGGGCGTTTCGCGATGGAATAAAAAAGGGCAAGGTCTTTCTTTCGCGTGTGTTTGAGCATGAAAACCTTTAGTGGGCCTGCTGTTTTATCCATGGCCTCGGTGAAGGTCAATTCATTGCGCTCAAGCGGTTGCAGGACTTCCCTGTAGATTTCGCGCCCGGTGGGTGCCATCACAAAAAAGGACATAGCCAGCGCCAGGCTTATCAGCACCTGGTTGGATGGTGTCTGCATAGTCCCCATGCCCTGCCGGAGAAAGTGCAGGACAACCGTAATCCTGGTAAAACAGGTCATGGTCAGCAATATGGTTGGAGCCAATGCCAAAACTGTCAAAAGCAATACGGTCTGCAAAGTTGCGCTTAGGGCTGGTCCCCGTGGTGCCTTGCCGAAATCCAATGTGAGGGTTGGGAGGTCTGCGGTGGGCACCTGGGCCTGGGCATCCAACAAAGCACCCCCCAAGACAAGCAACATCAAAAAGAGGATTGGGATTAAGCCGATAATACGCTTCACTGCTGCCCCTCCCGCAGTCTTGCTTCCAT
>WRHW01000101.1 GCA_009783055.1 Holophagaceae bacterium
ATTGCTGCCTGGGAATGTGCCATCGTCATTAACACCAAAGAAGGCGAAAAAAAGAAACTGCCCCAAATAACCTCCTACCAGAACCTGCTGCAACCTGAATTCAGGGGCCAGATAATCATGAGCAATCCAAGTTCTTCCAATGCAGGGTTTCTCACCGTGTCAGGGTTAATTCAACTAATGGGTGAAGAAGAAGCCTTTGATTATTTGGACAAACTTCATGAAAACGTCGCAATGTACGTGCATTCAGGCTCTGCCCCTGCAAAAAAAACGGGAGCGGGTGAATTTGCGGTGGGGATTTCCTATGGGTACGCTGCTGTTTCTCAAAAAAAGAAAGGCTACCCAATAGAAGTAGTTTTCCCGTCAGAAGGAAGCGGTTGGGACGTTGAAGCTAACGCTCTGATCAAGAAAGAAGCAATCAAGAATGAGGCCAGACTGTTCCTTGATTGGGCCATCTCAAGACACGTAATGGATAACCTGAAAGAAGACTATGCGGTTACCAGTATAAAAACAAACGGCGCAATTCCTCAGTGGTACGCAAAAGATCCATTTTCGCAACTAATTCCCGGTAATGACCTAAAGTGGGCTGCGGAGAACAGAGACAGAATCCTGCAGAAATGGGTAAGCAAATACGATGGCAAGTCGGAGGCAAAGCAATGAGCTACTTGAAAATCCAAAATATTACAAAGAGGTTTGGGGGGCATACAGCCCTCAATGATATCAGCCTGGAAATTAACAAGGGCGAATTTGTTTGCATCCTGGGCCCTTCAGGGTGTGGGAAAAGCACGCTTCTGAGAGTCCTTGCAGGGCTGGAAAACGTGGAATCCGGTAGTATAAGCATTAACGGCATGGACGTGACCACAGTGTCACCGTCAAAGAGAAATTTTGGCATTGTATTTCAGTCCTATGCCTTATTCCCAAATTTATCCGTATCACAAAATGTGGCCTATGGTCTCTCTGGCAAAAAATTGAGCAAGAGGGAAATAGCTGCAAGGGTTGAGGAAGTAATCGAAACAGTCAACCTCACTGAGCATAAAAACAAATATCCTCAGCAATTGTCAGGTGGCCAACAACAGCGCGTTGCACTTGCCCGTGCAATTGTTCTGAACCCTGATTTCCTGTTGCTGGATGAACCGCTCTCGGCTTTGGATGCTAAAGTTCGTGTAAAGCTCCGCCGCGAAATTAAAAACCTGCAAAAAAAGTGTGGTATTACCACAATAATGGTAACTCACGACCAGGATGAAGCTCTTTCAATGGCCGACAGGATAGTTGTGATGAACAATGCAGTCATAGAACAGGTTGGGTCTCCAGTTCAAATATATGAAACCCCCAAAACCAGTTTTGTTGCAGACTTTATTGGCACGGTGAATTTTATAGACGGCAACTCTGCCGTGCGGCCCGAGTGGATTGGCATAGACTTGAAAGGAAAAGTTCCTGGCAGAATTACAGATATCGAATATAGGGGTGCGTTTTACCGCTTATTTGTTGATTCTGAACACGGACATTTGGCTGTAGATGTTAAATCCGATGTCAAAAATGATGTAAATGTTAAACACGGCATGGAAATTTTTATTAATATACCCAACGAAAAAATAATTTGCTTAGAAGCGGTTTAGAATGAAACGCGTAAAAAGCGACAGTAATGTTCAAATTACCTGTCTAATTATTAGTAGCTTACTGTTGATGATTCTTGTTGTTTTGCCGCTGATAACTTTATTTGCTAAAGCCTTTGTGGGGTATGACGGGAATTTTGCTGGCTTGTCAAATTTTATTAAATATTTCACCACACCCAATCTGACAAACTCGCTATTTAACACCATTTTCATATCAACGTCAACTGCTATTATTTCAGTCCTTCTTGCATTCCTCTATGCTTATGCGATTACCCGCACAGAAGTGAAGTGCAAAAGAATGTTCAAATTTACGTCTATGTTGCCTCTCTTTGCCCCAACGATGATGTTGGGTATAGGCCTGATTTATTTATTTGGGAACCAGGGAATTTTTACTCAAATGGGGATAAAACTTCCATTATATGGCCCCTTGGGCATAATTATTTCCGAAATAATTTACACATTTCCTCAGACGTTTTTAGTATTGCTGGTGTCCTTTTCTTATGCCGACAACCGTCTTTACGAAGTAGCAGAAGTTATGGGTACATCTCCGATAAAAACATTTTTTACCATCACTTTGCCAAGTGTAAAATACGGCTTGATCAGCTCAATTTTTATCGCATTTTCTCTCAGTTTTACAGATTTCGGTGCCCCAAAAGTTATTGGCGGAAACTACAATGTGCTGGCAACTGACATTTACAAACGTGTTATAGGGCAACAAGATTTTATTATGGGTGCTGTCGTGGGCATAATTTTGATGCTACCTGCAATACTATCATTTACAGTTGACAGGCTTACCCAAAGCAAAAATCATAGCATGGCCTCATCAAAATCAATAGATTATAAAATTAAGCCCAACAAGTGTAGAGACGTGGTTTTTACGGTATATTGCACTGTGATAAATTTGTTGATATTCACATTGCTTGGCACTGTGGCCTTTGCTTCTGTGGTTAAACTCTGGCCGTACGATAAAAATTTGACATTGATGCACTATTTTACAGACTCTCCCGCCATAGGAGGTATATCGTCTTTCTGTAACAGTTTAATCATAGCTTCCTTGACAGCAGTAATAGGCACTACCTTTGTATTTATTAACGCATATTTAGTTGAAAAAACAAGAAGGGCCGAAGCACTAAAACAAGTTGTATATTTTTTATCTATTCTTCCAATCGCATTGCCAGGGTTAGCAATTGGCATATCCTATATTTTCTTTTTTAATGCTGAACAAAATCCATTAAATATGATTTATGGAAGCGTATGGATATTGCTATTAGCAAATCTTATACATTTCTATTCCGTTCCTTTTGTAACGGCAACTTCTTATCTAAAAAAATTGGACAAGGAATTTGAAATTGTATCTGAATCGATGAAAGTCCCATTTTACAAAACATTTTATAAAATCACAGTGCCAATGTGCCTCCCTGGTATTTTGGAAATTGCAGTATATTTATTTGTAAATGCAATGGTCACGATTTCGGCTGTCATATTTTTATATCCCGCCCAATTCAAACTTGCAGCAATAGCAATTGTCAACTTAGAGGATGCAGGTGATATTGCTCCTGCGGCTGCCATCTCGGTATTGATTATTTTGACCAATGTAATTGTGCGTGTTTTATACGAATTAATAAACAAAAAAATCACAAACAGCAATAGACTATGTCACGTTTAGAGCCATTTTGAAAGGAGAAAAGTTTATGGAAAATGAAATTAGGGGAGTTATTTTTGATTGGGCCGGCACAACTGTGGATTTCGGCTGTTTCGCACCACTTAAAGTTTTTACAGAAATATTCAAAAATAAAGGTATTGACATAACAATTGAAGAAGCCAGAGCGCCAATGGGAATGCTTAAAATAGACCATGTACGTGCCATTTTGTCCACGCCTCGAATCAGTCAGCTATGGTCAGAAAAATTTGGACGAGGCTATAGCGAGGGCGACGTGGAAGAACTTTATTCTGATTTTGAACCGTCGTTGATGAAAATTTTACCCAATTATACAGATATACTAGACGGCATATTACCCCTATGCAAAGAACTGCGTGAAAGGGGGATAAAAATTGGCTCCACAACTGGCTATACAAAGGAAATGATGAAAGTGGTGGCTGCGGGAGCCGCCAAACAAGGCTATGCACCTGACTGTTTGGTTACGGCAGAAGATGTAGGATGCGGCAGACCGCATCCATTTATGATTTACCGCAATATGCAAAACCTTGGCATATATCCGCCGAAGTGCATCATCAAGGTCGGCGACACAGTAAGCGACATCAAAGAAGGCACAAATGCAGGAGTGTGGAGTGTAGGCGTTATTATCGGCAGCAGCGAGATGGGCCTGACACGGGATGAATATAGCCAGCTCACAGACGAACAAAAAATGGTGCTTTGCCGCAAAATAACCAAGACATATTTCGATGCCGGAGCGGACTATGTAATTAACAACATGGCCGAACTCCCTGCCCTGATTGATGAAATAAACAAGGGGCAGGTTCCGTACCTTCTCTTAACCCCAGGCCCACTTACTACAACAAAAACTGTCAAGCAGGCAATGTTGAGGGATTGGTGTACTTGGGATAGTGACTACAATAATATTATCCAAAAACTGCGTGCAGACTTAGTGAGCCTGGCAACTGCCAATTCCCAAAATTACACAGCAGTTTTAATGCAAGGGAGTGGTACTTTTTCCGTTGAAAGTGTAATCGGCACGGCTGTCCCCAACAACGGAAAATTGCTTGTGCTTACCAATGGTGCTTATGGCGATAGGATTGCCAGCATAGCAGAAACCCTCAAAATTCAAACCATTGTCCAGGATAGTGGCGAGACCTCACTGCCAGACTTATCCGAGCTGGAGAAAATTTTGATAGCAAGCCCAGACATAACCCATGTCGCTGTGGTTCATTGTGAAACAACTACTGGGATGCTGAACGATATTGAAGCTATTGGAAAAATAGTCAAAGAATTTAAGAAAATATTTATTGTTGATGCCATGAGTAGTTTTGGCGGCATACCGATGGATATTTTTAACTTAAAAATAGACTATCTGATCAGTAGCTCCAACAAGTGCATACAGGGCGTGCCCGGTTTTGGTTTTGCCATCGCCAATAAATTGGAATTGGAAAAATGTAAAGGCAATGCACGGTCATTGTCCCTTGATCTGTACGATCAATGGAAAGGAATGGAAAACGGAAATGGAAAATGGCGATATACATCACCAACCCATGTTGTAAAGGCATTTTGCCAGGCACTGAAAGAGCTTGAAGTGGAAGGCGGAGTCGAGGCTAGATTCAGACGATATACAGACAACCAAAAAACATTGGCCGAAGGCATGACCAATTTGAAGTTTATGCCGCTGTTAGAACCTCATATGCAGTCGCCAATCATTACCTCCTTCTGTTATCCCAAAGGCAACAATTTTACATTCCTTGAATTTTACAACTTTATCAAAGATAAGGGGTATGTTATCTATCCAGGCAAGATCAGCAAGGCTGAGACCTTTAGGATAGGCAATATTGGCAACGTGCATAAAAATGACATTCTTGGCCTACTAGCGGCGATAGAAGATTTTTTAAATAAGCAGTAGCAATAGATAATAATTATTAAGCCTATTTCAAAATTGGATTTTTTCCGATTTTGAAATGGGCACTTTTGATTATCAAATAAAAAATTATCGCATATTTTTTACAAAAATATCACACATCGTTCAGCCAATTTTTACTCAGCATTGCAGAGAATGTCATGAAGGTATTTATGCAACTTAAATAATACGCTTATTTCTAACGGAGGTTTTAAAAATGACACGTAAATCACATCTGCTGCAGGTTGCTACAGCGGCTATGGCCTTTGGGTGCACTCTGTGTTCATCCGATAGACCACCTAAATTTGAGACTTCTTTCAAATTACGTACGGGCATCCAAATCGCGTCTTTCGAGGACAACCTGAAGCACGCCAATTATGGGTTTGGCGCAGTGCTTGGGTACAATATCGCAAAAAAAGACACTATCAGCATTGAGCTTGGTTGGGCATACAAACCCGGAGACGAGTTCAGGGCTGACCTTTCTAATCTGCCCATTTCCCCCAACGCCCCCACCCCACCAACCCACATGGCAGGGCGCACAAAAAACGAAGTGCAGGGCCTGTCGCTACGGGCCGCCTATGAAAGGCAATTCGAATATTTCGGCGCAATCGGGGGGCTACAGATTGGCGGGAGTCGCTTCAAGCACGAATACTACGGCAACGTAGCCAATACAAGTTCAGACGCTGCCTCATTGGGCGCAGGCCTTTACAGGGACTCTTATTGGGGGACTCTCTACAACAATCCAAATTCTATCTCTCCTTTCCTTGGGCTGACGAAGCGCTTTGGTAAAAACAGTGCTATCGAAATAAATCTAATGAGTAATACCTATGAAAGCGCAGAGTATGTCCATGTGGTCGGGCAGGCACTCGGGGGTAATGCAGTTTGGGATGATGATTTTTCAGTAACCAACAAGCGTACGGCCCTGCATCTGGAATTTGGCTATGTTGTGCGATTTTAAGGAAATAGGAGCATAAGACATGAAATCAGGAATTAATGCGATTACGTTAACAATTGCCTGCATAGTTGCCGGAGTTCCGATGGTTGCTCAGGTAACCACAGGGAGCTTGGTAGGCACTGTTAGGGATAGGGATGGCAAAGCTATTGAAGGTGCCACCATCATTGCGAGTTCCCCCAACCTAATGAGCAGGCGCACAACCAGGAGCGATGCCCAGGGCAATTGGCAGATGGCACTCCTGCCGCCCGGCGAATACAAGGTGGTTTTTTCACTGGGTGGATACAATGGCTCGTCAATCTCAAACATTCGAGTTGGCATTGATACCGTGCAAAGGGCCGATGCTCGCCTGACACCCCTGAGCGTAGCATCAGCCACGGCTGAAATCACTGCTGACCAGGCAGA
>WRHW01000102.1 GCA_009783055.1 Holophagaceae bacterium
GCAGGACGAAGGTGAAGCTGGAAAGGAACCTGTTAGCGTGCCTCCAAGTCTGCCAAATTTATTGTGGTTGGCGTGGGGGCCTCGGACATCCTGAGCATAGCGAAGGATTCCGAGAGTTCACGACCGCTAGATGCTTGCAAGGCGGACTTGCTACGGCGTTAAGCAAGCATCTAAAGCGTTACAAGGTAATAGTTTCTAGTAACGAGTATCCAAGTAAATATGGCGGCATAGGATTTGGTAATGAAAATCAATATTTATCAGCTTCCACATGCGATGGGTCTCCCACTCCCAGACCGTGCAACCCCTAACTCAGCAGGCATGGATCTGAGGGCAGCATTGCCAGAGGGTGAGTTAGTTGTCTTGCTTCCTGGCGATCGTTTTTTGATTCCAACAGGCATAGTGATGGCAATACCTGAAGGATATGAGGGTCAGGTTCGCCCCAGGTCAGGGCTTGCCTTAAAGCATGGAGTCACTGTTTTGAATTCTCCTGGCACAATTGATGCGGACTACAGAAATGAAGTCGGCGTTCTGCTTGTCAACCACGGCCAAGCCCCATTTGAAATCAAGAGGGGCGATAGGATTGCCCAGTTACTCATAGCTCCTGTTCCTGAATGCAGTTGGAGTCGGGTAAAAAGTGCTGACAAATTAGGCAACACCAGACGAGGCTTGGGTGGCTATGGCTCTACGGGAGTGTGAGGCAATTTATGTCACAGTGGTCAGTAAAAGTGGTAGTTTCTGTGTTCTTATACTAGTACCTAGTGCAATGTAACATTAAAATGTTACATTGCACCAGAGCGATTCATCCTGTTTGCACAAATAGGGGACAAATTTACCCCTGCTTCAATAGCCAATCAATAGCTTCCTGTTTCGAGGTGACAGTGTGCATATTCATGCGGCCACTTAGTGTAAATATCGCATTCAACATGATCTTTTTTACCCCGTCAACCCCGCATACGGCTCCGTATTTCACATAGGGCTTGTTGTGTTCCATCCACATAGCAATCGATTTTTTTACCTCTGAGTCAAACCTGACACCCTCAATGTTGGTCACTGTGTATATGGAAAATTCAGAGTGCTTTGTTATTAAAGGTATGGATTCTTCAATTAGTTTGTTGTACTCATCCACTTCGCGAAAATTAGACATATCCAGATAAATAAATTTCTTCCCCTCCAGTGTAAATTCTTCTATGCGGCCCATTACTCCTCCAAAACAAAAATAATCGTTGGCTATTTCAATTTCAACATGCTCTGAAACCCTGACAATAATGTATCTATCAAACTAATGGCATGGTCGTAATCGCCAACAAGAGTGTTGCTAAGAATGGTCTTTACGTCTGCGCCAATCTTTGGGTTTGAGCAGTACGGGTCAAGGTTCCTGGTCGCTACCCGAATACCCCTAAGGTCCATTCCCTCAATCGCCACTTTTAATCCTGAAAGACCCTGCACCAGCTCTGCGCTTTCTATGGTGCTATCACCAGCGCCCAAGCCAAACCCGAGGGTGTTATTGATGTTCGCTATAAGGCACTCCAGGTCTGTTAGTAGTTTGCTGGTATACTCCTGAATAAAGCCCATGTCTTTTGCGTTCCCTGCCGCCTCCAAGGCTTCAGCACCAGCAGATAGCTTGTCGGCACCGATGCATGCCGCTGAGCTCTTTAAGGCGTGAACGTAAATTGTGTAAAGATTCAGGTCTCCCTTAACGAGGCAAGCCTTAATCTCTTCAGCTTTTTTCTGCCCATCACTGACAAATACGTTGAGCGTTTTAATAAACCCTTCAACTGTGCCACCAGTGTTAGCAATGCCTTTTCGATCGTCCAGACCACCAATTGTTAAGCCGAGGCCCGTACTAGATTTCAACGGTGTTTTCAAATTTGGCTTATTTTGTTTTTCTCTTGGGGTCCATTTAGCCAAAGTGGCGTTTAGTTTGGCCATATCAACCGGTTTTGACAAAAAATCATCAAAACCATTTGCCAAAAATAATTCCCTGGTTCCCACGACTGCATTAGCTGTCAGAGCAATGATTGGCAGGTTTTTGAAATATGGGTCTGAATCGCCCATTGCCCTTATGCGTTTTGTGGTCTCTATGCCATCCATTTCGGGCATCATGTGATCCATCAGTACGAAATCAAATTTTCTGGAGGCAAGAGTCTCAATAGCCTCCACACCGCTATTGCACAGTGTTGTCTGCACCTCGTAAAGCGACAACAGTCCTTTAGCAACGTTCAGGTTTGTATCAACGTCATCGACAACAAGAACATGCGCATCCGGCGCTACAAAGCTTATGGAAGATTCCAGGTTTTCGCTATAGGAAAAAGAATTTGATTCTCCGTTCAGGACATCGGCGACGGATATGGATTGCACTGGCATATAAAGAATGGCCAGAGTCTGGTTGGCCACCACCTCACCAAAACCGGCCAGCAACACAACTGATACGCTGGATTCAAATTTTTTACATATTTCCTTAACATTTTCGTACAGTGTCGTTGCGATGAAAGCAAAAGCATAAACTCCGCTGGACAATTTTTTCTGGAACGCCAAATCGTCTGAAACAAGCGTACAGTCCACGCCCAAATTATCAATGCTGCATACTATAGAATCTGCAAAAAATTGGCGAGTTTCATAAACAAGTACGCGCTTTTGGCCAGGATTGTCAACTACCGCCAATTTGTCCGGGTGCTCGATCTGCTGCTGAAGCACAATGGTAAATGTGCTGCCGGTACCATATTCTGAGCGCACCGAGATATCACCGCCCATCGCCTTGATAAGTTTAAGCGCGATGGGGAGTCCTAATCCAGTCCCTTCAATTCCCTTATTTTTAACTAAATCAGTTTGAACAAAACCGTCAAATATTTTCTCCAAGTCCTCTTGTTTGATGCCCATACCACTATCGGCAATTTCAAATGTCAGTTTGACGTTGTCTCCATCACTCAATTCTCCAAGGATGACAAAAGATACATATCCCTTGGCGGTATATTTTATTGCGTTGCTTAAAACATTGAGCAGCACCTGGCGGATTCTTAATTCGTCCCCCAAAAGGGAATTGGGTAGGCTACTGTCGACGTTTACGGTAAAACTGATTTCTGAATCAAAAACTTTCATCCTGGCTATGCTGATTACGTCATTCAACATGGATGTCAGTAGATAGCGATCAGGAACAATTTCAAGCTTACCTGTCTCAATTTTTGAAAAATCGAGAATATCGTTGATAATAGCCAAAAGGCTTGCTGAGGCTTGTTTGATGGTATAAATATTTTCGCGAACTGGAGCCGGAAGCTCCTTGTTTAGGGCAAGTTCGGTCATACCAACGATAGCGTTCATTGGAGTTCTAATCTCATGGCTCATACTTGCCAAAAACTCACTCTTCGTATTCGATGCTATTTCAAGGGATTCCATGGTATTGTTTAATTTATTATTAAATCTAATAACAAACAAATTAAAAATGAAAACCATCGTAACTATTACCAAAAGCACAATGATAAAAAGCCAGGTCATGGAATGTTTAAAGTAATCGCCAATATTGATGGGCGTAAAGGCAATAGAGTACCAATCTAGCGCAGGAACTGGCCTAATGGCGATTATATTTTTCTTAGATTTAAAAGTGTACGTCTCTTCTCGGCCAATCAGTTTTGCCCTGTCTACTATGCCAAAAGCAATATCTCCAAGTTCGATTTCTATGCTCCTTTTGCTATTGTGTAAATCAACTAAATCATTCATGCTTGTTAAGTTTTTATGGTCTACGCCCGTAATTTCGCCTCTAGCATTAAAAAAATAGAGTTGGGTAGTATCGCCAACATTAACAAAAAGCGGGTCAAAAAAATCAGACAAATCCATGCCAGTCCCAACCATTCCGATTGGTTTGCCATTGTCATCAAAAACTGGAAAATTGATCCAAAGTCTGATTTGGTTCAAATCTTGATTATAATTTATATTGTAATTGTAACCATCAGTTTCATAAAGGGTCAGGTTGTACCAATAATTTTCTGGACTATCGACATCAATCTTGAACGCCTGATTGTCGTCTGAATAAAATAATCTGTCCTTGTCGCTAACCCAAAAAACAGAAGAATTCGAAAATATATTGCGATAGGACTGCATTTCTTCAAACACTTGTTTTTTTATGATGGTATTTTGCGGAAATAAGAAATGCTGTCTAATCATTGGGGAATGCGCCAGTCTTTCGGCAAGATTTTTTTCGCTTTTTACGTAAGCCCCCATTTGGGAAGTATTAATTTCCATCATTTTTGACAGTTCATTCGCTTTATTGTTATAAATAATTTTTTGCATGGAAAGAAAAAACACAAAACTGCCAAGCGAGATAATGAACAAAGATATTGTGATAGAAATATTGAAAAATCGTTTTTTTAAATAGTTTTTGTCTCTTTTTGATGCTTCTTCTGTTAAGTAATATTTTTGTGTTGAATCAGTCATAGCTATGTCTCAATTATGTGACCAGTTAGTTCCTGCAAAGCGGTTTGCCAATTCATTTTTTTGATGAAACAGTTTTTGTTTTTGAGATTCTATGAGCATTTGCATTTCGATCCGTTTGAGTAGACTGGGCGGCGAAAGTGGTTTGTTTAAATAATCGGCGGCACCAAAAGACATTCCCTCAAGCTGGATATCGGCATCTTTACTGCCAGTCAGGAAAATTACCGGAATTTCAGCCGTCTTCGCATTGCACTTCAGTAGTTTTATCACGTCTAACCCATTCATTTCTGGCATTTCGATATCTAAAAGAATCAGATCAGGAATATTCTTTTCTATTGCTTTCAACAATTTCGCACCGGAGTTAAGCGTGAGTACATCGTAGTGTTCGCCAAGCACGTTAACGCCAACCGCCAGAATCGTCGGGTCGTCATCAACCATGAATATGGTTTTTCGAGTTTCTTTAAGACTTTCGTCCGCAGTCTCTCCCTCAGACAAGTTCCTGCAAACTGCTGTGGTTTGTTCATTATTTTGAGCAACCAATTTTCGCTTCTGAGACTCGAGGAGCAATTGATTTTCTATCCGTTTGAGTAGACGGGGCACTGAAGGCGGTTTGTTTATATAATCAACCGCGCCATACGACATTGCCTCAGGCTCGAGATCGGTATCTTTTTTACCTGTCAGGAAAATCACAGGAATTTGAGCTGTCTCTGGATTGCGCTTCAAGAGCTTTATTACATCTAACCCATTCATTTCCGGCATTTCAATATCCAAAAGAATCAGGTCGGGAATGTTATTTTCCAGCGTTTTCATCAACTTTGTGCCGGAGTTCAGCGTGAGTACATCGTAGTATTCGCCAAGCACATTAGCCCCAACTGCCAGAATTGTCTGGTCATCATCGACTATGAATATGGTTTTTCGTTCTTTGTCCATCAGTAGTTTGCCTCCAGTGAATATCTTCTTTGAAAAAATGAGTTACAATGCGAGGGTCAAAACCTGAGGTACAGCCTACAACCTACCTCGGCTTTCACATTTGTGCCGTTCTGGGATTTAACCTCTGACCTGTCAAAAGTGTATTCACCATATAAAGAAAACTGAACGGAATCTGTCAGTCTTCGGGACACACTCATTGCCAATATATATTCGTCCCACCCATCATACAAGCTACCCAAAAACCTAGCAGCAACCCCGCCCGTTATTGCCTCTGTCTGTTCGATTGTCAGGGGAGCAGTCGCAGCAACATTCATGTTCACTGCTCCTATGGAATTTGTTGCACGGTGTTTGTAGGTAAAACCAGCGCTCATGGACAACTTGTTGTCAATTTCGTAATGGCCTTTAATGCCGAAAGTATTTTCCCAAGTAGATTTTGTATCAACGCTGAAAGATTTTGGCAAACCCTGTATATATAGCTCCCCAGTATTCGGTGACATGGAATTTACCATTCCCGCAACTACAGCTTTTGCACTTTCGCTTATACGAATATCGCTATTGTCATTCCCAAAAGTTCTCAGGACTTCCGCAAAGGCTACATATGTGGACTTGTTCCAAGTTTTCCCCAGTCGTATTCCTACCCAAACGCCATTGCGTCCATGGGAATAATTATCATAGTCGAAGGACAAAGGGTAAGTACCATCCAAAACCATAGCGGTGTTTGGAGATTGGACAAGTTTAGCTTTCATCTTAGAGACACCGCTTAAATATAGATCAGAATAAACGTCCCAAACCCAGCCGCCTTTGATGGTGTCATCAAAAACGCGGTAATTCAAACCCAGGCGGCCGTTGTGCATACCCACTCGATTAATTTCGTCATTTTGGGTCCATCCCAGCATGAGGCGTATAGTCAGGCGATCTGTAAGGCCATATCCAGCATCCAGGTGAAACCGGCCAACGGGAAATTCTTTTTCGCCAACATGATTTTTTGCCCGCATCGCTAGATTGTCGTTGGCCTCTTTGTACATAAGGCCTACTGAAGGACTAAGATAAATAGTCCCATTTTTTGGTAAGTACAGTGGATTTTC
>WRHW01000103.1 GCA_009783055.1 Holophagaceae bacterium
CGCAAACACTGTATTTTTGTACAAAAAATTAGCAGTTACGGTATTTTTCAGCTTGAAAACTCCGTAACTGCTAGGGTTTGTTGGTCGGCGCGAGAAGATTTGAACTTCCGACCCCTACCACCCCAAGGTAGTGCGCTACCAGGCTGCGCCACGCGCCGGAACTATCTACTTTATTGAATGTTTGCAATTAAGTCAAGGGACAGGGTTTTGAAGTCTGGCTAATAACTGTTTAACCGAAGAAATCACTTTTTGTAGCAATAGCTGGTCAATAGATTGTTGCTTTGATTCTCCGGTCTCTTCAGGGGAGGTTGCAGATACATGGCTATTACCGGTGTTATCGACATTTTTGGTTTTTTTGTTTGTAGATGAATTGTCCAACGATGAGTCTATGTTAGGTTCGTCGATGTATAAACCTAAGTCTCTTGTGATGCTACCTGTAACTAGCAGTTCCCTGCATTCGGCTACGGTATAGCCGTTATTTACCCAACCTGCTATATCTCTAAGTTTGGGCAGGCTGTCTCTGTGGTAATGTCGCTGATTGCCCTTGCTTCTTCGGGTGCGAATTTCTGGTATTTTTTTTTCCCAATACCGTATTTCACGCGCAGTTACTCCAGCCGATTCGGCGGCCTCCCCAATTTTGAACCAGAGACGCTCAGACATTAACTTTCCTTTTGTTCAATACCAAGTGCACGCAGACGCTTGTAGAGATTTGAACGATCTAGTCCAAGCCTTTCTGCTGTTCTTGATACGTTGCCAAGCTGGAGTTTAAGTTCTCGTTGGATATATACCTTTTCAAACCATTCGCGGGCATCCTTGAGGCTTGAAAATTCTGGGATAGACATTGAATCAGTATCCACAAAAGTGCGTACAACTAAGTGGCCTAGATCTTTTGAAGATATTTCAGACCCCCTTGTGAGAATAACAAGCCTCTCCATAATGTTTTTTAGCTCACGCACGTTTCCTGGCCAGTCATAGTTAATAAGTGTTTCTTTTGCTTCTTCAGAGATGTGCTTGGCTGGTTTTTTATATGCTTTTGCAATTCTTGCGATAAATGCTTCGGCCATGGGAATAATCTCTTCTTTACGATCCCTTAGTGGCGGGATTGCCAGCGGTACCACGGCTAACCTAAAGTATAAGTCTTCTCTAAATCTACCGGCTCTTATCTCTTCTGATAGGTCTTTATTGGTTGCCGCCAGAACTCTTACATCAGTATCGATTGCCCCTCCACCACCAATGGGTTCTACACGACCCTCCTGGAGGGTGCGCAAAACCTTCGCCTGAGTTTTTAAGGACATGTCCCCCACTTCATCAAGGAACAATGTTCCCCCATCAGCCTCGCGGAATTTCCCCTTTTGATCCCTTATAGCTCCTGTAAATGCCCCCCTCACATGTCCAAATAATTCTGACTCAATTAGTTCTTCCGGAATGGCGGCACAATTTACCTCTACAAACGGTGATTTGGCTCTGTTGCTTTGTGCGTGAATTAGCTTAGCCACTTCTTCTTTTCCTACGCCATTTTCGCCGGTGATTAGCACTCTGCCGTCTGTAGGGGCTACCAGCTTAATATCAGAGAGCAGATTTTTCATAGCAGTGCTATCCGCCATGAAGAAATGTTCCTGATTAATGGCTTTTTGTAGCCTAGTATTTTCAGTTTCGAGGCTGTGCTGGCGCAGGGCGTTACTAATGACAAGCAACAGGCGATCTAAGTCAATGGGTTTTTCTATAAAGTCGAATGCACCCAGCTTGGTTGCCTGTAGAGCTGTATTGATGTTTCCATGCCCGCTAATCATAATTACTGGCAAGTTTGGTAGCAGAGCTTTGCTTCTAGCTAGAACCTCCAAACCATCGATCCCCGGAAGCCACACGTCCAATAGCATAAGGCCAACGTCATCGGGGTCTGAATATTCTAATAAATCAAGGGCATGTTCTCCGCTTTCTGCTTTGATAACAGCAAACCCCTCTTCAACAAGGGATTCGCCCAAGCTTCTGCGGATGCCTGGTTCGTCGTCAACGATGAGGATGGTACAAATTGGTTTCATGGTTATATTTTATGACTTAATGGTTATCAATTTCCAGCAAACTCCTTGCATGAGCCTGAGCCTCTGAGCCTTCGGGGTGCCCTGAAAGCAGGCGCGCCAACTCTCTAACCCGCTCATGCCCCTCAACCCATGTTAGAGTAGCCCTTGTTCTGCCCACTGATGTTTCCTTGGTTAATACTCCATGATTGTCTGCTCTTGCGGCCACTTGTGCTAGATGTGTCACCGCAAGGACTTGGTGTTTTTTGCCGAGATCTCTGATTGAATGACCAACAGCAAGAGCTGTTTCACCACCAAGTCCAGCGTCTACTTCGTCAAGCACTTGGGTCATCCCTACAGTCACTCCCTTGCCAGACGTCATCATGGACAGCATCAGACGGCTTAGCTCACCTCCGGAGGCAATTTTTTCAAGGGGGCGAAACCCCTCTCCCACATTAGGCTCAATCCATAAAGTCAAATTTGTAAACCCCTTATGGGAAACTCGCACATTTCGTCCCAAATGAACCACCGAGCTATTAGGGTCTTCGCCAACACCAATCCTGATCTGCAACCTTGCCCCGGACATACCAAGTTTTGCCAACTGCTTATGAATCTTTTTTTCAAAAGGCAGTATTTCTTCTTGTCGCCACACATGCAATGCTTCGGCGCGTAAACGATAAACCTCCACCGCTTTACTCAAGGCTTTTTCAAGTTCATCGATCGACTCGTCGCCATCCAACAACAACGCCCTCTCATTTTTTAATTGAGAAAATTTTTCGAATAGTTCATCTGGCTCGCAACTTAGTTTTCTGGCCAATCTTTCATACTTAGCAAGGCGAGCTTCTACCTCCTCTAGCCTGTTAGTACCGCATGACGACCACCTTGCAAATTCATCTTCCGACCTAGCTTGCAAGTCCTCTAATTCAATCATGGCACTTCTCATGCGCTCTTGTTCCACCTGCATATCAGGTAGAATAGCTATTGCTCTAGACATGGCGCGCTGAGCAGACTCTAGG
Organism: Holophagaceae bacterium; assembly: GCA_009783055.1. Classification (GTDB taxonomy): domain Bacteria; phylum Acidobacteriota; class Holophagae; order Holophagales; family Holophagaceae; genus WRHW01. The sequence goes on from WRHW01000103.1 coordinate 3,032, forward strand.
TATGGACGGGCATCTCGGAAAGACTCTGACGATTCTCTCCAAGCACCCTCAAGGTGTGTAGCATGGCGCAAAGGCTCTCGCTCAGCCCTTAGTTGTGACCATTCTTTTGGCCTTGGCGACAATTTTTCAAGTGTCCCCAATAGCTCTGCTAAATCCTCCAATCGTCGCTCTCGGTTTGCCAGGCTATCTTTATGGGCTTTCAATCGGTTTTCTGCGTCTGCTACCGCCGTTGCCTCTACGCTCAATAGCTCCTGGATTCCATTTATCTCATCGAAAAGTCCAAGGTGTTTTTCTTCGCGTAGCAGGCTTTGATGGTCGTGTTGGCTGGTTAAACGAATCCATATTTTGCCTGCCTCCCTTAAATCAGATAGCGTCACAGGCGACCCATTAATCCATGCTCTGCTACGGCTACTTGAGTTTACTTCCCTTCGCAACACAATTGGTTGCTCAACTGGTAGCCCTCTTTCTTTGAGTAGCGCGTCCCATTTCTCAAAACTTCCATCAACAACTGCTTCAACAACTGCCCTATCCGCTCCGGCCCTTACAACTTCCGAATCCCCCCTTATTCCCAAAAGAAGAGCCAGTGCATCCACCAAAAGGCTTTTCCCAGCTCCTGTTTCCCCAGTCAGTACCGTGAATCCACCCTCGAAGTCCAGGGCTAGGTCTTCAACCAGTGCCAGATTTGTGATTCGCAACGAACAAAGCATATAATGATAGTAGCCCAAGCGTGGGTATGTTGTATCTTTAATAAATGATTGAGCTATCCGAAACAGTCGGTAGATTAACTGTAACCCTAAAAGCCCAACCAATCGGCTTGGATTGGAACATTCTTGTTTATGGAGGTAATTTGCCACATGTGGGGGCAGTTGCACTGGCAAGCCCAAATACAACTTGCTCGGTTTTATGTCTTCCGAATCACAGAGAGGGCGAAATTGCCGAGAGGATAGCTTCTGCCATTGTAGAACATGTAAATGCCTCTGTGTGCGTAACATGTGGCATACACTTGGATAACATCACACAACATGAAATCTGCTCTGTAGGTGATATTATTAAAATGTTTATTTCAGAGCTAGTTGCCAGAATCCAGAGCTAATTTCAAAACTGGCGTTTTTTCCAGTTTTGAAATTGTCTTTCGAGTAAACTAAACTAATATTGTATTCAGGTGAGGTTGGGTATGAAATTCCAGCACAAGATCGAACTGATGAGTCTTAGCTCTTTGTTATTGATGGGGCTTATTCTCGGCCTAATTTGCGTCCAACAGGTAAGCAAGTCCATCAATAGCCATAACCAAGTTACTGTTGCAAAAGAACTGGGATTGGCCCACCAATTTATGATTGAAGACTTGGAGCGTATCGAAGCCGCCGCCGAAGCCATCATTTCCAGCACAGATACAATACAGGCAGTTCAGAGGCGAGATGTGACTACATTGAAAACTCACGCCACTTTTGTAATGGAAGCATTCTCTATTTCTGTGTTAACTATCACAGATGAGAAGGGCGTAGTGATAGCGCGTGGGCACTCTGCTAGGGCCGGCGACACTATGGATACCGAAACGGTGCGAAACGCACTAGCAGGCAGAAAAACTCGTGGTGTAGAGCCGGGCAACGTAGTTGCTTATTCATTACGTGCGGCCGCTCCAATAATGGCCGGTGGCAGGGTTATTGGCACTGTATCAGTTGGCAATATGGACATTACTGAGCATTTATGGGTAGACAGGCTTAAAGACATCCTGAATGCAGAATGCACTATTTTTTATGGTGATACTAGGGTTTCGACAACATTCAAAAATGCTGACCGTGAGAGGGCTGTCGGCACGCGCCTCGATAACCCAGTAATTTTAAAAACTGTTTTGGAAGAGGGAAAAGTCTTTGTTGGTGAAAACACAATATTTAACAAAAAATATACAACAGCTTATACCCCATTAAAAAGCCCTAACGGCCAAATAAATGGAATGTTATTTTTAGGTTTCAACAAGGACGCTTTAGAAGCCATTATTAAGAATCAAATTGTTAAAATTACTATCTCTGTTATTGTAATAACTATCGTTATTATATTAATTCTAAATCGTGTCATATATGGAATTGTAAAACCAATAAGTGATGCTAACGCTCTTTTATCAGAAGTAGCAAAAGGAAATTTAACTGTTAGGTCAAGATTAAATACAAACGATGAAATTGGCCAAATGTCTAAATCTCTTAATTCTACTATTATTGAACTTCAGGGTAGCATTAACGAAATAGCCGCAATTTCCGATCAAACCGCCTCTGGTGCCGTAGAGCTATCCTCCATCGCCGAAGGAATAGCAGAAAACACAAAAGAAATGGATGATGGGGCAACAACACAGCAGTCTATATTAAATACAACTTCTAACAATTTAAATCATCTCATTAGGGACATCACCAAAGCATGTGATATGACCCATGAATCTGCAAATATTACCAATAAAGCTATAGAAATTGCCACTGACTGCAGAGAAAAAATGGACGAATCAGTTAAAGCAATGCAGGAAATATTGGATAGCTCTGAAAAAATTGGCAAAATCATTGTTGTTATTTCCCAAATTGCCCGACAAACCAATTTGTTGTCTCTAAATGCCGCAATTGAGGCTTCAAAGGCCGGCCAACAAGGTAGAGGGTTTGCTGTAGTCGCGGACGAAATACGCAAGCTTGCAGAGCGATCTGCTAACGCGGCCCAGGAAATTGCATCATTGATTAACGAGAGCAACACCAAGGCTCAAACCGGATCGAGGACTGTGGGGGCCTTAGATACACTGCTAGTTGAAATTGAAGAAAATGTTAGAAAAAGTGCCGATATTGCACTCACCTCCTCCCAAACCCTGGTCGAACAGGTTAGGGTTGGCCAACAAGCAGTTGGTTCGATGCAGTCGACATTTGAGGTTGCTCAAAGAAATGTTGATACCATCAAACTGCTAACCGAGTCCATCCTTCAGACAAATCATATGATTAACGACATGGCGCGGTCTTCTGAGACCATGCGAAACCTGACAAGGCGATTTACTCTTTAATCCAGCAAATAACAAGTCAAGCCATTACAAGAAATACAGGAATGGAATCTGGAATTCCGGCAACTGCCGATTTTTTAGCTGTGCATGCACATTGGAGTGGCTAGAATAAGTATTGATGGGATTTATACCAAGTTGCACCCATACGGGAGCAACTTGGTATGACGGCAACGCGAATGCGGTGCCCGCAAGTTTTTGAAAATACGGGCTTTGCTCGTGTTTGCAAAAAC
>WRHW01000104.1 GCA_009783055.1 Holophagaceae bacterium
CACATAATCACTAGCTCTTGCCCATGTAATAACCAATGACAAACCCTATTGCCATCTGTATCAACTTTTATAGGGGCCAAAAAATGCCCCTCAGTTTTATGTTTTTCCAGTGGGTGGTGAACCCATACCCTTTAACACCCATGAAGAGGCGGTGAGGTATATGCAGGAACACTGTAGCAACTATGGTGACTAATGGAGGACATTATGCAAAATCCATATAAACATACCATGTTAAAAAGCTTATTTGTTTTGGGCTTGTCGGCATTCGTCCAAGCACAGTCCGGCCAATGGGTTGATGAGTTGTTTATGGTTAGCCGAAGTATAGGAACTGAAGTACCGGGGTATCGCAATGTCATAGAAGTAACTGGGTCAGAGCAAGTCCTGGTAGATGAGAAAAACAGTATTCAAAAAAGAATTCCCAATGTGGCTGATGCCATAGATTTTCCTGTGTCAAAAAAGTATTTGTCCGTAAATATGGGCTATTATTGGTACAGTGGGGCACTATACACAACAGCCTGTGGAAGTTCTGAAAGAAATGAAGATGGTTCTCAGTTCGTACGGTGGACTATTGCTAGATGGAATGATGATGAGTGGCACCTTCTGGGAAATTTTAAAACAGATATCGCAACAAGACTTAGGGTCATACCTTGTGCCAACAATCGTTTTATTGTTTTTTCCAATAAAAACCTGAGAAACCAATATCCTTCGGATCGAACTCCATTCTACAAGGCATCCATCCAATCGGGTAGAAACGAACTTCGGATAGATTCACCCATTGCACACGGAATGGACGAATTCCCAGGTTTTTTTTCAGATCAATCCCTTAGTAACTTCTTTCATTGCCAAATTGTTGTAACCGACGAACACGCTACTGTTATTGACAACAAAACTGGTTTGTTTTGGATTTTTTCACTTGAAAAAGCATCTTTGGTGAAATCTGGAACAATTTTCAAAAGCATAACACCTGAAATAGTTGCCAACAATGGTTATTCTGTTACCCCTATTTTTTGTATTCAACCCGAGAAAAAAGAAAACACGATTCTAATAAACACAGAAGAAGAAAAAGTACTCACTGATGGCATTGATGATTATTACGATAAGTTGCTAGCAGTACCAGGCTTATCTTTTGAAGAAATTCAAAAAATATATACTTTACGCAGTGAAGACATTGCTCGAAGAAGACCGTTTATAGCTTGGTATCGACTCTATACCGAAAATGGAAAGGTTGAAAAATTAATCATTCCTCCTGAAGGTTGTGCAGAAATAAAAGAAAAAGACATCACTCTCTTTTTCCAACCTATGTTGAACGGATCGGTAAAAATGGTGAATATTGCCAATCAGCTTGCACAAGACGGTCTAAAAAAACAGAATTCCGAAGCACAAGACAATTTGAAGGATTAAGATCAACTCAATGTCTCAACTTCAATAGAAGCCTGTTACAAAGAGCGCACACCGTGGAAGGGGCTTTCTCGGACTTAAAAGACAACTATGAGGGTAGGCTCCTAACCCGACTTTGACAACTGGAGGTATCGAGAGGTCACAAGTCAGTGAAAACATTAGAGTGAGGTATCGAAAATCTCCACTACATCGCTAATTTTTCGCTATGCTCCCTGTGCTTGTTTAGGAGTTATACCAAGTTGCACCCAAACGAGAGCAACTTGGTATCCTGGATTCCCGTTTAACTCATAACGAGGCAATGAATTTCAATTAATTAATGAAACCAAAGCATTTAGAGGATTTATCGTTATGTGTTTTCGAGAATCCAGGTGGTATCACGGCAATGCGGAAGCAGTGCCCGCAGAATGAAGGTAAAGAAAACAAGAAACCAGCAGTGTGCCCAAAATCTCAAGTTTACTCAAGTCTTTGGCGTGGCAGTCTCGCGTATCCGAAGGATACCGAGAGGTTTTTGAAAATACATGCTCTGCTCGTGTTTGCAAAGTTCTCTCGGTATCCATTTGCCTGCAAGTGGATACACGAGGTTTCCACGCTGACTTTTCCCGTACTTTGTCCTTTCAAATCGCTGTTTGTTTGGTTGCTACGTTACGTTCATTTTTGCGTTTCGCGTTTAATCCCGATTAAACGCAATCTAGTATGAAATGTCTATCCAGGGTTACGAAAGGGGCCTACTCTAAAAGACAACTCTGTGATCCGTCCTTGTCGAGGACAGCCTAATGGTGACGCCACCACTACTTTGACCATTTATTACATGAGCTTGTATGGAATGGACTTTCATTTCCCCACGCAACAGGCGTGGTTTGTTGTTAGTCAATCTTTCCCAGACGTTTTCTGCTACCCACAACGCCGATCTTATTTTCCCATAGACAACTATCGTCACTGCATCAAATAATCGCTTAATGTCCTTATCCTGCAATGTTATTTCGCTTATTGCAGCCTCAGCAAATTTTTTCAGGCTTTCATTGATGTGCAAGCGAAATGATTCCCAGACTTTTGAAAAATCTGGGGCAATTGCATCAGAAATAATTGCTATATCTCCCTCAAATGTTTCAGATCTGTACATTGAACTTTTCCTTAAACGAAGTGTTTTGGCAGTTCTTTCATCTAGCTCTAACGGCATAACATGTTCTATGTCATTGTCATCACCGCTACTATAAAAATGCAGGTACCCATGATGGACTAAAGTCATTTGCCATCGATTCCACATTTTTATTGTTTCATCTAGTAACGAATCAATTTTTGTGTCAGTTAGAATAGATAGCAATAATGATGTCTCAGACAATTCGAGTTGGCTTTTTGAAAGAACTATGGGTTGTAATATCTCTTCCATTTGATAGTCCTTGGATAGCTGAGCCAGCTCCTGTTCTATCGCACTTCTTTTCGCAACTAGTTCTCCATAGGTAGTTCTCTGCTCTCTGAGAGCTTGCCTAATAGAGGTGGGCATATGCGGGAGGATGATAGCCTCACTTTTAATTTCTACATCTTCCGTGGCAGCCGGCGGCCTATCCTGTGGCTGCTGTCTGTCCTGGGGATGATGTAAAGAAAGCATAGCAGTTAAAATTAGTACATTCAGCATAGGTCACACCCTTTCAAAGATTACATAATATATTGTAACATGCAAAAATAACATTTGTCATAACTGAGCCATTCTATCTTTTCACGGCCGTATGAGCCTTAAAGGGCATTTGATTTCCCTGGGGTCTACCCTGAAGAACCTTTTGCAACTCGTCACTGGTTAAAAAGAGAAAGGCGGGCTTGACAGTCCCCGTTTCGCGACTGTAATCACTCACCATCAAGACGTACTTCACGCCGGACTTGAAAGGCCTATTTTGCCGGAAAGGTATTACTTCGTAGGTTTTCCCATCTTTCAGCACTGTAACCATTCCCTCAAGTTTAAGCACGGCCATGGCATTGTTAAATTCTCTAAGTTGAGTCGAGAAAGTGAACGTGACCGCCCTGGGTGATCCTTTTATTTCGGGCACACCTTTTGTGTCATAAGTAATATCCCACCCATGCATGTTATCTGAAAGCTGAGCCAGAATATGGTCGTTAGGTACAGGTGACTTTCGGTTCTCAGCTACTATTTTTTGAGTATTAATGACACTGTATTTCACTTTCATATCTATCTTAAAGGCATAATTTGCTGGAAAATCCCCCGAATACACCTCAAAAGCAATATTGTTTTGCTGGGCATAAAGAGCCGCAGGTAAAGTAAGGCAAGAAAGAGCAGTACGGATTAACATGTGGAGCCTCTCTCAAAAGGTTATATCAAAATGTGAAGGAAACAGTCAAGGACTGTGCAGATTTAAAGCCTGTACGCCTCAGTGGCATAAATTTCAATAGCTTGGCCGCATACATTGATATTTCGCGCAGGTAGCTCTGGCCAGATATGTAATCTACCTCAGTGACATTTCCCTCCATATCAATATTGACCACTAATGTTGCAGTCACAGGCTCTAACAGCTCATCTTCCCCAGGGATATATACGGGAGTTGCCTCTCTGAAAAGCACAGGCCTGACACCGTATGAACCCTTGCGCCCAGGGTTGTCGATTTCCTTCAATACTATGTGGTATTCCCCAGTGACCCCAAGGTTTGGCAGCTCGATGAAATAGGGACTGAGCTTTTTCAAGGGTGGGGGGGATGCCCGAGCGGCCATTCTATTCCAAACATTCTGGCATATCCACAAAGATAGCCTTATCTGCTCAAAGAAAACAATGCTGGCTATGTTGTACAAGTGTCTGACATCAGAATCTATATGTACGATGTCGCTGCCTACCACTTCAGCAAAGGAGTCGGTGCGCTCGTTTAGGTATTCGGAGTACAAATCCCAGGCCTTTGAAAAATTGGGCACAAATTCGTTGGAAATAACTGCTATTTTTTTCAAATTACCTGCTAATTGGTGTAATTCTCTGGATTTTGAATAGTCCCGCCTGGCGGCATCTGTTGAAATAGCCACAGAGTCCGCGTCCCGCGCTTTGGATGGTACATTCTCGCCTCTCTCCTGTTTTGGTATCCAGGTTTCGACAACCGACGTCTGCATGTTATCCCAGAAATCCAAGACCTCTTCCACCAAGAGATTATGCCTCAAAAACATGTCTTGTCCAGTACGGCCTCTGGTTATGGAACCGCCCTCATTATGGATACCGCCCATTCGATTTGCAATGTCCAATGACACGATTGAGGGGGCAACTTTTTGGCTCTGCATTGGCGCGTTACTGTAATCATCTGCTATCTTTGCGCTCCCAGTTTCCACAATCGTCATCTGCCAACTATTCCAAAGTCTTATAATTTCATCTGTCAGGGTGTTAATTTTTTGATCTTCAAGGATTGATCCCATAAATTGGATTTCATATATTTCTGCAATTTCCCAGGGGAATTTTAGAGGCCTAAAAAAATCCTTTGGTGGCATATTTTTGTACAGTTCAGTTAATTCCTGTTCGACTTCTAGCAGCGAATTCCTCAATAACGCATTAACTCGTCTCTGTTCTTTATTTGCCTGACTCGTGGATGACGGCACGTGCGGGATGGTGATTTGCTTACTCTTGGTTACAATTTCGGCTTCAAACACTTTGGGTCTTTCCTGCGGCTGTTGAGGACAGAACAGGTATACACAGAAAAACGCGAGTAGCATGGTATTCTCCAGAGTTGTTTAAGTTACTACAAAATCGTTGCGCGGATACAAGCTCACCCAAATTAATCAAGGGCTTCAAAATTTCGATACAACCCGCGCAACGGCTTTTCGCCTCTGTCTAGCATTCCTTTCCGCGACGCCAAATCCTGAATTATTCCAGAATCAGCAGCACTTTGTTGTTGGGATGCGCTCGAGAGACTTACTATCCTGTTGCAAACCGCGCAGCTACGGTTTACAACTGGCTCACTTAAGAGAATACTTCATTCCGTACCAAGGAGATCAAACCAATATTCCCAACCATCAGGGCACAGGTATACGCAGTAGCCAACATTTGGCCTGTCGCTAACAACCCCAATCAAAAAACATGATTGATCATCAATGATTATTTGATCCGCACAGCCTCCCAGCGTCTCACTTGAAGAAACCCTGGCACCAAGGTCGGGTGCGGAGAGATTGGCTACTGCAAAAATCAGTGCGCCAATGAACACATTTCTTAAATTTTTCATCGTATCCTCCCATGATGAAAAAATGATTTATTTTGGCCATGTTACTAAACATCTGACTTATTCCCCTGCCTATGCGGGTGGTCCTCGTGCATCCTCATTGTGCATCCTCATTGTGCATTCTCATTTGTCATGTACTCCTTGAGCCAATTTCAAAACCGGGTTGTACGTCTGCACCGTCATTTCGCTGTCCGCTCCAAAGTCGCGGTCTGCTTTATTTTGGCGCAGCCTACCAACTCCGTTGTTTCAAAACCCCTCGGGGTTTTGAAAATGGCATCAGATTAGTATCGGATATTTTTTTGCTTTCCCGGATAAATAACAATGATGTAATAATAATAAAATTATCATGATTGGCTTGTAAACATTGATTATAAGGATTTTAATAATTCAATCACTGATTATTAACAAATTGTTTGCAATTTCAGCCTATCAATTAGTAACAAATTT
>WRHW01000105.1 GCA_009783055.1 Holophagaceae bacterium
AAAGGACAAAATGCAGGAAAAGTCAGCGTGACTGCCTCGTGTATCCACTTGCAGGCAAGTGGATGCCGAGAGAATTTTTTGCAAACACGAGCAAAGCCCGTAATCTCTCGGAATCCTTCGCTAGGCTCGGATATCCGAGGCAGTCACGCCAGCTACATTGGTTTAGGTGGCTTTTATGCTCGCTTTGCAATTTCATTCCAACATCACGTTTATTCTGTGGGCACTGCTTTCGCGTTGCCGTCATACCAAGTTGCTCCCGGTTGGGTGCAACTTGGTATAAGCAGGAGTAAATTAATGTATATGGGTATAGGTGAACTAATGACAAAAAGCAGAGAAAAGATGGCGAAAGGGTCCTTTGTCTACGTGGGGATAAAGTTGCTTGGATTAATAAGTCGAAATCGGATAATCGCGTAACCGCTTCCTTCAAGAATGGAGCTTGAATTAAATAAACAGGAAATATACACTTGTTTCATTAACAACCGTGTCTTCAAAATTGTTGACACGTTCCGTTTTGAAAATGGCACCCATGTTTAATACACCTCGTGGTGGCTTTGGCCGTACTTTTCAGATTGTCTGGATTTTTTATTTTCTCAGCTTTGTAGTCAGCTACGCGCTATTGCCCTCTGTCCCTCTCCACCTGAGGGAGCTAGGGGCAGGTATAAAAGAAAGCGGGCGTTTTGCAACGGCCTTCATGTTGGGTTCAGGCTTTGGTGCCCTATTTACTGGCCCTCTTGGAGATCGCTTTGGCCAAAGGACAATCCTGAGATGGGCAACCATAACTACCGCTCTCTGCTTTTCTATGTATGCCTTTCTAAATCATATTTGGCTTTTCTTTTTAGTTGGTCTCCCTCATGGAATTATTTGGTCAGGCTTTAGAACTGGTACAATCACTTGGGTTGGCAATTTCCTACCAGACGATCGACGTGCAGATGGCCTAGCTATCTTTGGTATGGCGGCCCCCCTTGGTGCCGCCGTTGGTCCGGTAGCAGGCATTTGGCTCATGCCCCGCATAGGGTTTTCATCATTGATGCTACTCTTAGCCCTATTATCAACTTCGTTGTTTGTAGTGCTGGGATGTTCATCAAAAACAGCGGGACGAGTTAGTTCCTCCGATGTCTCCATGAGCTATAGATGGCCTGGCAACTGGATTATTGCCCCTTCAATCGTATTATTATGTATGGCTATAAGCTATGGGCCGATACCATCTTATGGAGCACAAGAGGCCGTAGACTTTAATTTCCGATGGGCTTCTGCACTTGTATCATCCTATGGCATGGGGATGGTATTTCTTAGGTTAGCTCTGGGGTGGCGTGGCATGGGCAAAAACCCCATGCGCCTGATGCCGATAATGCTTGCAGTCAACATTTTTTCTGCCCTTGGCCTGGCAATTATGCCCGGAGGGCTTATCAGGCACATACTCTGTGGAACAATATTTGGTGCCAGTTTTGGCCTGTCACATACACTTTCTTGGGTATATGCACTTGACAGAGCGGAACCAAGTAGGCGGGGTTCGGCGGTGGGCACCCTCTATTGCACCTATGACATTGGGATTGGCCTTGGCAGTCTCATCATCGGCTTTCCAATGGAACACTTAGGTTATCGCTGGGGATGGGGAGCAGGGGCGTTGTCTCTATGTCTTGCATGGTTGGTAGCTAGTTGGATGGTAAAGTCGTTTACTTGCGAAAAACAACGCTTTTCTGCCAGTTATACCGAGTAGCGTTCAACAGGCTGAACGCAAAAAACGCCAAACTATTGTTAATTAATTGCAATCATATTGCAAAAAACAAAGCGATACACGATAAAATCGCTAATAATGTGCCACAAACTAATCGTTGCCAGTTCTGTTTGAAATCTATTTCCTTGAAAATAAATAATCCGATGATGAGCGTCCAAAACACATTTAGCTGGGTTATGCTCCACGGTATAGCGTTATTAGGTATCAATCTATAAGAGTAAATTGTCAGTAGTGTTGCAATCATATACATTCCACCGGCTATTATGGGTAGCCAAGTCTTTTTATCTACTATAAAACAATCTTTCAAACGCTCTTTGATGGATGTTGGTTTGCTTTCTCTATTTCCAACAATTAGGTAGATGGCCACAGAAAATATAGTAAGCGATACAGAGTGGTATATTAACTGTGAAAAAGTAAATTTCTCGCCAACAATTGTTGTATTTGATACAACACTGTTGAGCATTGCCGAAATACCAAAGCAAATACCAGAAAAAATTGCAAATGCTATTCCCCATCTTGTATTTGCGCTAACATCTATTTTTTTTGGCGACATTGTTTCTGCCGGCGACCGTACTTGAAAGAGTAACGCAGATAAAAACATAACTGTAATGCCTAAAAACAACCAAAATATCTTTATTCCAGCAACATTTTCAGAGACAAAAAACAATATTAGTAGCGAGCCTACAGGCCCCTGTATGTTTTTCCATTGGTTAAAGCGCGTCAGCCCAATTTTATCTATTGCAACATTATAGGCAAACATTCCAAGTACCCATACAAAGGCACGGAGTACTGTCAAAAAGTGCCAAGGGTTAAATAAATTTTCCAACGGCTCTAGGCCAAACCCCCACAAAACCGAGATAGCAATAATAGTAATCGTGCAATAGGCAACACCCATCCACATCGTATACAAAATCACATTTTGGCTGGAGAACTTTCTGGGGACTGCATAGAGCGCAAACAAAATGCTGATAACAATTGAAAAAATAAAACCTAAGATCATTTACCCCTCGATAAGATTATCTTCACTATCCTAACCTGATACTAAGTTGCATTCAAAGGGCTTAGAACGCAACTTGGTATCAAGCGGCATCGAACTCAAAGTTTTTGTGTTGTGTGGTATACGCCCCTAGGATACAAGTGGTCAGTGATTGATATGATATTATTCCTTTGGATATACCTTCATGCTTTTATAGCTCTTCAAAATTACCTTGCCAGGTGCAAAACCGCGTGGCTTATTGACATCGGCTACACGGCACCAATGGACTTCCACCTTTCCGCCCTCCCTAGCCTTGCTATAAAAGGCGGCTAGTTCGGCGGCTCGCTCTAGCACGCTTCTGGGTAGTTCGCTTATTTTGTCTGGGTTTCTTATGATGACGTGGCTACCTGGCACGCTTGCAACATGTAACCAAAAATCAGACTGGTTTGCAACTTTGAAGGTCAGGTTGTCGTTAGCAGTATCGCCTTTACCTATCAACACTTCAAAGCCTTCTACTTGTAACGACCGGTACGCCCTACCCTTTCCATCTGCTCGCTTGCCTTTTCCCTCTGAATGCACCTTTTTTTTCTCCTGAACTTTCTTTGTTGTTGGAATTTCTTTTACACTTGGCCACATGGGTTCGGCACATTTTTCTGAACTAGATAATATTTCATATTCCTTTATCTGCCGCAAACGCTCCCTCTCCAAAAATGCTACCCTCTCAATTCCCCTTTCAGCTTTTTTGACTGACGTAAACCATTTTTGCACTGCTTGTTCTGCCCGCTGTCCTGGGGGTAGCTCAATATGTGAGCCATCCAGCAACTCGACTTTGTGCGTTGCCCCTTTGTGTCGCCACAATTCCGACTGCAACTTGATGGCTGGTTCTCGTAATAAAAGCATAGATTGATGGCGGGTGCGATCCTTTGCTAGTGCCTCTCCATAGCGTTCCAACCTCAACCTTTCTTTATTCAGTCTGCGTTCCTGAACCTGCTTTTTTGGCTGTAGTAGTAGTTTTTCTGCCCTTTGAATGCTCCAGGCAATATGTCTCTGCAACAATGTTCCATCTCCAGGTAGTACATCAGGAATCTGACCATGGAGGGCTACTTCGATTTCAGAACCCCATTTTTCGCGCCATCTCCGCATTGGTGGCGTGTCTGCCTCTACCTCAGGCTGAATGGATGGAAACGACACACCTATCCCTATCCTTGCTGGGTTTATACCCACTCCATCGAGTCGTAGCCCACCCCGCCCTGGGATTGCCTGAAAAGAAAGCCACATACTCTCTATTCGGCCAGTAACCGAACGCCTTTTGAAGTCAAAGGCTATCCATCGCTCCCTTGGGTCGCCAGAAATGTCTTCCAGCCGCGCTCCCTTTAATTCTGCCGCCCACTTGCGGTTCAAATCTACCTTTGATTCGGCCTTCAATGCCAAATATGCCTCATGTTTTTCATGGAGTGACCATAGCTCCGGAGATGGATTTAACAAAAAAATCCAAGCAAAACCTGCCTCAATACCGGCCCGCCTATTAGGTGCCCAAACAAGCCCCAATGCTCTATGGGAAGCCCATACGTTTTGAATGGCCCCCTCCCCCGCCGCTAATCGGGCACGGGCGATAGCAAACAATAACGGGGCATCCATAGTATTAGTTTAGCCCACCCACCTGCAAAGACTCGACCTCAAGTTTCTATAGCTGTTCAGTCACAAAAAGTTGAACCGCTATATCTGCCAGCGCAAATAAAATTCGTTGCACCGCCAGGCGCGGAAATACTTATTCTAGCCACACGGCACTTGCCACTTGCCACGTCAATCCCCTGATTGGACATCGGTATGAAGTCTGTGGGCACGACTATGCCTTAGTAGCTGTTTGGGTAGCCACTAGTCTCTGATACAACTCCTTCAGTTCGGCAACAACCATTGGTTCAGGCATATTTGATGTTAATCCATATAGCTTCATCACAGCTTTGTCTAGCGCATTGTGCGCCTTACGGAGTTCCGGTGGCATGGTCAGGGGGTCGTAGAGGTCGGCTAAGGATTCACCTGAAAATTTCGCCCGTTCGTCCAAAATGCCCTGCGCCAGTTTTTCAACTTCAGCTCTTTGCTTTTCTAAAGCGTTTGGCCAAGGAAAATTGTTGTAAACAATGTTAATTGAATAGCTATAGCCTGTTCCTAAACGTCCACAAACAGCCCTTGTCCAAGCCATGTGAACGTTGGATGTCATGATCCCAAAATGATATAAAGTAGCATCAGCAACAATAAAAAGTTTGTCACCAGCAATAGTGTTCTTGTCCATATAACCGATAGGGATGTAATTCCTTCTATCAGAGGAGACTTTTGGAATAACAAGAAAATGCTCCGGTGCTATTTGCTCTCTGAAAAGTGTTGGCGTATTCGCTAGCCTATTCCTACCCGCATCGGGCGATCCTAATCTAGCCTCTTTGCAAGCAGTTACACGCTTCATCACTTGGGGCATTTTCTTGAGTTCTGATGGCATCACCCCTACAAGCCATAGGCACCACCGTTTTTTGTTGTTAATAAATTCATCGCCCATCATAAATCGCTTGATATATTTTTTGGACAATGGGTCTGCTTTTATAAATTCCGGCAAGTCATCATCTTCAATTATCAGATGTCCTCCATCTGTGGGTCTATTGCCAGAAATCATTACAGGAACATCGCATAGCGGCATAGTCCTGCTATCTATCCAAATATTATTCTCATCCACAAGGTAAGGGCTAATATTATCTACAATTACCCTTTCTCCATCGTCGTAAATTATTTTTTGGCCTGTGTCAGTCTTACTAAATCCCACTATCACACAATGTACTGCGGCCTTGCCCTTGGCTTCACTGTCCCATTTGAAAGTCCTGTAGGCAAAATTAATGTGAATACCAAACATGTCAAAGAGGGGCTTCCAGACAGTGGCTACCTGCTCACCTTGGGTGATTGAATTAGTAGACACAAAGGCAACTCTGATTTGTGTCCCTTGGATGTATTTGGATGCCCTGTAGTACCAAGCGGCTACATAGTCTATCTTTCCAGCGTTCTTG
>WRHW01000106.1 GCA_009783055.1 Holophagaceae bacterium
TTCAAGCATTTATTTGACCGTCTGTCGTTACAATAGGTTAAAATATTTTAACCTATGCAAACTCATAAACCCATTAGAATCTGTCGGTTGCCTGTCCTAGGTTAAAAACTATGGGAATTTAGGATACAAAGCTAGTTACACCAAAAGACCCACAAACAGAAAAAGGGATAACTTCCTTCAAGCGTTGCTCGTCACAAGTTAAATGACTATAACTAGCCACCTCATGTAGCCGATTTGTCATCTTCAAAAAACTGAAAACTGAAAACTTTTGTTAGTATGTTTTTTTCATCCTGTTTTACATAGAAGGCCGCTGTAACTTGTGCTCCGAGCAATAGGATGGCGCAGGTATAATACAAAAAAGTCAATCCAGCGATGATACCCAAAAGAGACCCGTAGGTAATATTCCATGTAAGGGCATGGGTAACATATATCTTGAATACCCATTTCGCCACTGCCCAAAATATTGTAGAAACAAGTGCCCCTAAGAAGGCATGACGAAAGGCAATGCTCAGACGTGGGACATAGAGGAAAATAATTGTTGTTGCAATTAAGCTAATAAAGATAGGCAAAATTCCCAATAGCATAGTTGTATAGGCTGGAGACAGGCTTTTCATAACGCCACCACCAACCAGCAGAGCGAATACGAGTGCTAAAAGAACCAAGCCACTAATCATAAGACCCATTTGGCGAAGAATGTGATATTTCCTTGTCTGTAGTTGCTTGTGAATACGCACTCCAAATACATGAGCTAGGGATTTGTCCAGTTGGTTCATCCCCCAATAACTGCCAAATAAAAGGACAATCCAAGCAAAACCCAAACTGTTGCCTGCATCTCTAGTCTGGTTTACGGCATTAACTAAAAATCCTTCTGGCATAAAAGGAATTACATTTATCAATATTTCCTGCGCTTGCCTGAAAAATGCCTGATTTCCTAGAAAAATCATCAATATCTTAAAGAATAGAGTTGCGAGTGGAACCATGCTTATAAGGAACCAAAAACTCAGGCTGGCGGCATAACTAAAACAATCATCATGATGATACTTGACCATCACTCCAAAGCAAAATCGCCTGATCTTGCCGATATCCGGAAATCGTCTTTCAAAAAACAACCAAGATTTTTGAAAGTCGAGCAATGTTTTGCGAACAACTCTCGGATAACCTGCCAGCGCAGTCCTTAGTGAAGCCAGATGATGTTCTCCTCAGTTAATAGCTAATCTTGCTGATTCTAAAACCTAATGGGAGCCCTTGGTAGCAGATACATGATCCAGGCTAATACCAAGCCGAGACCCACCAGACCAAGTGCATGGTTCCGGATACTCTTGATGATGCGCTCATGGCGCAAGGTTGGCTTCAACATGCCAAGAATGAAAGAGATGCCAAGCCCCATGATGAAAAAATGTATTACGTGGCTACTAAGAAATCTCATAGTTTAATAATACTAGAAAGCAACTCAATTTATGCAAAGCTAATTTCAAAACTGAAATTTTTTCCAGTTTGAAATCCAACGGAGTTGGCTAGTCATACCAAGTTGCGATCAACAGATCGCACCTTGGTATGAGGGGGACGCGACAGCGGCACTCGCAAGTTTTTGGAAATACGGGCTTTGCTCGTGTTTTCAAAAACTTTGGCGTTTCGCGTTCAAAGCCATTTGAACGCAACCTAGTATCAGTGCAGTAATGAAGCCGGACAGGGCTTCGACGTGGACGGCAATATGGAGGCGCAGACGTAGCAATGGGTTATGCAATTACCTCTACAGTTATATTTTCTAGTAGCTTGTAACTATAAACTGGTACTAGAGTTTGGCAATCTTGTAAGGGCCAATGGTATGACTTCATCCATTTTGCTAACAAGATGGATTGTCAGGGCATCTTTTACTTCTTTGGGTATATCTTCTAGGTGGCGGGCATTTTCCTTTGGGATGATGATAGTTTTTCTTCCCATGCGGTGTGCCGCCAATAATTTTTCCTTTAGTCCTCCTATGGGCAGTACCATACCCCGCAATGTAAGCTCTCCTGTCATCGCAACTTCAGACCTTGCGGGAATTCCTGATAAGGCAGACATTAATGCAGTGGCCATTGTAATGCCTGCGCTTGGGCCGTCCTTGGGGATTGCCCCCTCGGGTACATGCAGGTGAATATCAATTTTTTCTAAAAAATCTTCAGCAAGTCCAATTTGCACTGCTCTGGCGCGTACAAAACTCAAGGCAATTTGGGCACTTTCCTGCATTACTTCGCCCAACTTGCCTGTCAATTTTAGGTTGCCCTTTCCTGGAACCTTTGTGGCCTCGATGGTAAGCAGATCGCCACCGGATGCTGTCCATGCCAATCCATTTACTACTCCTGATGTAATGTCGTCACCGGGCGGTGTTTCCAGAAATTTTTCCGCACCCAACAACTTGACTATCCTATCTTCAGATACAGTAGGATCAAACGCTTCTCCTTTTTCAGGTTGCAAGCTATGCCGTGCAAGCTTGCGAAGGACTGATGCAATTTCACGCTCCAGTTGCCTCACGCCCGCTTCTTTTGTATACGAGTTGACAATTCGGTTGATGGCTCCATCTTCAAAACGGATTTCTAAATCAAGCATCCCATGCCGCTCTAGCGACTTAGGAACAAGGTGACCCAGTGCTATAGCCTTTTTTTCGAGTGGGGTATAGCCTGATAGTTCTATTATTTCCAATCTATCACCAAGTGCTTCTGGGATGTTGTGTCGCACATTGGCTGTACAAAGAAATAGCACCTGACCAAGGTCGAAACCTACGTCCAGATAGTGATCCTGAAAAGAAGCATTTTGTTCGGGATCAAGGACTTCTAACAAAGCAGAAGCAGGGTCGCCCCTCCAATCTGAAGCCATCTTATCCAACTCATCTAATAGGATGAGAGGATTTTTAACGCCTGCTTTTTTTATCAGGCTTATGATTCTACCAGGCATCGAGCCAATATAAGTCCGGCGATGCCCTCTTATTTCTGCTTCATCTCTTAATCCCCCTAGGCTAAAGCGAACAAAGGGTCTATTCATTGCCCTAGCGATACTTCGGGCAAGGCTAGTCTTGCCAACGCCGGGTGGCCCTACTAAGCACAGAATAGGCCCCCTAAGGGCAGGTGGGGCATCGCCTTCTCCTCTGCTGGATGATTCGTTTTTATTGTCATCATTACCCGTTGTAATCTCTGTATTAGGCTTTCTCTTTTCATCTGGCGGCAAGGCTACTTGAAAGTCTCTCAGTCGCCTCATCACGGCCAGATACTCCAATATGCGAGCCTTTACTTTGTCTAGGCCAGCATGGTCTTCATCGAGAACTTTTTCGGCCTCGTCTAAATCCAATCGATCATCAGCAAATTTAGTCCAAGGTAACGCCAGCAACCAATCAATATAGGTTCGGCTCACCGTAGCCTCGGCACTCTGGGGAGGCATCAGCTCTAGGCGGTCAAGCTCTTCCATTGATTTAGCATGAGCCTCCTCACTCATTCCAGCGTCTATGATTCTTTTGCGTAATATTTTTAGTTCGCCCTTTTCATCTTTTTTTCCCAACTCTTGCTGAATCACACGCATCTTTTCGTTGAGTACAAAATTTTTGTGCCCTTCGTCTAGTCGCTTTCTCGTTTTGTGTTCTAGTTCCTGGTCTACGCCGAACCTATCTGAATCCACCTGTAGCAGGTTCATCAAGGTATCCATTCGAGGCTGTAATTCTACTTGCTCAAGGATTTGTTGCTTTTCCTGAATCCCTGAATTTATAAGCCCTGCAACTGCGTCAATGGCTTCATTTATCGGCAACAATTTAACATGTTCAATAGATAACAGGCGCGCCGCGTCTGGATAACGTCCCAAAAATTCTGCTACTGCATGATAAAAATTATCAATTACCTCTGACTTGGAATTGCTATCCCACTCGCGGATATCAGGTTCGTCCAAAATTTCTACTTCTGCCCTGGTCATTTCGTCTTCGCCTAGGAACCTAAGTAGCCTAACCCTTGCCGCTCCCCTAACTCCAATCTTGAAGTAGCGGTTGGGTAGCGGGATCAATGACTCCACGTTGACTAGACTCCCCACCTCAAAAAAGTCGTCTTGGCAGGGTTCTTCTTGTTTTGGGTCTTTTTGAGTCAGTAGGACAATTTGGTCTCCAATTTTTACTGACCTCTCTAAAGTTAATGCAGAAGCGCGTCTACCCACAATAAAGGGTACTCTCCCTCCTGGGAAGAGCACCACCTCGCGGATGGGAAGGGCAGGTAGGGTTATGACCTTGATGTTATCCAATAAAAACTCCAAGGATGTAATCATACCAGAGCTAATTTCAAAACCAATGGCATGAAGCTTAGTATTAGGATGAAAACCACTCACTACCACTATGAAAATCAATTTGCTTGTCTACCATCTGTCTGTCTCTAGCGATAGCAAGCTCGATTAGCCTTGTCAGTTGTTCTCGATATGGAATACCCACGTTTTCGATCAATTTGGGGAACATGCTGATACTTGTAAACCCTGGGATGGTATTCATTTCATTAATAAAAACATCGCCTGTTTCCCTCTGGACAAAAAAATCGACCCTGGCAAGCCCATATCCATCAATGCTAACAAAGGCTCGACGAGCCATACCCATGATTTTTTTTGCCAACTCATCATCCAACTCGGCAGGTATGAGAGTTTGGCTTTTTCCGTTTACATATTTATCAGCAAAATCATAAAATTCGCCTGTCACTAGCACTTCGCCGGGCATACTCACTATCGGGTCATCCCCGCCTAACACTGCAACCTCAATTTCTCTGGCATCCAGACCGCTTTCGACTAGGATACGCCTATCATAGAGAAAAGCATTTTCGATGGTCTTTTGTAGGTCTGCAAAATCTCTTACCTTTTCAATGCCAACGCTGGAGCCGCTATTGGAGGGCTTTACGAACAGAGGCATCCCCAGTGCTTTGCACTGCTCGATGAAGCCATCCTGATCCTGATTCCACCCTTCTTCAGAGATAGCTCGATAAGGCGTCACTGGCAGGCCCTCGGATTCCCAAACCCTCTTTGCCATCCACTTGTCCATTGTCAAAGCAAGTGCCAGGCGACCGGCACCTGTATATGGAATCTTTAATAGCTCTAAATATCCCTGTATTTGCCCGTCTTCGCCTCCTGCTCCATGAATGATGTTGAACACTACGTCTGGAGGGGGAAATTGCTCTGCTCCCGCTTCCAGTGGCAGAAAGGGGCAACTACTCTTTTCGGGTAACTCGCCGTTAGATAACCGCTCAAAAGGGTCTCCCAAAACTGCCCATACGCCATTGCGAGCCACGCCAATGGGTTTAATGCAAAATAGTGCAGGGTCTAGGTTTTGCGCAACCGATCTGGCTGAAACTATGGAAACCTCGTGTTCTAGGCTCTCCCCGCCAAACAGCAGTCCGACATCGACTAAATGGTTATCCATATAAACAAGAATGGGATAGAACCGCCCAGAATGCAAGGGATTGATTGCATTTTATAGTGGTTCCACTTAACATTGTCCTCATACCAAGTTGTTATACCAAGTTGCACCCAACCGGGAGCAACTTGGTATGACGGCAATGCGAAAGCAGTGCCCGCAAGTTTTTGAAAATACGGGCTTTGCTCGTGTTTGCAAAAAC
>WRHW01000107.1 GCA_009783055.1 Holophagaceae bacterium
ACCTACCAACCCCAGCCCCCCTACATCCCAGATATGAATTCTGTAGCAATAAGCCAAACAATGCCCGCTCCACCAGCCCATGCCTATGTGAGGCCAGGGCCATTGCCAAACGAATTGCCAGCCAGGCGCATAGCCCCCTGGCCTAGGGCATCAGTTCTAATAGATGGAACCCAACACACAAAGGATTTAGTAGTAGCCGTGCCCAGCCATTATCCAGCTACAGGCCGAGGTAACTTCATTGCCCTTATGGATGCAACAGGAACAGGAGGCCAATTCCTAGCAAGGTGGCCAAAAGAAAACGAATCTCCCTTTGGCAATTCTGGGTATGAGATTGTATCGAGAATCCCAGAAGTGGACTTCGCAACAAACCTAACAGCAGTACCAGTAAAGAACAGTGCAAGTGGAGAAACATCATGGTTCGTGATTGATTTCCATGACCCTGAAAATCCTGTTGTAGTCCACAGAGAGGACGGCCTAAGTTCAAATGGCGGGTTAGCCAATGGTGTGCTTTATGGATTCAGAGGGTCACAGCTTGTAGCGATAGAGGTGATAAAAATTACAAGCCAGCACTACTTGCCGGGTTGCAACCTTAGTCCGAGAATAACGGTCGACTTGGTTACAATCAATCAAGGGGTAGAACGGCATCTGGGGTATACAAACATCGACCCAGTACTGCGTGATGCGGACAGGTATACAGAAAATCCGGAAGCAATGCAGAATGACTTTGGCTGGAAGAACGACGTACCCAGAGTAGGCGGAAGGCCGACAATATTCAGGGTGTATGCAAGCAAAGTAAGTGGAGATGCCATACCCCCAGTGAGTGTCAAATTGGAAATAACAGGCCCATTGGCCAAAAAGAAAGAATCAGACCCGGAGCCTGAATCAAAAATATTCCTTGCAAATGAAAATGCCCAAGAGCTTACCACCGAAAAAGGTGTGTTTGGAAAAGTAAAACCAGGCGATGAGGGTATATTTACTGTATTCACCTTTGAGCTTACAGACAAAGACGATTTCAGCCTCCTTGGCCCTGATACAAAACTAAGGCTCATCGTCGAGCCGGAAAGTAGCAACGAATCAGGTAATGGTATTTCTGAATTAGAAATCTATAACCCATTCCGCATGGAGACATCAATACCTTTCACTTACTCAGAACCTATGGTCATAGACTTGATACCGGTAGACTGGAAAATTGATGACCCCGAGGTTGGTCCGCCACAACCAGAGGTAGCACTCAGCTACGGAGAACTAACAGCATACAAATATGAATTGGAAGAGCATATCAGGGCAATCATGCCTATAACAATTAACGATGGTACAGAAAAACAATACCTGACCGTGCACGCTCTGATACCTGATTCCAGTGGTAAGTATTATCCTAATAACATTACAAATGGCAACAAAGCATTCGATAGACTTGTTGTATCAAGTGATGTGTTGCTGGATGAATCAAGAGACGAAAATGACGAGTTAAGTCAGGAGAGATCCCTTTATCCATTTTCCGATTCAGATGCTCTATTCAATTACTTGTACAGAAAATTATGTTATTCTAGCAAACCGTATAATGCTAACCATAATGAGAACAGAAAAATATTCAAATTATTGCTATTAAAAGCTGAAAGTGAAAAAACATATAACCCAGATAGAACATATGGCCTGATAAAGGGATATGGAGCAACGGGAGACCATTTTTCGATTGTTTTTGCAGATCCGGCCGGGAGCTTCAACGGAGAGAGTCACATGTATACAGCACTCCACGAACTCGGTCATAACCTGGGTAGTACCCATGCGCCCGTTTCTATACCTCCAACAGAATTCAATGTAGACAAGCATTGGTATGAAAAAATGCACTTAGATTTCCAAGATAGCCCATACTTTCAAGGCAAAATAGGTGTGCCGGGTCACTTGTTTTATTTGGATGATTCCAACGCTGGTGCAAATATTAGGGTGTCATGGAGAAATGAATACAATAGAACACTGAACAAAAACAGTAATGATATAATGGGTTATAACAACATAGAAAGCCTAATATGGATTAGCGATAGAAATTTTGCCCAGTGGTATCAGCATTTGAATTCAAGTAAAGCAGTAACAAAACGAGATTTTCAAGCTGTAAAACAACTACCAGAATAACCATTTCAAAGGAGAAAAAATGCATCTAGTAAAATGTTTTTTGACACTAGCATTATTGTCAACTTATTCGACAATTATGGCTCAAGCCAAGATTAGACTGGAGGGAGAGACATGTTACCATCCTCGGTCGAGCCGAGCCAATTTGGGGACTTCTAGATGGGCGTTTGGTTACAATATGCTCCGACTGGATGTTCGGTATTTTGACGCAAATCACCAAGGACGCAAAGATGGGACAATCAAAGCGTCTAGTTATTCTGGCAAAGTGGTTGAGGGGACTTTCTGGTATTGCTACACATCAAATGGTGGCATATACGAGATCATTGCAACATATCCTGCGCTAAGAGCCATTAAAAAAATTGAGTTTTTTGACCTTGATGGCAATAAGATTTTTGAGGACACTTTTGAACAAGTGCCTCTATTCAACCCAACTCTCACCAAAACTACATCCAATTCTTTTTCTCCTTCGCCTGAAGGCGATATGTACATTTCGTCAAATTGGGGAAGTAGCTGGCGGTCAATTATAGCGGTTCCCCTATCAAGTGACCTCATATCCACAATGTTTAAACCATCCAGCTATGTCTGAAGGCGCAACACTGTCCAAGGCAGACTTCATTGCGGCTGTCAGCCCATCGTAGGTTTTTGCTTTCAGCTTCCGCAATACCGCCTTCATTTTCGACCAGCACTGTTCGATCGGGTTATAGTCAGGGCTGTAGGCAGGCAAAAACAATACTGTCGCTCCCTTTTCGTAAATTGGGTCCAGGGCTCCTTTCACTTTGTGGGATGCAAGGTTGTCCATAATTACTGTTTCGCCCCCCTCCAGCGCCGGGGCCAACACATCCTTTACGTAGGCGGCGAAAACATTCCCGTCGAGCGTGCCTTTGAACATCATCGGGGCCTGCCTGCCATCAATCCGTATCGTGGATATGACGGATGTCCGCTCGAAACGCGCGTCCGGCACGTAATCGTTTACCCTCTCCCCTTTCTTTGCACGGCCATACGGCCGCGTCATGCCGCAATTGACGCTTGTCTCGTCAAGGAAAAGCAGCTTGCGGGGGGCAAGGCTTTTTATCTCCCCCCACCAGTCTTTTCGCCTTTGCTGGACATCTTCCCTAAGCTGGTTTTTTGGGTGGAGCGTTTTTTTTTGAAAGTGAGGCCAAGTTTGCCAAGCAGCCTGTGGAGCTGGGATTTCCTTATTGGCAGCGAAAGGCAGTCTATCAGTTCGGCCAGGGTCGAATCAGGGGAACGCTTTACTTCTGCGGCAATCCTCTCGACATCCTCCTGTGTGAGCCTTGATGGGCGGCCTTTGCTCTTTTTTGGCGACACGTGCCCTTCTGTCAGGAACTGCTTCCACACCCTCCTCACCGTCCTTGTGCTGACGCCCAGCCACATGGCTGTTTCTTTCTCCGTTCCCCCGCGCTTTTTTGCCTCGACTATCAGTTCCCGCCTCTCAACTGAAATTGCCATTGGGCATCCTCCTCGTCCATACCATAAAGTTAGACCGCTTAAAGAGGACTTGGTTTAAGGGAACCGCTATAATGGTGAGTGATGTTAATTAATAGCGAGCATTTGGCGGCCTGAATACACATAATTTTTTTTCATCAAAAGGCATATATTTCCATATGCTACTGTCAGAATATTTTGGGTGATTGATAAAAATACGATGAGAATTTAATATCAAATTATTTTCATCCAATACAATCACTGTTAACTGTTGATATTTATGGGTATTAATTCGGATTTTTGTTCGAATGATCTTACATTCGTCAATATTAATTTTCATCTTGTCAGTAGGATTTTTGCCTAACATATTAAAGCCATTCGGGATATATGAAGGATCACCTGATTCACTTGAAGCTACTATATGAAGCGATATAGACCTTATTTTATCATAGTTAGCTATAGCTATACTTATTGGCAGCACCTTGTTTGGAGTAATTCTAAAATAAGAATTATGAACACGAAATTTGGAACCAATTCTGAAATCTATTGGGGGCAAATTATCAATAAAGTCTTTTTCTAATGCTTGTGCTAAAATACAAGTAGCTCCTATAACAAAAAGACAGAGAGAGCGAAAAAAAATCGTAGCCATAAATTCTCCTATTTGAATGTAGCTGTCATTTGTATTTCTTCAGGATCAGGAATAAACTGGGGACGTATTCGTTCTATCCTAATTCTTATTGTATAAGATACACGATTGCTAGGTAGTGCAATATTATTTTTCGAGCCTCTAATAGCATCTGTTTTTTGAATAAATCCATTTGCACCTATAAAATCTATTTTGTACCTAGTATTGGGTTCACAATTAATGCTCATTCTAGTTAATCTTTTTTTTGTTGTTTGGTTAACATTGTAATAAATGACAGAATTATTTCTCCATATAGGTCTGCCACTGTCGGCACTAACCAAACCATACGCCCGATATGGAACATCAGCAACAAGTGTGTTGACCCGATAATTAAAATGTATTTTTTGGCTTCCGCGATCATTGAACATTCCACCGCGTTCCATTTCTTCCTGTATGTGAATAGACATATTGCTGACATGTTCTTGAGCTTTTTTCTGCCAAGAATATACATGTACAAGATCAACTTCTTTCAGTGATCGCCAAATTTTAATTATTTTGTCAAAATCCCGATTAAATACGTTTTTCTGTATTCTCCACATCGTTCTTGCAATTGCATATTCTCTGAAAGGACCAGTAATTTCTTCTTGTTTGTTGGGGTCATGTGCATCAAGGTTGTGAATGTGATTATTTATAAATGTCCAAGTAAAATCTGGTTGTGAGCGAGATAAATTGGTGACTACATTATAGGCAAACAGGTGTGATAAGGCTTCATTCATCGCCAATGTCCAGTCATATTCATACACAGGGTTGTCGTGTCTTCCACCCGGACTTTGATCAGAATTGAAAAAATTTGTAATATAATGACCAATCTCGTGAGCAATGATGTAATTTTCGTATGTATTTTCCAGATTATTACTACCGAGGTGTCTACCCGGAACGTGCCAGTGATTTTGAGACACGGTTGTTGAAAGAATCAGTGTAGATTTCTCGGTCATGGAATTCAAGCCCCTTTTTTGATGGAATCGGTTTCATCG
>WRHW01000108.1 GCA_009783055.1 Holophagaceae bacterium
CATAAAATAAGTATAACTATGCTTTTGACTGCAAGTCAAGAAAAATATTTTAAAAATATCTTGACTGCGCGAGTCTATATGCTTTCGCCTAGACTACATAGTTATAATTAACGGGAATTAGGGTTATTAACAATCAAAAACGCTATTGTTTGTGGCTGGTTGATGTAGACTCAAGCGAAATCAGAAAAATGCCGCATGTCATGCAAAGAATAGAAGCAGTCAAAACTTTCAGGCTTAACTCTAAGCGCGAAGCTACAAGGAGAACTGCTTCTACACCTTCAACCTTTTCAGTGATACACCAGCCTATAACTGAATTTATTTTATTCCCTGTAATATCTTCCGAGAAAAGGGATTACATACCGATTGGTTTTGTTTCGCCAGATATAATAGTGAGCTACGCAGTGTTCACAGTACCCAACGCCTCGCTCTACCATTTTGGTATACTGACATCGAATGTGCATAATGCCTGGACAAGAGCGATATGTGGGCGGTTGGAAATGCGGTACCGTTATTCTGGCTCGATTGTCTACAACAACTTCCCTTGGCCTGATGCCACAGACAAACAGAAAGCCGTGGTTGAAAAACTTGCTCAGAGCGTTTTGGACGCAAGGGCAAAATTCCCAAAAAGCTCACTTGCCGACCTTTACGACCCACTGACCATGCCACCTGATCTCCGAAAGGCTCACAATACTCTAGACAAAGCTGTGATGAAGCTCTATGGCTTTGATAAGGACATGTCAGAGCCTGAAATTGTGGCGGAGTTGATGGAAATGTATCAGAGGTTAGTGGCAACAGATGAGAGTTAATCTGAGGCGAACTACTTCAAAATTACCACCGTAGCTCCCGCTCCCCCTTGAGCTTGGACGGCATCTTCTACTCTGCTAATATTGGGGTGCCCCTTCAATGCTGTCCTAATTGCAGTTTTCAAACGCCCAGTTCCATGCCCGTGGACGATGCGTATGAATCTGTATCCACTTGCTAGTGCAGATTCTACGAAACGATGTACTTCAAAGTCGACCTCGTCTGATGCTCTTCCGATGAGATTTATCTCGCTATCTATGTCCTGATACTCAGCCCTTACTCTGATTCGTCCTGAATGTGCATTTGTACTAGACAAAGTCTTGGTGATAGGCTCAAGTTCTGCCACCAAAACTTCCAGCTTTCGACCGGGGGAGGTTTCCAGCATTGCTTTCTTGCCTTTGATGGATATTACCTTGCCATCCAAGCCCAATCCACTATGCCTAGCATATAACCCCTCTACAATGCACTTTGGGTCTATTTGCTTTTTTTTAGGTAGCATGGGAGACAATTCTTGGTTTGCAATTTTTTCAATTGCTTTTATCCTCTCCCTAGCTTCCGTGCCAATTTTGTCTGCACTGACTTGATTTTTTTGTTGATTTTTTATGTCCTTTATTAAGCGTTTGGATTCATGGTTCGCAAATTCAATAATTCTTTCCAATTTTGCCTGAGATTCTACTCGAAATTTTTCTTGTAAATTTGCTAGTTGAGCTTCCCTATCAGCTAATATCCTCTTGTCTTTTTCAAGGGCAACCTTGTCCTTGGCAAGTTCATCGGATTCAGCTAACAACCTCCCACGCTCAGCCTCCAATTGGCGCAGGAAATCTCTCCAATCCTGCTCACGTCGCCCTAATGTTTTTTGAGCCTGTGCCAACACTGACTTTGGAATACCCAGCTTAGCCGAAATAGTGAGTGCTCGGCTTTGGCCTGGTTGTCCCAGTAGCAGACGATAGGTAGGGGATAGTTTTTCTTCATCAAATTGGACCGAAGCGTTTTGAAATCGAGCGTGGCGCAGTGCCCACTGGCTAATTTCTCCTAGGTGTGTAGAACATAGCACCCAACAGCCACGGCGGGATAGTGCCTGTAAAATGGCGATTCCGAGTGCGGCACCCTCCTTTGGATCGGTGCCAGTGCCGAGCTCATCCAACAACACAAACCCATCTGGGCGCGCCTGACCTAATATCCGCTTGAGGTGCATTATGTGGCTACTGAAGGTGCTCAAGCTCCCGATTAGAGTCTGATGGTCGCCAATATCAGCATGTAGTGACGATTGGCGAGGAAATTCTGTTCCAGGTTTTGCTGGCACAGCGCAACCACAATGAGCCAGTGATGAGAGGAGTCCAACAGTCTTCAATACAACTGTCTTGCCTCCAGTGTTAGAACCAGATATGACTAGGCCAGGTCTTTTGCGATCCATGACCAGATCGAGCGGGACAACTTCATGCCCAATAGGCTCTGAACCCAGTAAGTCCCTGACTCTTGGTAGTAACAATGGGTGTCTGGCACCTTGCAATAGCAGTTTATTTGTGTCTAATTGTGGTAGGATACCCTCGCATATTGCTGACCATTTTAAGAGAGAGATGGTTTCATCTACATCAGACAAAAATTCATGCCAATTAGTAAAGTCATCCAGCCTCGAGCGTAGTGTATCAAGCAGACCTTTCAAAAAGGCGTTCACGGCCTCGTTGTATTCGCTTTCTGCTTCCATATATTCGTTATTAAGCGGAACAGCATCAATAGGCTCAATAAAAGCTGTCGCTCCGCTACCAGACCTATCCAAGACAAGGCCAGGAATGAGACTCTTTCTGTCTATCCTGACCGGTAGACAAAAGCGTCCATTGCGCTCAACAATAGTTGCTTCCATGAAGGCTTCGGGGACATCTCTGATAAATTTTTGGAGCTTATTTTGTATTTGCTGATAGGCTCTCATTTTGGCTCGGTATAGTTCTGCTAGGGCTGGAACTTTTAGAGGTTCCAACTTGCCATCCTCGCTAAAATATTTTGCCAGCATGTCTGCAATGGGGGTAGGGTCTGGAAGGATGGCCGCTATGACCTGTAAGCGGTCAATTTCTAAATTTGTGTTATTAGGAACCTCAATACCCTCTGGCCAGGATAGGGAGCTAATCTTCCTCAGCAGTCCGCCTAGGGAGCGCAGTGCATCTCGCAACTGCCTCCAATGTTCTGGCAGTAGCCAGCCTGCTGGTGACAATAGTTGGTGCATTGCTTCATCAAAGGGGCACACAGGTATGGTTGAAGGCTCTGATTGCCAAGTATCTCCAAGTTCTATTTGTCGCAGTCGCCTAATTCCAAAGCGTCCATCCCACGGATGCATCATTTCCAATCTGACTCTGCCAGAGCGGGTCATTGCAAATCTGGACATGAGGCCAACCAGTGTTGGAAACTCAACCGCATCTAGCTCTCGTAATTTCCAATTCATAAAGTCCTTCTCGACGTGTTACATATTAGCAATTCGCTGACCTTTCCTCTTGACGAACCAATGGAGTTAATGGCTCGGCTTGCATAGATTCTAATAATTTCATTTTGTGCATACAGGCGATCAAAAAAATCATCATTTCCATCAGCGTTTTTTGGATCGCTGTTACTGGCAATTATATTTGCTCCATACCCGCTTATCTCTGTAACAAACGTAGCAAGCTCCGCTTGTTCCTTATCGCCAAAACCATTTTTGGCAAATGAAGTAAAACTTGCAGTTGCTGTCAACGGACGATAAGGCGGGTCAAAATAGACAAACGTATTACTGTCAATAAAGCTACGGGACTCTTGATAATCAGCACACACGATTAGTGCACCATGCAATTTTTCGGATACTGCAATCAGGTTACGCTCATCGCAGATAGTAGGTTGTTTGTAACTCCCCTGTGGCACATTAAAGGCACCGCTAGAATTGACACGATAAAGGCCATTAAAGCAAGTTTTGTTCAAAAAAATAAAGAGCGTAGCTATTTCGACTGATTCATTGCCTACTAATTTTAGTACATTAAAACGATCGCGTTCAGAATAGTAAATCTCTTTGCGAACACTATCACTTGCGCTTAAATATTTTTGTTCGATGTCCTTCAAATAAGCAATCAGTTCGGTGACATTATCACGAATCACGATATATGTTTGAATCAATTCGCGGTTAATGTCGCTTATGTATACATCTTTCATTTTGTATCGAGAAAGAACATCAAATAATACAGCTCCGCCACCAACAAACGGCTCGGCATATTTTGTTATGGTTGTCCCAAGTCCCGATGGATATTTACGACGAATATCTTCCAATATCTGCGACTTGCCACCAACCCATTTCAGAAATGGCTTGACTGGCATATCCGCAGGTGATTCAAATCGGGTGGTGCACCGATCCCCCGGCTTCTGTGCCGCCCTGGGAATCACCCACATTTTGTCAATGAGTTCTGCTCCGTCAATACGATTTTCAGAGCATAGTAAAGCAACTCTACGCGGAGTAATACCCCATTTGCTTGCAACCTCTTTTGCGGTCAAATAATCCACGAGAAACCTCTAAAACGCTACCTTGTTTCATTGTGTTCTATATCAAGAAATTTGTTAACCCAAATTCCCAAATTGTATAACTATGGTTCAATTTTGAGGCCGAAAGTTTCGATGATTTTGCGTTGTAGGGGACTGGTCTCGGTCACTATGCTGTTTCGTTTTCCCTCGAATGTTATCCGCACCACAGACTCCATAGCCTCAATTATTTCCCTTGCGCCCTTGTGTTTGAGAACATCATGACCCTTTGCTACCATCCTGATTCTGCTTATCAGGGCCAATGCAATGAACTGTATGAACAGTCTGGCATCCATCGCAGGGGACGAATGCACCCTCAGGCGTTTCATGTCCAGCCCGTTTTTTAGGTCATCGAAGCAGTTCTCGACAGCTTCCTTCCTACGGTAAAGCTCCAGCAAATCCCCCGAGTCAGTCTTTACATTCGTCAGAATGCAAAAGAATCCGGCGTATCGTTTCCTATGCCTTTGGATTTCCGCCTCATTATAGGCCACCGACTGTCCACGCTTCGGCCTGCTCTTTACGATAAAGAACCGTTCATACATATCCTTGTTTGCCTCTTTCCTGTTCCCTTCCTCCAATTCCTTCTTGCAAGCTATTAGTTTCCTTGTCAGGGCATCGAACTCCTCCGCTGCCCGCGCCGCATTGTAGTAAAGATGAACGTAGCACCTGCGTCCGTTCCAGTTATGGATGTGCGATGCCATGTAAAGAGCCTCGCCCTCA
>WRHW01000109.1 GCA_009783055.1 Holophagaceae bacterium
TGTCGTCTAGGGGTTCTCACGGTTTCTTTTTCTATGCTGGGCATGGCAAGCAGTCTGGTGGGGCAAATTACTTGATTCCTGTGCAGGCCAAAGACTTCAGCGATGAGATTGTACTGCGAAACAACGCCATGTCCTTGAATACCGTGATGCAGAGGCTAGACAGAGCAGGGAACGAGTTAAATTTAATTGTGTTGGATGCTTGTAGGGATAACCCCTTTACCAGAGAGAGAAGTGGGGCAAGAGGGCTATCAACGGTGACACATAGCCCAGTGGGGTCAATGATTATGTATGCCACCGGCCCTGATTCATGGGCTGACGATGGTGATGGGAGAAACGGCCTCTTTACCGGTCATCTGATAAAAAATCTAAAAACGCCAAGGATTAGCCTTCAAGATGTTTTGACCAGGACAGGGTTGGGTGTGATAAATGAAACTGATAAGAAAAACAAGAAACAGGTTCCACAGCTTTATGATCAGTTCTTTAAGGCAGGCTCAATTTTTTGGAACGGAGTTCCTTCTGGGCCTGGGCCAGTACCCCCTCCCAAGTCTGATCCTGCACCGAAGCCAAAACCAGAACCGAAACCCACTCCGGCTCCAGTGCCTGTGCCGGAGGTACCTGAACCCTTACCCCCAGCAAGGTCTGTGTGCCCCAGAAGTGGCATAGAGTACCAAGTGGGCGTAAGCAATGACAACAGGGAAGTAATAATCAGGTTTTATAGGCCCGAGGGCATAAAGTTTCCATCCAACGGAGTATGGACGATGGAATGGAGCCTGGAGGGTAGTGCAAATGTACAAAATCCAAAGGGGAGCACCAAGATCAATAAAAATGACTCAGTAACCCATATTTATGAAGCCAAACTGAAAGTGATCAACCCTAATGCCATGGTACAGCTTGGTACTATTAAGGTAGTAGCGTTAAGTTTTACGATTGATTGAATCATCTAAAAGAGGCATTAATGAAGAGAGGCTTATTCTTAATTATACCGTTTTTGTTCTCTGGTTGTGTACCGCCATTGGTGCCTATGCAAAATGCTTATGATTTGGCTGACATTGAGCCGTTTATTAAATCTGGCAACGCGCAGATCCGTGGCAATATATCGCATCCTGAACACGGCTTGATGCGAGATTCTTCCGGCCAAGTAGTGTTTTTGTTGCCCGACATTCCCTTTTTCCGAGAATTGTTTCTCAAGCACGTCATTGGGCCAAAGAACATAGCAAGGACAGAAATGAATGCCGCCCTTAGCAGACCGGGAGTAAGGATTGCAATTGCTGACAAAGGCTTTTTTTCGTATAACAACCTGCCGGATGGCCAGTATTTGATTTTTTGCGATATAGGGTATTGGAATCGTAACAAATCACAGCCTGACAGGATGGCATATGCTACAGTAGAAGTAAGAGATGGCGAAGCGTTATTAGGGAATAGCGCGATGCCTGGTTTTGTTAATTTAAAATACAGGTATTGAAAACATTGTTATTGCCGAGACAAATCGTCTATGATCAGAGAATAGCAGTCTCAATGTTATTGAGATGTTCCGAGTATAGCATTCAGACACGCGTCTGTACACACTTTAGATTCGGGAATTAATCATGCTTAAGATACTCAAACTCGCTACATATCCTTTGCTGTTGCTGTTCTTGACGATCAATACACATAGTTTGTACAAGTCCGCTATTGGAGTAGTGTTGCATTCCAAGCTGTATTTATGGGTTGCTGTAGGGATAGCAATTTATTTTGTAGTGAGGCAGGTTCTTAGGTTAAATCTTGATTTTCTTGAGACGTTTACTCATGAGATTATTCATGCCGTTGTAAGTATAATATTCCTGCATAAAATTGTCTCAATTACGATTAATGAAAAAGAAGGGGAAATAATCCATCGGGGCAAAAATGGTTCAAGGAATGTTTTCATTTCGCTTGCGCCATATTGTATCCCGATATACACATTTGCATTTCTTCTTTTAAGGCTAATAGTTATTGGAAAGTTTTTGTGGGTTATTGACATCCTGGTTGGTCTCACTACTGGATTTCATGGTTGTGCGATTAGGCGACAAATTGGGACGCACCAAAATGATATTCAAAATTGCGGTATCTTATTCTCTTTTCTCTTTATTTGCGCGTTCATTCTGTTTAATACCTCAATAATCCTATGGTCCATAAAAAATGGCATAGGTGGCGCGGTTTTATGTTGGTGGGAAAATCTGATGTATCTCACAAAAACTCTCTAATAAATAATCTAATTTCTTGCCCGCAAAATGCACGGGCACACTTTTTTAAGGATTTTCAAATGAATACATACCCATCGAAGCCCCAGTTGAAGCCTTGGTTTGCTACACCACGGTTTATATTTATTTGTGGCTTAGGCTTATGCCTAATCATTGGCAATATTTTCCTAGCGATGAAGTATTTTGCCCTTAAGAAACAATCAGTGTGGGATTCTGCTATCCAGGAATTTACTAGCACTAATGAGTTTTACCCCAGCGATGCTTATAAATATTCAGATCTAGCTTTGCTTTGTGTTTACAAGGGTGATTATTATGGTGCTATAGAGTATTTCAACGTCACTCTAGGTCTGAATCCTAATGACGCATGGGCTTATTCTACTAGAGGTACAACATATAATCGCATTGGTGACCACCACAGTGCAATTAGCGATTATACTACATCGATCGCTCTGTCTCCTTCCAAAGCAGATGCTTTTGTAGGTAGAGGCCTTGCACACTACAAACTAGGAAAAAACATGTTAGCAATTTCAGACTTTTCTATCGCCATTGACTTATTCCCGAAATTTGCAGCTGCGTATATCGGGCGGGGCTATGCGAATTTTGCAATTGGCGATGTTGCAGGTTCCATAAGAGATTATTCAATGGCCATTGAGCTTGAGCCCAATAATGAGGAGATTTTGATTAGCATAGAAGAGGCGTATAAAAAAAGAACTGAACTTGAAGAGGTCATTGCGAAATTTTCTGAATTAATAAAAAAGAATCCGAATAATGCCTCGAATTTCTTAAACAGAGGGAATACCCTCTATAACTTGGGGGATTATGACGGAGCGATAGTAGACTTTCGTGAGGCTATTAGGTTAAGTCCCAGAAACGCAGAGGCATACATCTGGATGGGTTCCGCATATTATAATAAGGGCAATTACGATAAGGCAATATCGGAATACAACCGCGCTATTGCAATAGATCAAGACTTAGGAATTGCCTCCTACAATAGAGGCATGGCTTATTGGTATATGGGCATTAGAAAAAAAGCGGAGGAGGACTTCGCAAAAGCAATTTCGCTTGGCGACAATCTGAACTAAAAAGGGGTTCCACATGCAAAGTAAGAAACAGCCTCCTGATTCCTATGACGGATATTCAAATCTTGTACCATTTTCTATTTCTAATTTGATAAATAATTACAAGCGCACATGCTCTTGAGGAGGTCTACGGTAGCTTCCCTCAACTGCTCTTATACAACATCACTAGTCACTACTGTCCGGTTATAAGTCGAACAGAGGCAGATGGTTACAAACCGGCACGACAGGATGGGCAGGTTCACGTTCTGTAAACACTTGCAGAATGGGCTTTTTCTCGAACAGAGAGATGCTCAGGATTTGCAGGATCGTGTAGAGGCTGTGTTCGAGTTTGAGCTGTTTTTTTATTATGGCCACCAGCACATAGACTGAGACGGCGATCCACACCTGAGTCTTTACCGCATTTTCCGAGGTTCCATAAAAAGCCTTGATTCGCAGGTGCTGTTTGATCCACTTAAAGAATAGCTCCACCTGCCATCGGGCCTTGTAGAGGCGCACAATGTCCAAAGCGGCCAATGTGAAGTTGTTCGTCAGGAACACAAGCCTCTTTCCTGTTTCCATGTCTACATAGGAGACTCGCCGCAAAGGGGCAGGGTACTTCCTTGCGCTCAGCGGCCCCGTGAGTGCAACGGTCTGGTCGCACCGAAGGCCAAGCTCTTTTTCAACTTTGCGGGAGTGCCTACGTCTGTATGCCATGCGCTGTTTAGACCTCGTCACGAAAAACGCTTGGCCCATGTGCATATCATAGAGGCGGGCAAAATCTATGTAGCCTCTGTCCATGACATAGAAGGCACCCGCTTGGGGGACGAGCATGTCAAGCACGTTGACATCGTGCAGTTTGCCTGTGGAGATATGGACGAATTCTGGGATGTTCCCTCGCAGGTTGAGTAGGGTGTGCAGCTTGACCGCCCCTTTCGTTTTGCGGAAATGTGCCCACGGGAACAGGGAAAGGCACAGGTCAATGGTGGTGGAGTCTAGTGCGTATGCGCTGTTGTCAAGCTCGGCCCCGAAGCTCTCGTTTTGATAAAGCGGGCGGGCTTGGGCAATAAGCACTTGCGCAAAGTCTGCGTAGATGCGCCAGTCCCGTTTTTCGTTCGCGTCTGCCAAAGTGCTGCGGGCTATCCTTCCCCTGAAGCCCATGTGGTACAGTTTTGGCTGCATCACCCTCAGACAGGTTTCAATGTCGCGGAGGCTCTCCCTGTAGGTCAACTGTGCAAAAGCAAGGCACAAAAACTGGTCTAGGCAGGTGAATTTATGGACTTTGCGGTTGCCCCCATACCTTGCCACGCAGCGGCGGAATGAGTGCAGAGGCAGGAATTTCATGATTTGGGAAAACACTGTAGGTTCGACTGGCATGGGCCGCCCTCGATATGGTTTGCGCTTGGCAAAACCC
Source organism: Holophagaceae bacterium (assembly GCA_009783055.1). GTDB lineage: Bacteria > Acidobacteriota > Holophagae > Holophagales > Holophagaceae > WRHW01. The sequence goes on from WRHW01000109.1 coordinate 4,689, forward strand.
CAGTGTATTTTCCATATCGGTCACGCCCAATATTTGGCCTAGAACTCCTATCTGCAATGTGTTACGCTGTGCCTTCCGGAAAACAACCGGACAGTAGTGATACAGCAAGTATTATGAAATTGAGGGAGTGCCACTAAAAAAGGCCAAGCCAAAACAGGGAGCGATTGACGAAG
>WRHW01000110.1 GCA_009783055.1 Holophagaceae bacterium
CCATGCGCCGAGGAAGTTGAGTGTGTACCCTGTCCGAAGCCAATGCGAAATGACGATGCCTGTTGCATCTGGATTTTTGTGTTTCGCCATGTCCGTCAAGGATATGTAATCCTCCTGTCGGTGGGTCAGCAGGGCTATCTCTGTTCCCTGCACGGTGACGACTTCTTTCCTACTCATGTTTCCAAGTCTCCGTACCTTTCAGTAGTGGCAGGCGTTCTTGTCAGCTCGCCCACCAAATTAGCTTACCAGAGCTGTTTGTTGCGGCGTTTGTTATCCTGCAACTTATTAATGGCAATGCGCAAGACCGTTTTGACAACAGGCTTTTCCACTAATGCTCCCACCTATTGTATTCCAAGATAGGCGCAAGCTCGCAGGCAAGCCAGTAGAACTGCCATCGGCCCTGGTTCGTTTGATGTCCTCAAAATGGAGTTACGTGCGACAAATCGACAAGATGCGCTTCATGTTCAACGACTACACAATTCTAAGTCCCAAAGCTGTTACCATAGACACAGTAAGATAAACCATCACCAATCCTACCGAGGTGAACCCATGTCAACACAACTTACACTAACCCTCAACCAAACAGCACACTCTCAACTTGAAAACTATTGTCGCTCTATAGGCTCGTCCCCATCTGACGTAGTGACAAACTGGATAGAAACATTGCCACAATCAAACGGCATAGCCCCAGACCTTATCATTCCAAGAACTCAGAAGCCAAAGTTTACGAACAAAGACCTCCTCGGCTGCATGAAAGATACTTTCGTAGTCCCAGACAGCTTTTATGAACCCCTTCCAGATTTCGAAGACTACATACCATGAACTACATACTTGACACTAACGCTGCCCTCTGGCTAATTACAGACAATCCACGCCATTCAAGGCTGCGGGGCAACCTTGAACGGCCCCACAGAACTTTGATTTGTCAAACTGGGATCGCCGTTAAGCAAACATCTAAAGTGTTACAATGTAATAGTTTCATGTTGCCGGTCATGGTTAGAGGTCAATTTGCGGTTGCTTGTCGTATTTCTGTTTCCATGAATGTCTGTATAGGTATGCCGATGTGGCTAAAAAAACACTGCGGTGGCGATTATTGCTAAGTGAAATGTAGACACAGGGTTCCTTTCTGGTCAGGGGTGGTGGTGGGCATACATTTCAGCTATTTGTTGTTTTACTAGCTGGGAGTAGTCTATGTGGCGGGTTTGTGCAAAGGTGTTGATCCATGCTGGGACGGTGATTTCTTTGCGGACTGCTTCATTGCCATGTTTTTCAGCATATTCGGCAATGTCCAGAACTAGTAGGCTTACAAAACCGCCTTCTTCGGGTTTGATTTCGTTGGGAGCACTTGGCTTGGGTATTGGCTGACCATCTTCGAGTTCTCCCAATATCCAGCCCGAAGCCGCGTCTGTGGCCATTAAGATTGCCTCGGTGAGGTCTTTGCCTCCACTTGCACATCCTGGAAGGTCTGGGACTTCGACACCGTATGCGTCGGATTCGTCATCTTTGTAAAAGCAGGCTGGGTATGTCAGTTTCATGCTATTCCTTTATCCTTGCCTGTCTGAGGACAGAATTGATGATTGGTTTCGGTATGTCGCCAGAATGGTTCGGAATCGTAGTTGTGCCTTTTTTCGTGGGATGTTTGTAGTGGTGATGTGAGCCTTTGGTTCTAATTAGTTTCCATCCGTCTGCTAATACAATTTTCTCTAGTTCTCTGAAGTTCATGACTCCGTCCAGAAGTGGATTCTACCACTAAATGTGCGTGGCTGGTGAAAGAAACTCATACCAAGTTGCATTCAACAAGTTGAACGCTACTCAGTATCAGACAAGACATCGAAGATAGAAAATGCTATAATGTCATTGAGATTCTAAAAGGAGTCACGCCATGGTTACGCAAAATCAGGCAACTTCAGACGAAATTACAACCAGTGAATTCAAAGCCATCTGCGTACGTTTTGGAGTTTCACCCTCCAGAGCGATTTCTATTCTCAAAAATAACTTCGAAAACGCAGATAGTTATCAATCCCAACCCGACATTTCGACAATTAACCCAGTTTCTCCTTTGTCTCAAAAATTAGACAGAAAGCAAGTAGCCGGGTTCATGCGTGGTCACTTTGAAATGACTGACGACTTTGACGCACCGATGGTGTCCAATGAACGTGACTTAGCAACCAAACAAACAGCGATTTGAAAGGACAAAATGCCGGAAAAGTCAGCGTGGAAGCCTCGTGTATCCACTTGTAGGCAAGTGGATACCGAGAGATTTTTTTTCAAACACGAGCAAAGCCCGTATTATCAAAAAGCAGAGTTGATTACAAACAAAAGGAATTAATCTGCGATGCCCATAAAATTACGCAAACCAGAAAATCCAGCTCTTCTCCCAATCAGTTCTTACATGCAAATTCCTGTAGAACAGTCAGATTTGTACCGCCTTTTGTTCGATTACGATTCGAGGTTAATTACATCACCAAGGTATTGCCACCAAAATGGATTACTATTCAATGGCAATAGTATTGAATGGTTGCAACAAATAAAAGATAGTACCATTGATCTTGTTTTTGCTGATCCTCCCTATAATATAAAAAAAGCCAATTGGGACAATTTTGAATCTCAGGAACAATACATAGATTGGTCGTTGCTTTGGATACAAGAAGCAGCAAGAATATTAAAACCAACCGGCTCATTATACATTTGTGGATTCAGCGAAATACTGGCAGACCTCAAACACCCTTCAATGCGATACTTTGAAAGTTGCAAGTGGCTTATCTGGTCGTATAAGAACAAAGCTAACCTTGGAAATGATTGGGGTCGTTCCCATGAGAGCATTTTGCAACTAAGGAAAAGCAAACAATTCAGGATCAACATGGACGCTGTCAGAATTCCTTACGGTACACATACCCTGAAGTACCCTTCCCATCCTCAAGCAGAGACAAGCCAGTACGGTAACGGTAAACGAAATGGCGATTTATGGACTCCGCACCCAAATGGAGCAAAACCAAAAGATGTTTTGGAAATACCCGTTATCTGCAACGGTATGTCGGAAAAAACTAAGCACCCAACTCAAAAACCCGAAGAGCTTCTGCGTAAAATAGTACTATCCTCATCAAATGAAGGCGACATAATCCTAGACCCTTTTTCGGGGTCGGGAACAAGCCTGGTAGTAGCTGAACAGCTTGGTCGGAAATGGCTTGGTTGCGATAATAACCATGACTATAACAATTGGGCAATTGAACGTATAGAAAACATCATGTACCAACCCGTTAGTGAATGGATCAAATTCGATAGAGAAAATGCCAGGCGGAGGGAGTCTATTAGATGAATTTGGTACAACTCCTTAACCATGCAACAGATAAGACAAGATTCGAGGGGATTAATGATTATTTTGATTTTTGCCGAGAGTACCTAAGATTTGCACACAAAGGGCTACAGGCCGTCATCGTATCACGGAATGAAACTCATTACCAATTTCTCCAATATAAACAAGACGGAAACTTTAATATTACTCGCCCTCTGAATAGCAATATTATGATTCATTCTGATGACTTCGATAAAATGTTAAAGTCGTTCCGATATATTTTAGCCCGCCTCACGGCCATCCCTTGCGCTTTCGCGCCCAAAGGGAAATGATTGTTGAACGTCTGGTTGGAGAATTGCCAGATTGCCAGGTTGCCAAGTTGCGTCCAAAATCAATTGAACGCAACCTGGCAATAGTCCCTGACGAGAGACGGGCTGTAGCCTGTCGTCTTACGAAACAAAGGTGATTGTAAATATCTTTTTCAGAGAAGTAGCACCTCCGACCCTTTTAATTACTGCACTCAGGGTGATGGTGTCTGTAGTAGCCCAGGTGTCATCCGAATCGAGTTCAATCTTGGGTCGGAGTGGATTAGTAACATCCAGTTTGCTTTTCAAGGGGTCTTCGGTCATTGAATGGGTAGTTGCCTCCACATCCCACTCAATCTCATACTCCGTACCGAGGTGAGTAAATGCTGTGGCATCGATGCTGGAACTTGGTAGAGTTGTAGTAAACGTGATTGCGGCTGCAAAAATTTCTTCATCCGCACCACCTGAAGTCAAAGTGCCAACACTTATTGGAACAGTTGTGGCCATTGATTCTAAAACCGTAGCTGCCGTAACGTCTTCGATTGCCATGGTGACGACTACCGGCGTTGTGGCTACAGGGGAGCCATTTGCTTTTGCTTCGATCTTTATGGAGTCGCCATCACCAAATATAGTTGGGTTCACAAATGTAAATGTTGCATTGGGTGCCGTTGCGGTGCCCAAATTGACAATGGTGTAATCCGTTGTATCAACAAGCCCTGTTGGTGTGCTGCCACTGGCATCAACAGTCCAGTTATAAGTTGTAAAGTCTGTCATCAGCCCATTGCCGCTGGCTTTTGACGCTGTCGGAGCGGATGCGAATACCGATACGGATTTGACCGATTTGGTCATGGTATCTAACAAGTTAACCGTAGGCGTAGAATTGCTGAAGTTGATTACTATGGAGCCATCCCAAACTGGAGGTGGTGGTGGTGAATCTATTTCAGGAGCAGAGAAGTCAATCCTACATGTGATAGTCTCGGTCCAGGTGGCGGGGAGGGCCTGCTTGTACGGGGTTTCGTTGAAGTTGACCATGTTGTCACCCTCGCCGTAGCGCACAGTGCGTATGCGGACTACGGCCTGACCAGAGTATGCAGCACCTACTTCAAAATCCGCAAAGT
>WRHW01000111.1 GCA_009783055.1 Holophagaceae bacterium
CTGACTTTTCCTGCATTTTGTCCTTTCAAATCGCTGTTTATTTGGTTGCTTACGTCACGTTCATTATGACGTTTCGCGTTTAATCCCGATTAAACGCAACCTAGTATAGGATTCGGCGACATTCCGGCACAGCCTAGCAACTCCGTTGTTTCATAACCCCAAGGGGTATTGAAAAGGGCTAATGTAATACCAAGTTGCACAAAATCAATTTATATATCACAATTCACATAGCCTTAGTTTGTTTTTACGGGGAGTAAAAAGTGAGTCTCTCATTAATTGAATTTGCCCAACTTACCCAAACCACGCTCAGGTCTCTGCAGATGTACACTGCAAACCACCCAAGGTCTAAGGAGTCTGGGCAGACGTTGCTCGAAAAGCTAAATGACCATTTTCAGGAGGGGCCTACCATCAAAATATCCTCTAGCAACGGGATATTGTTTCTAGATGGTCAACCCGGAGATGCCCGCAATCTGCATATCCATAATTTGTGCAAGGCACTCACCGACAGATATATCGCAGGTTTCCAACTTGACAAGGGCATATTACTTGATGAATTGATAGGATTGCTAGAAGTATTATTGCTAAAACCCGCCAAAATTGACGAGTTGGGCGGTCCAGACGCAATTTTAACCTCAAAGAATATGACCCACGTGCGCCTGACTCAAACAAAATTCTTGGAAATGGAAGACGATCAGGAAGCAGTTGTAGTTTCTTCTGGCGAAGCAAGTGAAGAAGGAGATAAGCGTAGGCTACAAAATCTCTGGCAGGCCAAAATTCGGGAGTGTATCGAAACTGCGGTAGTTGAAGCAGATGGCACATCTTGGAGACCTGCTTTTTCTGGTGCCTTGCCACCAGCCAACCTCAAAGAAACAGCGACTCTAGCAACTGATTTGAAATGGGATGCAATTTCCCCCCCACCAATCCATTGGGAGGCGGTACAGCTTGCTATAGAAGGTTTGAGCGCGGTGGAACAAATATCATTAATCACAGGGCGAGCTTCACTTCCGGATACTCCCGCCAGCCTGAGTACTGTGTTGTATAGCATGTTTCCTGACTTGCTGGCCAAGGCGGCAATTAAACTTGATAACGAATGTGTCGAGTGGAATGGTCTAAAAGAAGCCATTTATCTGGCTATCACGGCTAAGGGAGACGTTTCACCTCTCTACAAGGCTTTTGGAACAGAGTGGATGAAGTCAGGCAAGGACACTTCGCAGGTAGCCGAAATTAAGGAATGTCTCCAATGGGACTATCGGCCCTTACAAGAGCAAATGGCCTCGATGGAACAGCCTGGCATTCTCTTGGCTCTGGTAGAAAGCCAGAGAACCAGCTTGATGAACCAAATCGTAAGCAAGATGCCTGTAGAATCACTCCAAAATTTTATTAAAAAACTAGCCGTGGCATCTACTCACGGAGATGCAAATTCCCGCCTTAATTCTGTAAAGACATTAGATTTTTTTGCTTCCTCTTTCTCAAAGGCACCCATTACCAAAGAGCACGAAGACCTCTTGTTGCAGGCTCTGGTAGAAGTATTTGACAAAGAGCCGGAGCCTAGCGTGATGGGAGCTTGCCTCTCGGCCATTCAACATTTAATTGGCCTATATGTCAATCGCCATGATTATTCAAGAGCACTTGACCTGATAAAAAACCTCGATACTCGCATCAGGCCGGGGTCTCCAACTGCGAGTACTCAGGAAAATGCACTTTCGAACATGAAGTCTAGTCTATGTTCCAAAGAAACTATTGAGCCAGTGATTCAGCAATACTTTCAGCATGGAACCGAGTATTTCAACCAAACTGCACAGCCGTGGCTTAAAGTACTAGGTCTGCCAGCAGTCGAAATTCTGATGGAAATGTTGTCCGAGGAGAGCGACAGAAGGCGACGCGGTCAAATCATGGATGCAATACGTTCTTTCGGCAATGAAGTGTTGCCAAAACTAGTAAACTCACTTAGCTCAGAAAAATGGTACCTAGTGAGAAATACACTCATTCTCATAGCGGAAATGGCTGACGAATCTTGTTTTCAGCCGGTCGTCAATTGCCTTTCCCATTCAGATACAAGAGTAAAACGTGCCGCCGCCAGGACTCTTTGGCGTGGCTTTGGAAAGCTTGCCGCTACACCATTTATGCAGGCGATTAATAATGTAGAGCCAGAAATATTTGAAGAAATATTATTTGGTCTGGGCCAAATCACTGCACCAGAGGCAATTCCTATGGCTCTGGACTATGCAGTGGATAGTGAAAACCCAGATCGCCTGAGAGTGCTCGCTCTGAACGTCCTAATCACAAACCCATCGAGCGATGCACTACCATTGCTGTCAGAGATGCTAAAGAGAAAAGGGTTGGCAAAAATAACGGTAGAATCTGCCGCCATCCGCGCCTCCGCCGCAAAAGCGATGGTCGCCTCCGGAGTAGATGGTAGAAACAGAGTTCAAGAAATCATAAACTCCGAACCAAGTGGCTCAGAGAGAGAAGAACTCATGAAGGCACTGGAACCGTAGATGACATCGTCAGCCACTGACCCTCGTCAGTTGCTGGAGGCATTTGCCGCCTTCACTGTGGCATCAAACCAGTTACAGTCAAGCTATGAGTCTCTTCAAAACCAACTGTCGATGTTGCAAAACGAATTCCAGACAGTTCTGGAGGCAGTGCCGTTTGCTATCTGGGTGTTGGGCGAAAATGGCGAACTACGATTCTCTAACAGGCCAGAAGCCTTGCCCGGAACCTTTACTGATGGCCTTCCACCTTGGGAATTAGGTTCTCCAAATGGTCTGCGCCGCTTTAGGGATCTAGAAGACATGGATCACTTTCTAGAACAGGAGACAAGGCCAACTGAAAAAGGACAGATCGTTATTCTCAGAGATGTCACCGAACAGCATCTTAGGGCACAGCAAACAAACCGCGAAGAACGCCTCCAGGCGATGGGAATGATGGCCGCAGAGCTTGCCCATGAGATAAGAAACCCCTTAGGTAGCCTCGCTCTATTTGCCGGAATGCTAGTAGAAGACCTTTGTGATGTGCCAGAATCTCTTGAATTGTCTCGCAAGATTCAGGATGGAGTTCAGAGGCTAAATACGCTGGTGACAAACATCCTCACCTTTAGTCGCGATCTGTCTCCAAAGCCTACCACCATTTCCCTAAAATCTTTTTGGGAGGAAGCCAAAAATGCCACAGGCGTTTCAGAAGAATTAGACTGGCGCAACAAGATACCCGCAACAGCCTCTTGGCATGGCGACCCCGACCTATTGAGACAAGTCGCTGTAAACTTGCTACAAAATTCCTTGCGGGCAATGGAAGATTGCCCAAAGCCAAAACTTACCTTAACTGCATCCAAGGAAACGATAGACTCAAAGCTATGTTGGCATATAGCCCTAGGTGATAATGGGTGTGGCATTCCAAAGGATTCGCTCTCCAGAATATTTGACCCATTCTATTCAACTTTTGGGGGAGGCACAGGCTTGGGGCTGGCGGTGAGCCATCGGATAATTACAGCCCATAATGGTATCTTGCACGTTGAAAGCGAAGCCGGAAAGGGCACCACCATTAGACTCCGGCTAAGGGCAGGGGAATAGGTTTACTACTCTCAACACCCAGCTACTGTATATCCCTCAATCGGATTATCCGCGCCCTTGTTTCCTGGAAAGCAGAAAACAACTCCTCTTTTTCCCCTGTCGACATGTCACTCGAGGCAATATCTGTAATGATTGAAGATGCAAATACGCGCTCTCGCTCTGTCAACCCCGCCCATCGCCCCTGAGACATACTTGGAGGCGAATCACCTGGGTCATCCATAAACTCCGTAACGCTACAACCAATTACCCCGCTGATAAATGCTAGCGTATCGTAGTGTGGGCGACTGCGCGATTTGTATTGCAGAAATTGCTTCAATGTTATTTCGCTCAAATTAAAAATATCTGAAACAACATCGAGTTTAATTGCGCCCCTAGCCGTAATGTGGCCATTTTTCTGGCAAAATTCTTTCACCCTTTGGCAAAAAACCTCTTGCTGGGGCCAGTTTGTGTTTGTTTTTGTACCCAGACCCATTGCAAAATCCTCAACAATTTGAGAGAAAAAAAGTAAGCCTAGCAGAAAATGAAGTCAAAACAACATCATAAGTCTATATTAGTCAATTACTTAACAATTTGCAACTAAAAATTACAAGAAGTCAATTTAATGTGTCAGTGATTTTGTAGCCGACCCCTTGTTTACTAGCTAAACAAATGAATGTCAAAAAAAAAAGAGTTTAACTAATATACCAAGTAGCTAATACCAGTTTTCTATTTTCAATCCATATTCGGGGTAGCAACAATGAGCATGGCAGAATCAAACCCACAAGCCTAATGCAGTGTATCACTTAAATGTTACACTGCACTAGGGTCGGGATTTGCTCGCAAATCACGACCGCTAGATGCTTGCAAGGCGGACTTGCTACGCCGTTAAGCAAG
>WRHW01000112.1 GCA_009783055.1 Holophagaceae bacterium
TGTTCGTTGCGCTCTCGCTTTATTACCTGCACTTTCGTTGGGCACCCCATAGGGCCTCCTTTCTGTTCTAGTCTATAGACTAGAACAGAAAATACACAAAATCAATACAAAAATACGACCACTTAAATAATACTAGTTAAAGGCCAAAGTCAAGACCAAGTTGCGATCAACAGATCGCACCTTGGTATGAGGGGGACGCGACAGCGGCACTCGCAAGTTTTTGGAAATACGGGCTTTGCTCGTGTTTGTAAAAACTTTTGCGTTTCGCGTTTAATCCCGATTAAACGCAACTTAGTATTAGCCATTGGTCACTTGCCATTACAGTGTGCAATCCGCTGATTGCACACAGGTATCAGTACGCTACAATCAATTTGTGCATAGATTTGTATCATATACCTATGGAAAAACGGCACGGCTACACATCTTAGCAACTCTAAGTCTTATGCCTGGTCAGTGTTTGTAAAGTAAGAATGCCATACCGGAAATCGCTCTAACTGTAGCTCTTTGCCTCCAGTATCATCGGCACGATCATCGGCCTTGCCTGTGTTGTTTTCCGGATGATGCGCTTTAGGGACTGGCGCAATAACTCGGATAGGAGTTCTCTGTCCTTTATCACTTCGGGCGGAGCTTCATAAAAAGTCTTTCTGACTGTCTCCTTGAGCAGGCCACTATAGGCTTCGTCATCATTGAGTATTACAAAACCCCTGCTCAATATTGAAGGCTCTCCAACGAGATGTCCTTCTTTATTTAGCTGTATTGTAGCCACGATGATTCCATCCCCCTGCATAATCAAACGGTCACGGACTACCCTTGCGTCCACTCGGCTTTCAATGCCTTGGTGGACAAAGCATGTACCCGTAGGCACCTCGCCGGCCAGCTTTGAAGAACCATCGCTAAATAGTTGAAGGCATTGCCCACCTTCCAGTAGCGGTGTCTTATCCGCTGGCCATCCCTTGGCTTGGGCGATTTGGGCATGACTTTGCAGAAGTCTGTACGTTCCATGGGCAGGTATGACATATTCAGGCTTTAGCAGATCTATCAGTTGAGCCGCATCTTCTCTATGGGCGTGGCCAGTGACATGCACGGGTTCAAATTCGGCTGTCGATGTTTCCATCCCAAGCCGGGCGGCCCTATCCAGCATTTTAGAAATGGGTACATCATTGCCAGGTATTGGCCTGGCACTCAGCACCAGACGGTCGCCCTGCATTGGTTTGATGCCTTTTACTTCGCCTTTGAGAATACGCGCCAGTCCACTCAGAGGCTCTGCCTGAGAGCCGGTGCAGAGGATCATGGTTTTGTGGGGCTGGTAGCCCTCCACATCTTTGGAGTCAATAAAAATGCTATCGTCACAATTTAGTAGCCCAAGATTGCGTGCATTTGCTATATTTTTTTCAAGTGAGCGACCTACGACACAGACCTTTCGTCTGTCTTTGACGGCTAGTTCCAAGGCAATCTGTATGCGATGAATGTGGCTACTGAAGGTAGCCAAAAACAACCTACCCTCAGTATTATTAATTGCGCGGGCGAGGCCATCCCTACTCAGTGATTCGCTGGGGGCATTCCCTGGGAGATGAACATTGGTAGAGTCAGATACCAATGCGCGGATACCTTTTTTTCCAAGTTTGGTAATAGAATCAACGCAGGTTTTTCGCCCGTCTATCGGTTGAGGGTCAAACTTGAAATCGCCGGAGTGAAAAATGATGCCCTGTCTGGTATGAAGCGCAATGGCGCATGAATCGGGTATAGAGTGAGCAACAGGTATCCACTCGGCTGAAATCTCTCCGCAACCAAGGGCTAATCTATCATGATCCCCCACTTCTATTAACTGAGTGTTTATGCCATGTTCCTTCAACTTGCTTGCCACTAAAGCCATAGTGAATGGTGTCCCATATACAGGCACTGGCCATCGTTCTAGGAAATATGGCAGAGCACCTATATGATCCTCATGGCCGTGTGTAAGCAAAATGGCAGAAATATGGTCTGCAAATGGCTCAAAATACGCAAAGTCGGGCACGATACTATCTATGCCAGGCTGTTCATCAGTAGGGAATAACTGCCCACAGTCAACTAGCAAAAGGGTCTTGGCAGTATGCACCACCATTGCATTCATCCCAAATTCGCCCAGCCCGCCAATGGGAATCAGCCGGAGTTCGTCTTCTCTGGGCTTTTCCAGCCACTGTTCAAACAGTTTTGTTGTACTAGCCATTGTGATAGTATAGTCGCTTAACTTGTAACTATAAACTGGTATAATTTCACCATGAAACCCCTCCTCATGCTAGTTGCCTTTCCCGCGCTCTTGATCGCCCAAGATGAAGAAAGAGTGGCCCTAAAAAGACCCAGGGAAACCGAGAAGGGGTATTCAGAATTTTCTTTGGGCTATACCAGCACCATGCTGGATGAAAATTTGCGATACATCACAGACAGGACGCTTAGCAACGGGGTTTTTATTCAATTACGAACCTTTTCATCTCCTAGCCACAAGCCCTCTGTCGCCTTTTTTAGGTTTAGAGCCGCCTACGACACTTGGGGAGAGCAAAAAATGCTCGGATTCTTCCGAGACGAAATGGCAGAAGTAAAGCGATTAATGCTTACTTGCGGAATCAAAGGTTATGGCTTTGGAGACAACCTTTTTAGTGGAGGCTACGGTGGCTTAGAGTTTGGTGTTTGCAGACTGGATGCCAAAACGACATACCCCTCCATGTCAAAAATAAAATTTACAAATACCTTAATGAGGTTTGTAGTGGGTTGGGATATTTGGCGATTTACCATAGAAGGTAGCCATGAAGTAGCCTTTAATACAAGGAAATTCAGGCCAGAAGACAAGGATTTAGACCCACTCGCCACTGAGAACTGGCAAAACAAATGGGGAAAGGGCGGAGGCGGAGGCGGCACAGGCTTTAGCATAGGATATAGGTTTTAGCCTAGATTTCCGAAAGAAACGAAACGATAGCACCGCAAAGCTCAGAAATACTTCTTCCAGCCACCTGTGTCCTAGGGGTCTATACGCAAACATAAAAGCCTTGGAAATTATGAACTACAAAAAGTTAAATTGCTATAGGCAGATTTATTATACTAGTTATCAGTTATCAGATAGCAAACCTAATCATAATATCCACTGTGATACCTTTCGTATTCCAGTTGCATCTTGGTATTTAGCTTGGTCAGGAAAGCCTCCCTGTCCGCGGACGTCATAAGCTCGAACAGATTGACGTCTTTATCTCCAATCTTGTAGGTGAACATAGCGTTCAAACCCTTTTGGAAGAATTCATCGGTATCGTAGCTGACCGATATGAAGTTTGTGTTACCAAAGGCTCGATCGTTTATTTTAAGTCTATAGCTTTGATTAGGATTATCAAACGAGCCATAAAATAAGTCAAAACTCTGAGATAATAATTGTTTGGCTTTATCTGCGTCTATTGACGACACATCCAAAATATTTTGATTAATTATGGATTGTATTAAAGATGCAGAAACTTCATCCAGAAATTCCGCCTTCCATCTGTTTTCCGATTCTTTAATAGTAACTCTATATTTGGCATTATCCGCATGATGAAATTCATGTGCCCATAATGGAGTAAAAAAATCATTATTTAACGATTCTGCCTCTTTTTCCAGCTGTGCTTTCAATATTGGGTCTGTTACTGTCGCAGACACGACAAACTTACATCCATCTACGGTATGGGGCACATAGTCATAATAAAACAGAATATTATTCCTAAAATCGCTCATCTGTTTAATTTCAAGGATTGTTACGTTCACCTTCGGCTCGACACTTAATCTATTAAACTCCGCCAACCTGCGGGCTTCTTCCGCAGGGTCATAGAGGGTGACAGTCACGGCGCAGGTGGCGGTATGGTTGCCGTCTGCGGTGGCGGTGATTGTGGCCTCTCCTACGGCTATGGCTGTGACTGTGCCGTTATTTACGGTGGCAATACCTGTATTGCTACTCTGCCACGTGACATTTTTGTTTGTGGCGTTGCTTGGCTGTACAGATGCCGTGAGTGTGGCAGTTTTGCCGATCTGGACGGATAGGGTGCTGGTAAGTGTTACGCCGGTTACGGTTATATTGTTTTCGCTACCGCTGGAACAGGAAACGAAAAGCAGGGCAGGTACAACCCAAATTCCGCAATTTTTTGTAGTATACAGTATTTAGATTTTGTTTAGAGTCAGTGTAGTCGGCGTAATGCAAAAAATTACTTGACAGTGTTGGTGTATTGTGTATACTATATTTATAGTATACAGGAGGTATCTATGTCGCTGAACAACGAGCCAGTTCCGATGCCGGAAAAAAGGGTCACATTCAAA
>WRHW01000113.1 GCA_009783055.1 Holophagaceae bacterium
TCAGGTTCGTTCCAATGGTGGAATGAGCCGAGGGAATTATCTATTTTTCGGGAACTGTGTAGTCCGGTAGATGGCCGTAAAGATCATCAACATAGAAAGCCATACACCCCCTGTTCACTAGTGTGGATGCCTAGCTGTGCCTCAATTCGTTGAAGGTAAGGTATTCAATACCTGCTTTCTGACATGTTTCGTGCATCCGTGCGTTTGCGTCCCGCTGCATCCAGCCCTGCCATTCTTTTGATCGAGTCCTTCTGTGGGATGTGTATGTGAATATTAATGTGCTTGATTCGCAATATTGTTACTGATTTTAATCACATATAAAATCTATTATAACAATATTTATATTCATTTATTTACTAATATTTCATTGAATTTTCAAAATCATTAGTTTGCTTTTTTTATTTGGTTAGTACTTATTATAATCATTATATTAATAATTATTATAACAATCATATCTTACATTATTTTAGTTTTTGTATTATATTTATAAAAATTATTATTTTTTTGTATTGACAATTTTAAATGTATTTATTATCATTACATAGTTTAGAAAATACGTTTCTAAACTGTGTAATAATTTTTTATTAACCAAAATTTTCTTCGAGAGGAAGGCTTATGAACTGGTACTTGAACCTCAAAATGAAAACCAAACTTATGGTAGGCTTTGCAATTACATCATTTCTGACGCTCGTTGTAGGATTTTATGGAATTATTGATATTCAAAGTATGAAACAAGCAGACGCATCTTTGTTTGTTGAGTCTCAGGCTCTGGATATTGCTGGAACCATGGGGGAAGCCTTTGCTGAATTGCGTTCAACTGTACGCGACATGATTCTGGAAACTGACTTGGGCAGGCTAAGAACGTTCAAGGAAACATATGATAAACAACACGTTATTCTTGCGGAGAGTGGAAAAAAAATCGTAGAAGCCACTAAAGGTATGCCCGAAAAGGAAATGATTGTCACCAAGGCACTAAGTGCCATGGAGGAGTATTTTGTCAGAATAGAAAACAACGTTGAATATGCTATGGCCAATAGGACAGCTGAGGCCATGGAAGCCTGGAGGGATGTTTCCCTCGTCACCGCCAGGGAGGCATTTGACAAAGCATTAACTGAAATGAAGGATGGAGTAAGGGATGTTGTACAGAAACAAATCGAAACAAATAATGTCACAGCTAAAAAGACAACTATAATAATGGCAGTATTTGTTGGTATTGTTGTTGTAATATCAATCTTGTTGGGTACATTTATTTCAAATCTAATCGTAAACAACTTAAATAAACTAGCCACAAATATAGAAAAAATTGCAAATGGAGACCTGACAGTACTGTCAAAAGCAGAGTACAGGGACGAACTGGGAGCAATCGCTGATTCTCTTGGACATATGGTATCCGGCCTAAAACAATTGATTGGTGACCTTAGCCGGAGCGTAGACGGCGTGGCAAGCGGCTCCACCCAACTGTCGGCTTCAGCGGAAGAAATGTCCTCTACAACAGAAGAAATTGCCCGCAGCGCAGATGATCAGAGGAGTGGCGCGGAGAGGATGGCCGCAGCTATGGCAGAACTGTCGGCATCCATTGATGAAGTTAGCCGTGGTGCCCAGAGTTCCCTTTCTCAACTGGAAGCCGCTCTGGAGGCAACGCACCAAGGTAATACTGCCGGAGAGGCCACAAAGGGGGCAATGGAAGACATCACCCAGACTACGGGCAGGATTGCCCAGGCCATCAGTGTTATCCAGGAAATTGCTAACCAGACCAACCTGTTGTCACTCAACGCAGCAATCGAAGCGGCAAAAGCGGGTGAGCAGGGTAAGGGATTTGCAGTTGTCGCTGAAGAAGTCAGGAAGTTAGCCGAACGCAGTGCTTCATCTGCCAAAGAAATCGCTCAACACAATATTGAAGCTCGCAACTCAGTACAGAGGGGTGGCGAAATGGTCGCAACCACAGTCGAGCTTTTGGCAAAAATCAGGGCCAGTCTTGACCAATTCGCCGTTCAGACAAGGGAATCAGTGGCATCAACGAAAGAACAGTCCAAGGCCGGAGGCGAAGTGGCCAAGCAGGTCGAAAACAGTGTCAGCGAGTCGGCCACAGTCGCATCTGCAACCTCACAGATGTCAGCAACCACAGGTGAAATAGCTCGCACGGCCACAGAACTTGCTGGTCTAGCCAGCAACCTTCAGGGCCAGATACGCAAATTCAAGCTGTCGTAGGAGTCGTTTTCAAAACCTCAGGTTTTGAAAAAACCACGTAGGGTAGAAAAAAAATCGCTAGACTTCGGCAATGACCTCAATTTCAATCAGCGCGCCTTTCGGCAGTGCAGCGACCTGTACTGTGCTGCGGGAAGGCTTTGCACTTTTTAGATGTTGCTCGTATATGGAGTTGAATGTTGCAAAATCGCCTAAATTAACCATAAAAACTGTAGCCTTAATAACTTTGTCCCATGAAGTGCCAGCTTCCATCATGATTGCATCCAGGTTTTTCAATACCTGCATTGTTTGCTCCTCAATCCCACCTTTCACGATTTCCATCGTCTGAGGATCAAGTGGTATCTGCCCCGCAGTAAAGAGCATATTACCGGTAACTTTGCCTTGGCTGTACGGGCCTATCGCTGCTGGTGCAGCAGATGTTTGAATTGTTTTCATGTAACCTCCATCAATGTAAAAAGGGTTATTGGTAAATGTCTATGAAGTTGACCACCGTCTGCGCTTATGCCTCCAATGTCGATGCGGACGTGCATGGATCCGTGGGGGTAAAGGCGTTTCGAATGGGCTTATGATTTCTTCTTCTGTAATGTCGTCATCCATTTCTATCGCTCCCACTCCTTCTTCGATCTGTCTTTGTACAACTTGAGCTGTCCTGTGCATCAATGCGGCAAGACAAAGGCTTGCTTCAATTCGGGCATGAGGAAGCGGACCCAATTGGACAAAGACTGATGGATCATGAGAAATAGACCTGGGAATTACTACTGATGGCAAGGGAGAAGGTAGTGCGTCATATTTTTCTGCGAGAATCTGGTGCCAGGGTGTTGGAATCTCCTGCTTACGAACAACTATATCCTGCACAGTCACAATTTTCTTTGGGCGACCCCGCTTCCTTGGGGCTATGTCAGACTGTGGCACGACTGAAAGAGAATGGAGGGAGGCCAGAATTTCGTCTCGAGTCCTGCCTCGCAAATCAAACAGTATCCAGGGATCGCGATCCAGTATTTCAGCCATCACATAGCAGACTGCCGCCACATGCTTACATGGATTTACAGAGTCAGGACATGTGCAGTGAGATTGCAGTTCTTTTGGAACCCTTGGGTATAGGCTTGCGCCTGACTCCCTGAAATTTTCATCTAGCCCTTTAGGCATTTCCCCTGCCAGCAAACTAGCCACAAACCGGCTCTCAAGGGTAATCCGTTCTAAAGCTCTTTCCCATTGAGTCTGAGTTAGGGCGGGTAGTGCCAGAGTGACCTCATAAGTTTTTTTTCCATGAACTTTTGCTTGGATAAGCCCAGGCTGAACACTAAAATGGCTTACGACACCATCTTGGGCATACTTCTTCCCCCGCTGCAATCTGAATTCATATCCATCTCCCAACTGTTCCAGGGCAGTAATCCATAACCGCCCCCACCAGGTTGTTCCAAATCGCTCTCCCGAGCTAATCATGGAGCCACCTCTTCAATGACAGCATCATCTTCATCCATAAGATCCATTTCAGTATCAAGAGCAACCAATCGGCGAAGCTCTTCATCGTCCAGCTCAGTGAGCCACCCTTCGCCAGACCCTACAACTCTGTCTGCAAGATCACGCTTAGATTCCAGGATGGCATCAATTTTTTCCTCAAGCGTACCCATAGCAATCAATTTGTGGACTTGAACATTTCGCGATTGTCCTATCCTATAAGTCCTGTCGGTAGCCTGGTCTTCCACAGCAGGGTTCCACCACCTATCAAAGTGGAATACATGCGTTGCGGCAGTCAGGTTTAATCCAACACCTCCGGCTTTCAAGCTCAATAACAAAATTGGAGGAGCTAATGCCTCTTCTTGGAAGGCTCGCACCATTTCATCCCGCTTTTCTCTCGTGGTACCACCATGAAGGAATGGCGGCTCAAATCCTAAGACATCTCCCAAGTGGACTTGAAGCCGATCGCCCATTTCTTTGAATTGAGTAAAGATGATGGCCCTATCTTTTGTAGCTACCACCTCTTCTATCATATCAGTAAGGCGCTCTAGCTTCCCTGATCTGCCTTTGTATGGCCCTGCTTGTTTCAAAAATTGGCT
>WRHW01000114.1 GCA_009783055.1 Holophagaceae bacterium
GAAAGAACCAGATGTCATTAAAAACCTTGTTGCAATACTTAAATCAAGTGGAGCTAGAAGGATTGCAAAGACCAACGAATTTGTAATCATACTAGGAGACTGGGTAGAAGAATTACTCAAAGAAGAACCGGAAGAATCGACCCAAAGCAAAGATGAATCACTATCGGAAAAGAAAGAATATCTATTCCAAAGTCTATATCGACTTCTCTACTGCATTTACTTTATGGAAAAAATGACAATATTCTATACCTAATGGAATTCTGAACAAATCCCAATCACCACAGATACTGACAACAACAGAGGCAAACTTATGAGAGAAATTGATGTCTGTTCTTATGACCCTGAAGATGCTTTTACCTACTACAACCGAGGCTGTGTTCATTTGGATATGAAAAACTATGACCGAGCCATCATCAACTATAATCAAGCTATAGAGCTAGATTCCGGTTACATAGATGCCTACTTCAACCGAGGCCTGGCGTATACCAGGAGAAACAACATTAATGACCAAGACCAAGCCATAAAGGACTATTCCCAAATTATCATCCTAGACTCAAAAGATGCCAGTGCATACTTCAACCGGGCTGTCGCGTATAGGAAAAAAGGAAACTTTGACCAAGCAATTGTGAACTATAATCAGGCAATAAACCTAGATTCCAGTTATACGGATGCTTACTTCAACCGAGGGCGGGCTTTTGAGGGAAAAGGCGACTGGGACCATGCATTTGACAATTATAATCAAATTATAAACCTAGACCCCAGTTACATATATGCTTACTTGCGCAGAAGTGTTGTACATACAGTAAAAGGTAACTATGACCAAGCCTTAGCCGACTTAGACCAAGCTATAGACCTAGATCCCAATTGTATTGACGCTTACAGCGCCCGAAGTATGATTCACACAGGAAAAGGTAACTATGACCAAGCCTTAGCTGACTGTTCTAAAGCTATTGACCTAGATCCCCATAATGCCAGCGCCTATGCCAGCCGATGCTTCATTTTCTCAGAAAAAGGCGACTATGACCAAGCCTTGTCTGACTCTTCACGAGCTTTAGAACTAGACCCCAATAATGGCCGTGCAATTTTTGTCCGAGGCTGGACTTATCTTAGTATGGGTAACTATGAGCAAGCAATTCCACACCTTTCCCAGGCTATAACTCTAGAGCCATGGAATGCCCGTGCCCATTTTTCCCGGGGCAACGCATATTTACAATCGAAAAACTATGACCAAGCGATTACTGACTTTTCCCAAGCCATTGTACAAGAACACAATTTTACAGAGGCATACGTTTTGCGAGCTATGGCATATTTTGAAATAGACGATTATAGCCAAGCAATCACTGACTTTTCCCAAGCAATAGAACTAAATCCTGATAATGATCTTGCCTATTACTATAGAGGCAATGCGTATTTGAAGATAGCCAACTACGATCTAGCAATTGCAGACTATTCCCAGGCAATACTTCTGGATCCCAAATATCCTAATGCTCATTACAAACGAGGCGTTGCGTATTTAAATATGGCCAACTACGATTTAGCAATTGAAGACCAATCGCAAGCAATATTTTTGGATCCCAAAGATGCTGATGCCTATTACAAACGAGGCAATGCGTATTTGAAGATAGCCAACTACGATCTAGCAATTGCAGACTATTCCCAGGCAATATCCCTAGACCCTGATTATTCTTATTCCTATTATGCAAATGCCTATTACGAGAGGGGACTTGCTTATTCGGAAAAAGGCAACACAGAACAGGCAGAAAAAGATTTTGCAAAAGCGAGGGAATTGGGCTGCGAAATCAGATGATGGGTGCCCAGTATATATGTATTGCACAAATCTCGGCAGATTCGTCCTTCCACATCAAGATTTCAATCATTGAAGTTGAAACCTGCAATATATGGAAGCCATGCCCTTTCCATAAGTGCATATGCAACGTTTTCATCAATTGCTATAAGTGCAAATAATCACTTTTTTCGATTTTTTTTGATTTTTTGATTGTATTTGATTCAAATGTGTATATAATGCTAGTGCGCCGAAAAAATTCGTGCGTTTTCAGGCATCAATCAGGAGAATTTCATGCCGTATGTACAACATTTTCACCAATTTAGAATTTCGTCAGGCAGATTTTACCTGTTTTTAGATCGCCCTGAAACAACTGGCGACCACAGAGCGACGAGGCACCTACTGCGAGCTCCCCCCTTTTGGATTTCACTATTGCCAAGGAAGGTATCGGTATGCCACCCCCAAAAAAAATAATTACAAATTTGTAACTTATGTGATTTTGATACTCAGCGAACGATACTTATTTGGTAATGGCGGTACTAACGGTTTTTGACATCTTTTTAACTGTTAATTGGGAGCAAGTAATGACCGGTTTACTGAAAAATCAAGAGATTAGGTTGACCACCCGTTCATTGGGCAGGACATGCTCCTGGCAATCTCACTCCTCCCATAGAATGGAGGCATATTTCTCAATCAAAAAAATTTATAAAAAAAATCTTCAACCTAAGTACCAAGTAACAGGTCTAACTAGGACAGGGGAAAAAGGTTTTTCCGGGAGTCACGCCTTCAATCAATTCGTAGCTAATTCAGTAGCAACTGCTTGGCGACCTTCAAGGGGTTGCACGATGTATTGCTCCGCCGGCCTACATGGTCGTCAATGGAACCAGAATAGAACTTCAAGAGCTGCAAGATACAGCTATACATACCGCGAAACAATGTGTAGCTTTGATAAACCAGTCGCGTCCGCCACGGAGGTGCCTATGCTTGCCGTCTTAAACTGAACTCGGTTATTCATACCGGGGGCCGTAGACAACTATAGCCCTAAATAATTACATTCATCCCTCACACCAGAGGTAGTAGGATTCTATCCCTATTCTCAGGTTTTGGGTTTTGTAGCGTTGCTTTGCCTAAATTGGGCCTGGTGCCCCACAAGGAGAACCCTATGTTTAAAAAAGTTACCATTGAAACGAACACTGAGCTTGGCCCGGTCGAACTAATAGAGTCAAATTTTAGCCAGACACTTAAGAAATTATACCTTAAAGCAATCGAAATCGCCTCCCAGCCATGGGAAGTTTATTTACTGGCAGGAATTGTCGGAATTGGGGTGATGTGGACTGTTATATCCATTAGGAGTTCAGCTCCTACCCCAAAAGTTCCAGGACCCACATCAAATTATAGTCTACATAAAAGCGATGTCGCGGAAACCACAGAGGAAGAACCTGTCATAGCTAACCTTAAACTAAAAGTGGGCCATGAAGTTGAGTTGGGCTATAACCTTTATTTGTATTACTGGGAAAACACAAATGAGGATGCAATTTACCTAAACGAAGGCCAAATTACTGCCTTGGCCTCAGGGGAAGCCGTGATCACCGGTTCTAAATACGGAAAGCCCGATCAATACATTTGGAAAATAACTGTGGTCGACCCCGTAGAAGGTGCTTCGGACTCCCTAGGAGAGGCATTGGTTAATGTAAACCAGGCCATAGATGCACTTGATGACGCATTTACATGGGCAACCCCTCATTTTGATGGTATCGAAGATCAAATTTTGGATTTAGAACGCACCATCAAGTCCCTCAGAGAAAAAATTGGATTGGACAAATCAGAGCAATCTGAAAAACCCAAGTAAATACTCCAGATTTGCCTAACATCAGGTCGCCAAATCCAAAAATTGTAAAAAACCGGGGGGCAGATTGTCACCCCGACATTCCTAGTCCAACAAATAACTCGCAAATGCAACACAGATCGGAGCAAAACAATGCAGACACTTTTTCGCTTTCCTAAACCCGAAGAAGGATACTACCAGATTGAACATGTGGTTAAAAACGGAACGCACATGTTTACTGATCGTGGTAACACTCACAAAATATTAGACAAAATATTCGATCTAGGATCGTACGATGTTCAAAAAAATATGTCTCGTGTCCTCGGGCATTTTGGTATCAAACGAATGCCAAACAGCAAGGAATACGTGGCCATCATTGAAGACTGGGATGATCTCTGGACTGAAGGCTGGGAGGCCAACGCTGAATCGAAATTAAACTCTGTTTTCGAGGAGGCACGACACAGGCTTTTATACTGTATCTCTTTCTTAGAAGCCATGGACATTTTCTATAACTAAAATTCTTCTTTTCTTGGAGTCAACAATATGGTTAACATCAATCAGAAAGGCGTTACGCTATTACAGGAAATAGTACAGAAGGCAGGTAGTAAGGTTGATTTTTTTATCAACAGTTGCGATT
>WRHW01000115.1 GCA_009783055.1 Holophagaceae bacterium
CAAAGTCCTTCCAGTGGGAATGAGCTTCTTTATGGTCTTAATGCTCTGTGCTATGCCAAATATGGCAATGACCCATGAGGGGGCGAAGAACAGCACCGACCAAAGGCGCATAGACTGCAAGGCAGTACTCGCACCTGGATCAGTCATCAACTTCATAGAAAACGGGGCTTGGACGAGAAAAGCAATCGCGCCAAGGATATACGACCAAACAAGGTGCCTATCATACCAAGTTGCACCCAACCGGGAGCAACTTGGTATGACGGCAACGCGAAGGCGGTGCCCGCAAGTTTTTGAAAATACGGGCTTTGCTCGTGTTTTCAAAAACTTTTGCGTTTCGCGTTTAATCCCGATTAAACGCAACCTAGTATCAGGTGATGTCGTATTGCCGTCTGCCATCAGGATGCCTCGTAATACCTACGCTCAGTTATTGCCGACTATAGCACAGATGTGGCCTCCCCTTAAAATTTCTTTCACCGTTACGATCCTTCAAGCTGTAGCACAGTCCGTCCTGCTTGGTGCTTGTGCCAACAATATAGTAGTTCAACTTTTTATAATTCAGTGTAAATTCCAGCAAGTTTGCAACCAGCTTTTGGCCACAAAAGAAGGAGCGACGACAGTCGCCTCAACCACACTAACCACTGATAACTGAAAACTGAAAACTAACAGAAGGCCACTGACAACCTGAAACCAACCAACTGAAAACTGACCACTGATAACTGACAACTAACCACCAACCCACTGAAAACTGAAAACTACCAACTACCAACTACCAACTACCAACCTGCAACCAACCCACTGACCACTGGCCACTGATCACTGACCACTAAACAAGGCCACTGAAAAGGCATCCGCTTAGCACATTCCTGTGGCTAGGAATTGCTATAATTCGAGAATTTTGGGTGTTATAATCCTGCTTGGAGGCAACATGGCACAGTCTGATCTGACAGTCCACATAGATGATGACCTAAAAACCTGTGGCGAAGCCCTGCTCAGAAGCGCCGGAATGAACTGGTCAACAGCCTTTAGCACTTTTATAAGTTATTCTGTCAAGCTAGGCAAGTTTCCCTTTGAAGCTGACGGTGAGGCCGACTTCGAGGACAGCCCCTATAACCCCGAAGTTGTAGCAGAGCTACTGCAAGCTCGATCAGACCTAGAAGCTGGACGCTTGGAAACGACCCCTTGGCGCGAGCTTAGGCAGAGGCGAATAGATGCCGCACATAGCTGAGATGTTGCCGTTGGCAACAAGGCACTACAGACATTGGGAAAAACACTTCCCAGACTACTGCAACAAAATTGACGAGCTTTTAGAGGATATGGAAGAACACCCCTTTGAAGGCATTGGGAAGCCGGAACCACTAAAATACAACCTGCGTGGCTTCTGGAGTCGCCAAATAAGTGAAGAGCATCGCTTGGTATACGAAGTAAAAGGCAACATGATTTACGTCCATCGTTGCAAAGGCCATTATAGCGGTTCAACTTTTTGTAGTTGAACTGCTATGTGCCAGGATTTGCTTGCAAATCATGGCCGTTTGTTGTTCATAGGCGGGCTTGGCTCGCCGTTAAGTGAACAACAAAAACGTAAATAGCTATAAGGGAGCGACTTGGAATTAAATATATTAATCCTGGGCCGGCTGATAGTTCGATTTTTGATAAAACGGATGATGAGAGCATTGCATTAAAAGTTAATGCTGGCTATGCTTCGCTGTTAGGTGGGCAGGCTGAGATTTTTGTTCCAGCTAACAAGGCAAGTGGTACGAGACAAAGGGGTTTGGAGTTGCTCAGGACTCATCTGGAGTCTTCGCTTAAAAAGAATGAGATGGAGCATCCGGGCATATTTATTTTTGATTCCTGTTTGGATTGGATACGAACTGTTCCTGTGTTGCCCAGAGATGAGGATGACCCGGAGGATATTAATACTGACGCTGAGGATCATGCCTATGATGAAACTAGATACAGACTGATACATGAACATCCGAAGGCTTATGCTGTGGAGTTTAGGCTGTAATGAGGTTCGGCCACCTTAAGAAGTTTCTGACAGAGCAATTTATTGCTAGGGGGGTAGAGTCGGAAAAAGCACCTGGATTAGCTGAATTTTTTATTGCGTTACTCACAAATGTAGGGATATCAACTGAAAAGCGAATTGAGTCTTGGGAGGCTGATGCTCAGGTTTATACTTTAAGAACTCATGGCGTTGGGTCAAAAACAATTATGGAGAGTCATGGTTTGGGGAGGTCTGTTATTTATGCAGGTATCAAGCGACACTTGGAGAGACGCAGGTGGGTTGAGAGGGCTAAGGAGGCTCAGGGTGTGAGTAATAGAGACGGGTCGGTGCAGGTGCCGCTGTTTGAGGAGGGAATATGAGCTTGTGCATTTTTTTTGAGAATTTTCACTTTTTTAGTTGCGAAAGTTGGAAAATGACCGATAATTGTAGAGTAGAGTGTGTGGGACGCGGTGACATTCTGGCTGCCGTAACTTGGGAAACCAGGAAAAATTGTGAGGTTACTGCCAGGCCTCATCCACACACTTTATTTTTTGTAAACGCGCTTGGTGCCTTCTTGAAGCTTTATTAGCTTTCTTTTTTCTATCCTGCGAAGGCTGACTAGAAAAGCTTCGAGCTTGTCATGTGTTGATTTCAAAACTGCCATCCATGGGTCTTTATCTTCAACAATAAAGCCAATGTGCCGGTGGCCTCGGTCGAATGCCTCTGGGCTGTCTTTTATCTTGCTCAGCAATTGCGCAAATTTTTCTGGTGGGATATTGCGCTTTTTGTGCGATGGGATTTCAAAGTAGTCGTGTCCAATACGCATCGAAGTTGCATTTGTATTCAATAATTCTTGAACAAAATTTGGCAAATTATCCACGATAAAATCATCTACAATCGGCTGTTTGGCTGGTTTGTTAAACCATTCCGCAAATTCTTCGGGGTCAACATGGAAAGGCAACAGCCCAAGTTCTCTCTGCATACCTTCCAATGATAGCGCAGTTTTTGTCTCTTCTTGCTTTTCCTTCGTCTGCTCTCCAAACCATTCCTGATACGTCATCCCCGCCTCTACCGGGCCGCCAATACTTGCTCTCTGCCCTTCTGGAATATCATCAAGTTGCTTGGCAAGCTCTGTGTCGCCTCCGGCTTCTTTTGCTAAATCCTCCCAACTCTTAGTCACAGGTATTACAACACTACGACAGTTCCAGTGCGCTGAGGCTCCTGGAAATGGTGTTGAGTGGCCTTTGGGCTGGTAGTCGGGCAGTGTCCACTCTAGACCGTCAAGTGTCCTGCATTGTGGGGTTGTACGACTATCAAGTGTCGATAACCACTGAACACCCTCTATTACATCGGCGTTGGCTTCAAATACGTCAAGGTGTGCCTCTCTCATTACTGTTAGGGTTGATGTCCTTACGAGTGCCTCGGCGTTTCTCTGGGCTGTTTTCATCAGGGGTTTGGTGACTGGCTGAGTGAAGTCTATTAGCTCTCTGTAGATACGGTTTTTCATCTGGGCTAGGTTTTCACCTTTCAGCATCCCCATCCGCATTTCGTCTTTGAATTTGTTGGTGAAGCCTAACGCTTGCCTTGACCACCATTCGGATGATACGGCTCCCTGAATCATGGTGTCGGAGGCTATCCTGTGCAATGTTTCGTCTGTCCATTTGACGGGCTGGAGTAGGTCGGCTCCTAATACTTTGTTGTAGTTGAGCACTATTGCAGATGAAGAAACTTTGGTGGAGGCATTAGGTGAAGAAAGTTTTTTCTACAAAGAGTAGCGGAAAGGCTCTTATCTGCCGTAGAAATGAACTTCAAACTTGACTGCACAAAATTTCAAGACGGGTCAAGTTTGAGGCAACACCTTGAGGCAGTAGAGGCCAGAACGGGCAAGCGTCCGCATGAGTTAGACGAATGTGGAATCCCTAGAGAGACGTTTCATATTTGGGAGTGGTTTTGGGAACTGAATCCCAAATTCCGCAAAAAATTTAACCTATGAGGGTAAGAAATTGCGAAAACCTTGTTGTTTCAAGCATTTATTTGACCGTCTGTCGTTACAATAGGTCAAAAACCTCCAGCAGAGCTGGAGGCTTGATTTTGTGAACCGCTCAAAGCGGTTAG
>WRHW01000116.1 GCA_009783055.1 Holophagaceae bacterium
ATTAACCTCACCCCTCCAAATCAGATTGTTAATAAAATCCATCTTGGCTGTTAAGCTCAGTTTGAAAACACAATTTTGGAGGGCTGGAAAATTTTCCAGTCCAATCTTTAGTTTGACACTTGGTGGAGGTTCATCCAGAGAAGTCTCTAAAACTGGGATGGCAGATTGCATTTCGCCCTGAGATTGGGCGTAGATAGTCAATGAGGAAGCTATTAGTAGGGGAAGTAGAAATGGACGGATAAACATGTGGTACCCCGGAAAAATACATGATAAATTGTATCACTAGAATTGATCATTATTGCACCATCACATCGCTTTTCAAAATAACAACTGTGATGCACGTTTTCAACGCAATATGTTTGCCTCTCGAAAAGCGATGTGAGAACGTTAATACAGTACCTAGCTGGGTGGAACACCATGTTTCCATAAAGAGCAAACATACCAACAGTTATCGGTCAATATTTCATACATACCCCCAGCACCAAAGGATGGCTCCCCTGGATCCCAGTAGAAATCCATCATCAGGATGCAAGAAAAATAATAGTCCTCTCCCAAATAACTTGGGGCAGGTACATTTATAATCGTTTCACACATTTGAGGTGGCCACGGGTCTTCATGTATATATGCCATCAGGTTCGGGGTAAACATACCCACAATTGCTGTGATCATAAAACCGCAAAAAAAGTTTTTTAGCTTGGTCATTTCGATCTCCAAATTGATGAATCATGATTAGATGAGAGTATTTCAAAACTCGTCATGGATTTGAAACAATGGAATTGTTAGGCTAGGTCAAAACAATACAGGTCGCAACTTCAGAGTGGGTTGCTAAATGATGGTGTACACCTACAACATAGATTTTGAAAACACCTTAGACACCCAGTTTTGTAAGGCTTTGAAGCCACCTTATACTTGCTCTGGGCAGTGTTTGGAGGGCTTTTGTTGTGTTGCATATTTGGATTTTTCATTTGTTATCGCCTTTCTTTACGACGGGCAGTTGGATACCCCTCGTATGATTTGGCAATGGCTTACCCGCAATCATGTCATTAAGCTCGTTAAGGAGAAGAAAGGCTATTCCGGCGGGCTGAGCTGTTTCATGGATCACCTTATTGTCGACCACTAACAGTACGTAAGTAGCATTGGCCTCAAACATCCTTGTTTGCCTGAATGTTTGTGTCGCTAATCTTTTACCGTCTTTCAATATCCTGGCTTTTCCTTCCAATTTGATATATCCGCTGGCATTACTCAATTCTCTGAGTGGCCTTTGAAAACTGAATGTTATTTTTTTGGGCGAGCCTGTTATTATTGGTTTTTCTTTGCTATCAAATGTAATTTCCCACTTGTGTGTATTGCTCGATAGTTGTTCTAGGAGTATGTCTTTTGCAATGGGTGATCGTCTACCTTCTAATGCCATTTTTTTAGTGTCAACGCAAAAATACTTTAATTGAAGATCTATTTGAAAAGAATGATTTTTAGGAAATCCAACTGAGTGCAATTCAAAGGCGATTGTATGTTGAGTATCTTGTTGGGCGAAGATAACAGTTGTGGCAGAAATATATATGAGAACGGAAATGAAAAATCTCCGCCATGCCCTGTTGCTACCTGCTTGTCTGTGTGTTTTCATTTTGTATCCTTCACTTTGGAGAAAAGGGTAGAAATTGGAATCTTGACAGACTTCTCCTCGCAGTGATTGGTATTGATAACCAATTCTGAACTGGCCAGGTAATCCAAGTTGTCCAGCAAAGTTGCTATTTCGCAAAGGGCTATTGTGTATTCACTCTGTTCTTTGTTGCCACCGATAAAGTCGGAACTCAATTTTTTTGCTGATACCCAAACTTCACTAATTTCAAATTGGCTTCCATTCAAAGTTTTGATAGTCAAATAGTCTCCATCCTGTGCTTCGTTGTCTATAAACAACAATCTCCCAGGAAAGACGCTGAAATTTGACTTGATGTACCATGAGACTGGCAGGTTGACGAACTGCTCCTTGGTTTCGTCTGTGTAAATTTTTATGGTTAAGCTACCATTTCTTTCATCTGCAACTTCAAGTGCCTGTTGTGGGAAGAAGTAAGCCTCAAGGACATACTCACTCCCTCGTTTGCCAAGGCTTGTCAAAAAAGCGCGACCGTATTGTTCAGGCACTTCGGCTTGAGGGGATAGCTGGATGTCTTCGCTTGCTGGGGACAGCAGGATTGGATCGCTTTTGTAATAACCCTGCTCGTTATCTGTTTTTAGGTCAATGTTCTGAAAGGCAATTGATCGAGAACTAAGGTGAATGGGTTCCCGCACAAAGGCTCTTGCTGTAAAAATCACTGAGCCTTTTTCGCCTGACTCATTGTAAAAGCCAATTTCAGCAGTTTGGAGGACGTTGCCAACACGACCGATTGGGTCTAGCGTTGCAACCATGTCAACTGAGCCAGATGCTGGGATTGCGCTTTTCTGTAACTCTATCGAAAAGCATCCGCAGGATGCGCGAGCGTACTCGATGCTGATGGTTTTCTCGCTTTGGTTTTTTATAGTAAATACATGGGACACAGGCTGAGTAGAGGCGATTGTCCCGAAATCTACTTCAGTCTCTGAAATGACCAACCCAGGAATGGACGGAGTGCAAAGCAAGGGCGCACAGTTCAAGCAAACTCCCATGAGCGAACTCCGCAAGCCTCTTGCAAATAGTAGCATTTCCACCCCTATTCAATGAAAAACTACACCCCACCCGCCAGGCATCCATCCCCGTTGGAAAAATTGTTGCATGCCCGAAAATTATGTCAAGGGGAAAAGTAAAAAAAATGTTAGAAATATTGATCTTATGGAAATAGTTTTACCTAATTAATTCCGTCTCTTTCCACCCTCCTGCCTTTACCCATGTTTCGCGTATTTTTTCAGCCTTGTGATGCTGACCCAATTTTTCGTACGCACTGCACAGAGGGTCAATGTACTGTTGCAGTAGGCCCTGGGTCAGTCTGTGCTTAATGTTTTCGCCATCGTCTGCCATCTTTTGGTAGGACTCCCAAATTGGTTCTACAAGTTCGATTATTTGCCACCAGGATGTCAATCTTTGGTAGTTCTGGATGAGGTCGGGGTATAAAAATGTGGGCGGAAAATCTGTTGCGTCAGGGATAGGTGTCAATGTTTCCAGCAATGTCTGAAGTTGCATCCTCGGAGCAAAAAGGCTAAAAATAGCCCAAAGCCTCCACAGGTCTTTTGAATGGGGCATGTTAACAAGTGCGTTTTCTACTGAAACGATGTGTCTTTGCGCAAACTTCTGCAATAACTCGCTTTTCTCAAAATCATGCAACCTGAACATACGTTGGTAATTGATTTCGTATTCACTGCCTTGCATTAGCTCGGGGAGAGCAGAATTGGCAACTCTGACAAATTCGCCCCAGATTTCATTATCTTTTGAGTCGTCCAGCATGTTTCCGGGTCTGGTAAGTGCCATTGCCTTCATCGAAGATGTTCTCTGCAGTTCATCCAACAACAAAAGCTTCAAAGTCAACGATTCAGGGTTTTCCTTTATTAATTCCCTAAACTTGAATAATGCACTCTTCCAACCGACTCCCCTGAGCGTATCCACAATGCTGTCATGAGTCGGCATCGCGCTACCACCATGATGGTATTTTGCCGTGTCATCCAGGAACCCCCAGAAAAAAGTATTGTCCGAGAGTCTCTCCCTTTCGATCAATTCTTTTGCGGCAGGGTCAGAAGGTCGGGCAATATGTGGGGCAATTCTGTAATCTTGTAGCTCTCCCTGTCTCAGGATGTTAGAAACTTGGCGTATGTCAATAGCCCCACTTGGGTCAATTATCAAAAGTCGTAGCCCGCCCTTCCTCGTGAGACCACTCAGGGTATTTGTGCTGGGTGTACCCCTCCTCATGGTGTTACCAGCGATGGGGTCTCCGAAAAAGGATTGCGTTTCGGGTTTGGCCCT
>WRHW01000117.1 GCA_009783055.1 Holophagaceae bacterium
TAAACGCGAAACGCAAAAGTTTTTGCAAACACGAGCAAAGCCCGTATTTTCAAAAACTTGCGGGCACTGCTTTCGCATTGCCGTTATACCAAGTTGCTCCCGTATGGGTGCAACTTGGTATAAGACCCAGAGGAGGGCGACATGGGAAATGGACAATCAGCTTTTGCTCGGCCTGAATCACTTACATGGGGCATTTCGGATGGGGCAGATGCTGGGTCAGGAACTGTCGTCAACAGTCATTCATTCGGGAGACTACCTGGGCCTTTTGAAGTAATCTAGGAAAGGTGGTTACATGCAAAAACTTGGACAAGAGTTTATAAACATACAATCCTATAGATGCTGTAAAAGTGGCAAGGATAACGGAGGCCGAATTGGCAATTGAGTGGGACTCCTCAGGTGTATTGCCTAAAGTAATTGGCAGTGGGTTGGCAATTGGTGAGCAGTCTCCCTTTCGTGTAACATTGCTCGATGTTGCCGACCTGTTTGTTGTGTCCAAAGAACGCCTGGATATTTTTCGTGGGTTTATTAACTATCGCAAAGCTTTGCATGAAACCGGGATTTGTGAAGGCTTCCAGTGGATCAACGGCAGTTTTGTGGAAGATGTGGAGGTGTTTAGAGGAACTCCACCACATGATATTGATATCGTTACATTTACCTACTTACCCAAAGATTGCAATGACCAGCATGACTTATATAGTAGGCATCCCGAATTATTCGACCCAACTCAAACAAAGGCAAAATATCGAGTAGACGGCTATCTGGAATTGCTGGGGCAACCGATGACAGTCAAAATGGTGCATAAGGTGACATATTGGCATAATTTGTGGTCACACCAGCGTGGGAGCTTTGCTGAAAAAGGGTTCGTAGAACTAGATTTATCGCCCGAAGAGGATAGTAGTGCCGATGTCATCCTGAAAATGAAGGAAAAGGAGATGCAAAATGGACAGAAATGAATACATTTTTTATTCTTCTGAAATTAATACGTTAGAAGCCATTTTAAAAGGTATCCCAGAGGAAAACGTGATTGAGCGAATGGGGATTGAGTCGCGCTTGCATAAGGCCAAAGCGGCAATTAAAGATATACCGATACCCCCCCCTTCAAACAGGATGAAGCTAACCTTTCGAGGCGAACCAGTAAAAGGGTCTTACGGTGCAGATTCAGAATTTCTTGGCCTTGCCCTAGAAAAATTTGCCAAAGCTGTTTCGGCAGTTTCTGCGAGTCTTACAGGCAAGTTGAATGACAGCGGGCCCTTTCCAAACAAGCAACAAAGTCAATTGCTTGTAGTCGGCAAAGCACTAGGCTCATTCGGTTTTGAATTGGAAGTGCCTGATATCCAAGAAAATACACTTATAAAGGAACCACATCCAGCTACAGAAAGTATAAAAAAAATACAGGAAATATTTCAGACAATAGCTGACGGTTCAGACGATGGGCTTTCCAAACTATCTGATGAAATTCACCCAAGGGCTATTGACAAAGTCTATGATTTCTTGGAATACCAGCTTCAAAACAAGGCACTGTGCTGTGTTGACTTTGGCGGTCATTATTTTCGTTTCAGAAATGAAGCGCAACTAAAAACATCAGTAGCTTGCTTGGCAAAAGACAACAGGTCTGAAAAAGATATGAGTTTAACGGGCACGTTGATAGGCGTTTTATCGATGGCCTGCAGGTTTGAATTGGAGATTGCAGATGGGGAAATTAAAAAAGGCAAAACATATTTAACGCCGGAAGAAGGGAAAGATCTGTTGAAATTTGCAGGGAAAACAGTAAACGCCACATTAAAAGAAATACGGGTAGGGCGGGGCAAACCCAGCTATATCATAGAATCACTTGATAATGTGTCATTGCTCAATAATGCCGAATCGCATTGAAATTTTGTTGTGCAGTAAAGAGTAAATACTATGCAAAAACTTGAGTTGACGTGGATAGGCAAGGGCAAGGAGCCTGAGGTGGAGCCGCGCATACTGTTGCGGGACGCGTCCAAAGGTTATGGCGATGCTGAATCCAAAAACATGCTGATACATGGCGACAACCTGCTGGCACTAAAGGCACTGGAGCAGGAGTACGCGGGCAAGGTAAAGTGCATATACAGTGGTCAGTAGAGGCAATTGAAAAATTTCTCTTCAAATTTTTGGCGCGTCTGTCGTAGTTTGTTTGCCGTCAACAATTTGCAATTTTATAACAAAAGCAGTGTTGTAATTTATTTTGGGGATATGGATGAAATAGCGACCGTTACCATTTTCCTCAATCTGCAAATTTTTGCCACCCAAAGTAGCACTTTTGATGACTTCTCCTTTCTTTAATTGCATATTCAAACGACCAGAAACAGGGACGTTGAAAATAATTGCATTAAGTTCGGTTGAACCTTCTCTGGCTGTAATCCAGCCCCAGTCCTGCTTTTCAAGCCCTGATGTGCCACAATTGTAAATTGCGTGGCTGTTTATATCCATCCATGTTCCAATCTCCTGAATTAGCTGGATTTCCTCTGACCGAATCGAGCCGTTGCCCTGTGGGCCGATATTTAACACAAAATTACCGTCCAGGGCGGTGCATCTGGCCAACATCTCAATTAACTCTATTGAATCTTTGACGTGGCCACTCCATTTAGCGTGATACCCCCACTGGTTTTCTGGAACTGTCATTACACATTCCCAATCATTCTCCAATGGGGCAACAGGCAACTTTCTTTCCCAGCCCTGTTCATAATCACCCATCAGTTGGCCATTGGCGTCAAAATGCCGCGCCCCCGTTTCATCTGCCCGCAATCTGGAACCGATTACTAAATCTGGCTTTATCTTTCTCAAACGCTGTTCAAGCTCATATGTAAGGTAGCCGTTGTTTTTGACGGAACTATCCCATGTGCCATCAAACCAAAAACCTTTAACGCCAGGATAC
Organism: Holophagaceae bacterium; assembly: GCA_009783055.1. Classification (GTDB taxonomy): domain Bacteria; phylum Acidobacteriota; class Holophagae; order Holophagales; family Holophagaceae; genus WRHW01. The sequence goes on from WRHW01000117.1 coordinate 2,897, forward strand.
CGGTCGAGCAATTCTTCTAGTTGGAGTGTTGCAAATTTCCAATATTTCATGAACTCGGTACGGTCATCCTCGTCTTTTAGTGCATACCTCCAGCTTTTGTGATGCCAATCTAAAATTGAGTAATAGAGCATAACGTCCAAGCCTTCTTCTTCACAGGCATTAATAAATTCGCCCAAAAAGTCTGTTTTATAGGGAGTTGAATGCACGGCAAAGTCAGTATGTTTGCTTGGCCACAAACAGAAGCCCTCGTGATGTTTGGTTGTAATCACTACGTATTTGGCACCCAGTTGTTTCGCAAGGCGTGCCCAATTTTTGGGTGCTTTTTTGTCGGGATTAAATGTTTTCAGTAATTTATCGTATTCTACGTCCGGCACTTTTGCGTTGGCTTTGATAAACTCAGCGGCGGATGGGTAACTGATGCCGTCCCATGTGCCTCCAGCTTGGGAATAAAGCCCAAAGTGAATAATCATTCCAAGCCTGTGGGCGCGCCACTTCGCCATGGCAGTGTCTGGCCTTCGCCCTTCGCGCTGTGCCCCATATTTTAATTCAACTCTGGGCTTGGGAATATCTTGATCAACTAATACTAGGTTGCGTTCAAATGGCTTTGAACGCGAAACGCCAAAGTTTTTGAAAACACGAGCAAAGCCCGTATTTCCCAAAACTTGCGAGTGCCGCTGTCGCGCCCCCCTCATACCAAGGTGCGATCTGTTGATCGCAACTTGGTATAAGCCAAAAAAAAGTAGTGCCATTAGCGATGTCGATGTAAAAAATTGTGTGGCCATAGTGATACTCCCAATCTTTATCATAATCCCAAAAAAAACCTGACCTTGTATTTGTTGGTTGTTTGGTAGTGTTTAGTTTTCAGTTATCAGTTTTCAGTGGTCAGTTTGCGCCTTGTGGCGGGTTGGGGGGTTAGTGGCGGGAAACTAAATCAATACCTTTTCTTTTTTTTTGCTTTGGGTTCTGCCCTTAC
>WRHW01000118.1 GCA_009783055.1 Holophagaceae bacterium
ACAATAAATTTGGCAGACTTGGAGGCACGCTAACAGGTTCCTTTCCAGCTTCACCTTCGTCCTGCGGGCAAATCCCGACCCTAGTGCAATGCAACATTTAAGTGTTACATTGCACTAGCTACTCTGTCTAAGGAGCGTCATTTCGGTTCGCAATTTACAGAAAAGCTGTTGTCTGTTGGCATTCCAAAAAAAAACATTTTTGTTGCTTTTTGGGAAAAATTAGGTTGCAATCAAGTCTAGCGGAGTTCAACCCCGCCACTTTCTGGGGAGAATCACATGAAAATTACAATCTTTCAGCTTCAATTCAATTCAAATGACTAAACAATTTGAATTTGTCCGAATTTTGCTTCTGCAATCAGTGGTCGCATTTTCGCTTTTTTCAGGCGATTTAACGATCAGGCCTGAAGACGATAAATTAAGGGATATAACTGATAATTTGGTATTCAACAAGCGAATGGCAGATAGCATTAAACTGAAAGATAGCCTTAATATCCCTAAAAAGTATGGATTTTATTCCTACAGCTACAACCATAATTTCGACCCTACTTATGTTGTTGGTGTTGATTATAAAGTAAATAGCTGGCTCATAATTGGGGGTAAGTCAAAATATATTCCTATCCGGAAATCCTATTGTCCTTCCACGTGGACTATAGGAAACCAGATTAAACCACGGACTATTGGTTATAATGGACTATAGGAAACCAAATTAAACCACAGATTATTGGTTATGTTCCATAGATTTATGCTTTAAGTGGTAATTCCGCACCAATAATTATTTCATCCGGTTTCTGCTGTACGATCTCTTGGACGGGCGAGAGAACAGGTAGTAACTTGTTCTCTCATTCGTCTGTCTGCCGTTCATCAACTTCGGGGCAACACTCTTACACCTGCAACCTCGATAGCAATTTTTCCAACAAAAAAGGGCCGGAAGGCCCTTTTTTGTTGGAAAAAAATTACCAGCAAAGACTAGTTGGCACCGCCACCCTGTCTCATGAATATCGGGTCAGTAGTTGCACTTGTCTTTAACTTTAGCTTTACACCAGCTCCGATTTCGCCTGAGGTATCATTCATGGCGAGCAAGACTAACCCATTCGCAGCCGTACCCAAACTTCCATAGAGAGTTGTTTCCTCATCTTTCTTCGTGCCAATGGTAGCATCCGAAGCTATTGTTGGAGCCGTGCCGAGCGTGGCAGAGTACGCCCCTGACTTCATATCCCATGGATTTTTTGTAACATACAAAAAATTCATCTTGGTATCGGCTTGGCTACTCCCAATGACAGAGTTCTGAAACTGGGTAGAAGTCGTGACGATTGTTCCTGTCTCAATTTCAACATTGCTCATAGCCGCAGCACAGGAACTAAGGAAGGTTGTCACGGCTGCCTGACAGGACTTATTCCTGGCGTTGTCGCGCTGGGACAGGATGGCCGGGATGGCGATGGCAGAGATGATGCCGATGATGGCAAGCACGAGCAACAGCTCGATGAGGGTGAAGCCTGATTGTTTTTTCATTCTTTCTCCAAAAACAAAAAAAATATGATGATCTGTTATGCCCGACCCCATGCCGAGCCTTGACGTGGAACTGGTTTCAATTAACGTGCCAAATTAATAATTTATTAAAAATTATCAATCATTTGGCGAATGTAGTTGGTAAATGATGCAAATACTGGAAACTACAAATGAGAGCACAATGAAAAAATACAAATAATAAATATAACAATAGTTCTGATTGTGTAACAAATTTGTTAGAATTACCAAACGAATTAAACGCATGTTGAAACATTGTAGTTTGTTGGTATTAGTTGTCATAGTTGACTGACAGCTCTTTTGCTTTTGGTTCCTTTTGGCGATGAACAAGGTTTGACTTGGCCAGTAGGGGTTCATCAGTAAAACCGCCTTAGCTCAATTGCTTGTACAGTGCAAGTATAAAGCCGCCAAAGACTTCGTGGCTATGGGCAAAGCCATATTTTTTGTAAAAGCTCATTGCAGCATCGTTTCCATTTGAGATATAGACAAAGACAATATCAATGTCAGGAATGGTCCTAAACCACTCCATAGACATATCCATGAGTTTTTCGCCCAACCCCATCCTCTGATATTCTTTGCGAAGGTACAGATTATTTACACAGCCCGTCTTCGCGGGAGGGTTGTCCCATTTGGGGTAGAAACCTAGTATTTCTCCGGTTGAAATTGTAGAGGCCCATTCAGGGATGTGTGAATCTTTATAGGAAACACTTTCTACCGTAGAAAAAATATATCCGACTGGCACTGTATTTTCGTCTTTGGCTACTACAACGTGGCTCGCAATGGCCTGTTCAAAACTCAGCTTCATGCGCGTGTCAAAGTTCATCTGGTCAAAAATCTCAGGCAACAATTTAGCCTTACTCTGCTGATAAGCCATCAACTCATTGCATAGTTCCCTGCAAGACTCAATATTACCATCTGTAACAACGTCCAGTGCTACATTTACCATGCACAACCTCCATGGTACATTATAGCTATTTACGTTTTTGTTGTTCACTTAACGGCGAGCCAAGTTTGACAAACCTAAGTTCTGTAGTGCCATTCGAGGTTGCCCCGCAACCTTGAATGGCGCAGAACTAAGATTTGTCCCTATGAACAACAAACGGCCATGAACTCTCGGAATCCTTCGCTACGCTCAGGATGTCCGAGGCCCCCACGCCAACCACTATAAATTTGGCAGACCTGGAGGCACGCTAGCAGGTTCTTTTCCAGCTCCACCTTCGTTCTGCAAACAAATCCTGGTATAGCAGTTCAACTACAAAAAGTTGAACCGCTATATGCGCCAGCGTTCAAGGGGTCGTTCTGAGAGATCCCAAATGCTGAAGCCCTGTGGCAGCCGCTTTAGGCCCAGTCTTTCTCTAATAATTACCTTTGCAGCCTCAATGCTTTGGGCAGCAATCGGACCATATTCCTTAAAAAAATCAGGGAGCTTAAATCCGTAAGAATGCATGATGCCTCCAGGTTACAAATTCTATTTTCGCTTTTTTTTCATTTTTTCGCAAGTTTTTCGTTTTAATATTTATGGCATCCTGAATCTATGAATTTGGTCTTATTACTCCCCGAGGATTTCATATCAGAACAGCACGTGCGCCTGACGGGTCGTAGGCTGGAACATATTGTCAATGTTCACCGCGCCAAGCTCGGCGACACACTGCGGGTTGGGGTATTGAATGAGAAGGTTGGACGAGGACTGATTACCGCCCTGGATAATCAGACTGTGGAAATAGAAGTATCCCTTGAACAGGAACCTCCTCCAAAATTGCCATTAACTATTGTTGTTGCCTTACCAAGGCCGAAAGTCTTAAACAGAGTTATCGCTTCTGCCACTTGCCTTGGGGCTAGTCGAATGATTATCCTCAATGCCTGGAAAGTAGAAAAGTCTTATTGGAAAAGCCTGCGCTTGAGTGAAGCCAACCTTCTGCATCAGCGTATCATCGGATTAGAGCAAGCAGGGGACACAGTTTTACCCAAGTTGTACCTGGCAAGGTTTTTTGCTCCATTTGTGCAGAATGAATTGCCCGTTATCGCCTCCCAAACCCTTCGCCTTGTTGCCCACCCTTTGGCCATCGTTCCTTGTCCGGCTTGCATTATTGAACCATGTACGCTGGTCATTGGGCCGGAAGGAGGCTTCATTCCAAATGAAATACAAGCATTGGAAAAAATCGGTTTTGAACCTGTGAGTCTCGGAACCCGCACACTCCGCACTGAAACAGCCATGGCAGCGCTTATTGGAAGGCTATACTTATAGCTATTTACGTTTTTGTTGTTCACTTAACGGCGAGCCAAGTTTGACAAACCTAAGTTCTGTAGTGCCATTCAAGGTTGTCCCACTA
>WRHW01000119.1 GCA_009783055.1 Holophagaceae bacterium
CTCGGCTGTGTGCTTCCTTCTGGAGGACTTTGCGGACACTTCGGGACTGGAGAGGCTCCCCTGCGCTATCGCGCCGCCCCCTATGGGGGACTTCGGCTCGCTACGCTCGCCTCCGTCCCCCACAGGGGTGAAGGCTCCTTTTAGTTTCTTTTCTCTGCTTTTTGTCATTGATTCACCTATACCCTTATACATTAATTTACTCCTGGTTAGGTGTCTCACACATCATTGGCACGTAGGGAAACGAACTTAAAAAAATTTTTTTTAAAAAAAACTCATGGTAGTTTTTTTCTGAAAACATTTCCTCATCGTACTCAATCATCACGATTTGCGTCGACTTCAAGCCTATTCGTATTTTTGAATAAAGATCGATTAGTGCAAAATGATGTAGAGTATCAAGTAGTAATTGATTTAAGTCCTGGTGACCTTAAGAGTTCAATTATACGTAGTGTTGATTATGACGAAAAAATGGATTGGTGGAGTTGTTCTTTGATAATTAATGCTAACGAGCCACGTCCGGAAATGATTGATCAGAAAAAAGAAGAACTTAAGATTCAATACAAGCGCATGTTACCATGTCCAGAATGCGTCGAGGAGAGCAACAGTGACAAGAGCGTTAAAAAAAAACAGAGAAATATGGTTGCGAGTCATGCAATGTCAGTCTGTGGAGAGCGAGGTTCCGGCTCTGGACCCAAGACCAGAACGAAATCGTTGTCGGCGAAGCAAGAAGTCAACAGCAAATTTGGTCAAATGTTAGCTGAATCGCGAAGGTTTAGATGATTGTTTGCTACATCCACTTACTGCCGAAGGAGTAAAGGCTTTGATGACAGACCAGATTCGAAACATATCTTTTGGAAAGATTACAGCAAGTGGTGTGCATTATAGTCCGCGCAAGTTCGGCAAATACAATTATCCACGTAAAATGGTTAATTTACTAAAAACTGATTTCCCTATTCTAAAATTCTTTCAACAACTGTGTCTCAAAATTGTTGGCACGTTCCGGGTGTTTTGACATGCTGAAAAGAATTATTTGCCATGAAACCATGCTTAACCTAGTATCTCTGAGATTTCAGCTGATCATCGGCCTGTTTGTGGTGATGTTCTTTGGTAGCCTTATCGTCAACATTGACTGCTACAATACCAAGCTGAAGGAATACAGTGAAGTGGTAGCCGTTACAGACCCCTACACCATGGCCATCCCGCCCAATCCATTGGGGATTTTTGCAGAAGGTACAGATAAAAACTCGGCAATGTCGGTGGTTGTGGATGCAATGGTAAGCAATTTTACTGTGAAACCCTTGGGTGAAAGTAACATATCTCTGCGTTTGTCAGTTTTTGAGACATTGGACGCAAGTTTTATTGTAAAAGTGCTTCTGAGCTTGGCGGCGATTCTCATTACTTTTGCAACAGTTTCAGAAGAGAGGTTTGCTGGCACGTTAAAGATAGCTATTGCTTCAGGTGCTTCCAGAAAGCACTTGATGCTCGGCAAGCTCATAGCTTCTTTCATCTGTCTGGCAGTGCCGTTGATAATTTGTACGATTATTTCTTGCCTCATACTTGCAATAAACAACATGTTTTCGGAACCGATGGACAGTGTACGAGTCTGCCTGTTTGTTCTCTTATCTCTGATTTACATACTATTCTTCTTGCTGTTGGGCCTGTTCATTTCGATAGCCTCCAAGCACTCCTCCGAGAGCCTGATTACTGGTTTGCTCTGCTGGCTTTTGTTCGTATTCATCGTGCCGGCCGTGATACCACAGTTATCAGATATGTTTGTGAATTTACCATCTGCTAGGACGATGGAGCAAAGCAGAGCGGAAAGATGGAGTCAAACAATGTTTGAGTGGACTGATTCGGGATATCACGGGAATTGGGCTTCTCAAATGGAACAAATACAAGCCAAACACAATGCTGATTGGGAAAATCACAGGAACCTGTTTACTAGCTATGCCAAGATTAACCGATGGCTTTCCTTAGCATCGCCATCATGCATTTATGATAGCGCCGGTATGGAATTAATGGGCAACGGAGTGCAAAATTCGATTCATGCAAAAAAAATCATCTTGCAAAATAAAGACAACCTAGTGAAAAATTCAAAAGATTTCAAATTTGTGTTTACCAAGATGGCTTTTAGCTCAGATTCGATGGTCGCCCTTCTTTCAATGATATTCCTTTGCCTCGAAACAACTGTATTGCTATTACTTGCATACAGACAATTTATGCGCCTGGACTTGAGGGAAGGATGATTGCTATGGGGAGATCGATGTCGTATAGAGTAATTCCGCATTTTCGAAATATCCATCTGCCAGTTATTATGTGAATTGTTGTGAGACGTTTCTGTGTGCAGAATGTTTAACCGGTTCGGAGGATCAGGATGCTTACTTACGTTGCCAAAAAAGAGATATTGGAACATCTCAAGAGTTTCAGGTTTCTTGTGGCCTTCATATTCATCTTGGTAACGTTTTTCATAATGATCTCCATCCGCCACTTCGAGTATAGATCAAATTGGAACGACTATTTACTCAAAGTAAAATCACAGGAAGAGGCTCTCGAAAAATATACTAGCTACGACAGAAATATAGCACTTAGTTTCCCAATAATACAGCCATCACCAATGGAAATTATCGTCGCTCCAGCAGTAAATGGCACTGTGTTCCAAGCTGGCCGTAGCCTAGATGATAATCCCATAAAATCGATCACAATTAAACTTGACATTATTGCCCTCGTGGGTATACTAGGTAGTCTGTTGACACTGTTGCTGAGTTATGATTCCATCAATCGAGAAGTTAATTGTGCAACAATGAGGCTACTTCTTTCAACGGGCATTCCCAAGATAAAAATTATTCTGGGCAAAATCCTTGGGGGGAGCCTAGTCGCAATTTTGCCCATAACCGTAATCTTTTTGATTTTGCCAATATGGATAGGAATTAGCGACGCACCGGCATTTAACCTAAACCAATTGGCATCCCTATTTGGAATATTTTTGAGTTCTATTGTATACGTTATTTTCTTTTACTGCTTGGGAACACTTGCTTCCTCAATGTTTTTAGATCAGACGTTGTCAGCATTCTCTTGCTTTAGTGTGTGGATATTGTTGATAATTGTAGTACCGGTCTCGGGTTCGTATTTAGCAAAAACTATCGTCAAAGTACCTGACTTGGGTGCTATACAACGTCAGGTACTACGCATGCGAAATTCTGAGAAATGGGAAACTGTTAATAAATTAGTCGCTCCATATATCGCACAGGGTATGTCCGAATCTGAGGCCCAAAAAAAAATTGATATGGCTAAAATCGATATGGAAATCAGTGGCAGAGTCACCGCTCTGAGGGACGAATATTCGAAGGCCGTAACCAGGCAAACAAAACTTTCCATCAGATTTGCCTGCATTTCTCCATATACTAATTTCCTAGTTGCAGTAGAAGAGCTATCAGGTTTCGGGATCGAACGATTCGACCATCTCGAAAACCTTGTGAATAGCTGGCGAGTAATAGCTCGTGAATATTTGGCTTCCCAATACAACCAAACCAAGAAGATCAATCCAGGGTTTAGAACCAGTGACAGAATAGATGTGTCAGGTATGCCACGCTTCAGGTATGTTGAATCAACCATTGGATACAAGTTATTACATGCCCTGCCGTATATTTTACTGCTCACGGCTTACTTTGTAGTGCTACCTTTCGTGTTCGTGTATGTACTCTACTCGAGGAGGAGGCTGTTTTGACGGGCACCCTCCTAGCTATGGGTCAGCTCTCTTCCATTCACGCTCTATTAGGGCTTTTGTTAACTGCTTCAGTAACCCTCCAGGTCCCGCAAAGTCCTCTGGGTCCCCGCT
>WRHW01000120.1 GCA_009783055.1 Holophagaceae bacterium
GGTTGGAGCAGTTGGAACTGTTCAAAGTTTAATAGGTGCCATGCCGCCTTTAGGCGGCGCAAATTCTAACCGCTTTGAGCGGTTCACAAAATCAAGCCTCCAGCTCTGCTGGAGGTTTTTGACCTCCTAGGTTAGAATGCTAATTATGATCATTCCTGACTTAGACGAATTAGTCATTGAAAGTGACGATGGTGAAGTGGCTGTAGAGGAGTTAGGTCGCACAGTTCTCTCTGAGGGGCAGTGGACTGTAGTTGCATATTTTGTTAGAACACGCATTGGCAGTGATCCCTGGCAGGGTCCAATTTTATGGCTTCACCGATACCAAAAGATGAGTCAAGGATGGAAATTAGTAAGCCGATTCAAAACAACACAGCCAGACCAAGTAGAAAAATTGAGTAAGGCACTGCAAAAATGGAGTCAGGACTATTCTTCATGATCCTTTTTGTTTATAAAGTTTTTGCTACGACCCCATGAGTCTGGAGATGGAACAACATAAGTAGAAGTGGGTTTTGCAGGGCCTTCGTATTCGTCAAAAGGTTTTCCTAAGCGACTTCGGAACCTAAAAAAGAGCCAGCAACCGCAAACTAGTAGGAAGAATTCAGGAAAAACTATGAATAGCTTGGGTATAGAAAACCTAAACGTCGGAGGAGAAGCGTTGCCAGCAACAAATGGTGAATTTATGAGCCAAATATTATCTTCAGGCTGAACTCCATACAATTGCTCCTTTAATAGTCGGTAGATTTTTTGGCTACCATCCTTTTTGACAACTATCAGACGGTCAAAATAAAAATCATCAGCAGATGGTATTTTTTCAACACTCCCAACATGGACGCGTACGATACTGGGTACTTGCCAGCGCCCCGAAACAACCCATGAGGCAAGAAAATGCCGTGTCAGGGCGAACCAAGTACACAAGGCAACAACGAGCCACAAGATAGTGTCTAGTAATATTCGCCTTGACTTTGGAGAATTGAGCATTTCACCCCTCACAGATAAGACCCAAGGTCAAAATAAAAGTTTAGATCGAGCCATTTTCAAAACACGCCAGATTTTTGAAACAACAGAGTTGGTAGGCTGTGCCGGAGTGTAGCCGAGTCCTGCGTAACATTGTATTATTTCAAAATTTACAGCTACCAAGCAGGATGAGGCGGATTTGAAGGCGCAGACGACAAACATGGCATTGAAATACCTCGACCGAAAACTACTACTTATTTTAGTATATCCGTGCCCATCAAATTGCGGAGAATTTTGGGCACTAATACCGAGTTGTCTTTTTGCTGAAAATTTTCGAGAATCGCAACCAGTGTTCTTCCAACCGCCAACCCTGACCCATTAAGAGTATGTAAAAAGTCAGGTTTCTTAGCCTCTTTAGCCTTATATTTTAGGTTTGCACGCCTTGCTTGGAAGTCGCCGTACCACGAACAGGAGCTAATTTCGCGATAGCATTTTTGGCTTGGTAGCCATACCTCCAGATCAAATGTTTTTTGGCTACCAAACCCTAAGTCACCTGAACAAAGTTCTACTCGCCTATATGGCAGTTCAAGTGCCTCTAACAGTGATTCTGCTTGGCGAGTTAGGTGCTCAAGCTCGGTAGCACCATTCTCAGGGGATGTAAATGCCACCAATTCTACCTTATGGAATTGGTGCTGACGGATATAGCCCTTTGTATCTTTACCATAGCTTCCAGCCTCGCTCCTAAAACATGGCGTAAAAGCACAATGGCGAATAGGTAGTGATTCTGCCCCAATAATTTCATCCCGATAAATATTTGTCACAGGCACTTCTGCGGTGGGAATTAAATAGAGAGTTTCTTCCCCCTTAAAGGTTTTGAAGAGGTCATGTTCAAATTTTGGGAGTTGGCCAGTGCCAAATACAGTATGTGGCAATACCATGTATGGGACTAGTAACTCTTCCCAGCCAGCTTGAATATTTTGGTCTAAAAAGAATTGGATAAGGGCGCGTTCGAGTTTTGCCCCCATGCCCCTTAGAACTGTAAATCGCGCACCGCTGATTTTAGATGCTCGCTCAAAGTCCATAATCCCAAGTTTTGTTGCTATTTCTACATGGTCTAACGGATTATTTATCTCTTGGGGATTGCCCCATCGTTTTATTTCAACGTTTCCTGATTCATCTTTTCCAATTGGAACACTTTCATGCGGAATGTTTGGAATACGGCTCATAAAGTCCCTAAAGGCATTTTCAGCCTCTCGTTCCGCCGACTCTAGGGCTTTTAGCCTCCCTCCCATCTCATGTTGTTGGGCAATTAGATGGTCTACAGGCTCTGTTAATCTCTTTAGCTTTGCAACTTCCTCTGATACCTTGTTGCGTTCGGCCTTGAGAGATTCTGCTTCAGAAATAATCCTTCGTCTTTCAAGATCGAGGCGTGAGAAACCCTCACAGTCCAAAGTGAAATTTTTTGTTGTCAATTTTTCTGCTACAGTATCCAAGCCATGACGAAGTAGCGTAGCATCCAACATAAACACCCTCAAAATATTAATGATACCAAGTACTACTCAACTCTGCATAAGTGCTCTTGGTATTTATTGCTGTGGTATGAGACAATAGACACAGGATTACCAGATTTTGTGGAGGTTTCCATGCAACTTTTTCTTGATACAGCAAGTTTGGCTGAAATAAAGCAAATCAATTCTTGGGGGGTTTTGGATGGAGTCACGACGAATCCTAGCTTAATAGCAAAGGAGAGTGGCAAGCCATTTGAAGATATTATTAAAGAAATATGTGAAATCGTAGATGGTCCCATCAGTGCAGAAGTAATTAGCATGGAAGCACGAGGAATGATTGATGAAGGAATGCAACTCGCCAAGCTACACGAAAATGTGACAATCAAACTCCCAATAACCACAGAGGGTCTAAAAGCGTGTAAGCATTTTAGCTCACATGGGATTAAAACAAACCTCACTCTATGCTTTTCGGCTAATCAAGCACTCTTAGTTGCCAAGGCCGGAGCGACATTTGTAAGCCCCTTCGTTGGTCGTCTCGATGATATTAATTTGGAGGGCATCGAATTAATTCGGGAGATAGTGGCAATCTATGAAAACTACGGATTTGAAACCAAAGTTCTCGCCGCATCTATACGGCAACCCAGACATGTAACCGAAGCCGCGCTTGCAGGTGCCCATGTAGCCACGATTCCAACAAAAGTATTTGAAAATTTGATCAAACATCCACTCACGGATAAGGGCATAGAAACGTTTATGTCTGATTGGAAAAAGAGCGGACGTTAGTTATTGCCTTATTCTTTAATGTGATAGCCACCCATTTTGGGGGCTACAAGGTTGTTAGAGGAGTTATTGAATATGTCCCTTCAACAAAAGATGGATATTCTTCGAAAAAAATATGATTCTGCCAGAGAAGGCGGGGGTCAGGCCAGAATAGATAAACAGCACCAGCAGGGCAAACTTACTGCGCGGGAGCGCATAGATGCGTTTTTGGATGAAAGCAGTTTTGAAGAAATTGATGCTTTAGCAAAGAATCCTACTACGGGAGAGCAAATTCCAGGTGATGGTGTAGTTACTGGGTTTGGTCGTGTAGATAGTAGGCCGGTAGCCGTTTTCGCCCAAGATTTCACTGTACAGGGTGGTTCGCTATCCCTCACCGTTGCAAAAAAGATTTGCAAAGTGATGGATATGGCATTGAAGGTTGGGTGTCCGGTAGTGGGGATGAATGATAGCGGTGGAGCGCGCATCCAGGAAGGTGTAAATTCACTTGCGGGCTATGGTGAGATTTTTTTGCGCAATACAATGGCTTCAGGCGTGATTCCACAGGTAAGCCTCATCATGGGGCCATGCGCCGGTGGAG
>WRHW01000121.1 GCA_009783055.1 Holophagaceae bacterium
AGTATTTTTTTGATCAAATGTCGTTGAATAGGTTAAAATATTTTAACCTATTACAAATCCATAAACTCCACTAAAATCTGTCAATTGCCTATACTAGGTTAAAAATTATGGGAATTTAGGTTTAATGTACTTAGCCATATAAGCATGGCATAGCCCCATCACGCTCCTCCTTCTCCTGGCTTGCCCCTATGTAGATTCAAATTCTACAGGCAAATTGACGCTACCGGAGAGGTCACAGAAAAGACCATCCCCCTTCTCAGGTATTACAGGCTATTTAATTACGAACAGACCGAAAATGTAAAGCTGCATAAATGTAGACCGTGATTGTGACCCAACAACGCCGCTCCATAATCGGAGCGGTTTTTTTATGGAGGCGACATGATGAGAACTTTTCTGAAAATTCTAATCCTTGCACTGCCAGTAATAATTAATGCGATTCTTGCCAACAACCAAACCAATGATGAAAAAAACCTTAAAGGATAGCCAATGACCCAATACGAATTAGCACCAGCCCATATCCATAGCCTACAAGGAGCCAAAGACACGGTAGCCATTATTGAAGAACGGAGCCTGAACGATGTAGTAGTGCAATACAAAGGGGAATTCTACAAGGCGATCTTCAACCCGTTTGTTATGGCTTTCTATGTTGATGACCTCTATGGACATCTGCCGGATTTCAAAGCACCAGACCAATCTGATTAGCTTTCACTCAAAAAGGCGAAAACCATAAAAATCCGGAGGGTCGCATTTTAGATGTGACCCTTTGTGATTTGAGGAGGCAAACCATGCCACGCACCATAGCTGTTGCCATCAAAGCAACAAAAAGACACTGCAACAAAGACTGCCAATTCATCATCATCCATCTATGCGGCTTGTTTGGCGAGTGCCACATATTCAACCGCAATGAATGTCTGCAACAGGAGACTGATCCCCCATATCGCTTTATCCGCTGTAAAGAGTGTATCAAGGCTGAAATTAAGCCTTCCAAAGTTCCTTCAGCTTGAGCATCCTTGCCTTCAAGTGCCTGAAATCCTTGAAAAGCTCTTCCCTTTCAGCATTGGAAAGCTCATCAGATGTGATCTCAGCAATGAGTGACACCACAAGGCCACGATCCCTCTCAGAAAGCCCCTCCCACCGTTCAACTGAGATTGGCGGTGGAGGGTCATGGGGGGTGTCCAGAAAGTCGGTGACGCTACATTTCAAAACAGAGGCTATATGCTCTAAGGTTCGTATTGCTGGCCTCCCCCTAGTGGAATCCTGAAGGCACTGACGTAGGACATCCTCATTCAGATTCAGCATATCTGCCAGGACATCCATCTGAACAGCCCCGCGCTTGGTCAGGAGGTCGTTTTTACGGCAAAATTCCTTTACCCTCTCTACAAATACAACTCTCTGGGGCCACTTGCTCATTGTTTCACCCAAACAAGAAATTGTCGGGTTTTGAAGTAGTAGCAAAACTGTTGTACCACATTTACTGCTACAATCATGTATGGGACGAGTAGCCATCCAGAGAGGACAGCCTGCCGAGGGTGCCGTGGCACCGCGCTACCGCTATCGATTTGCTTCGTTGCTCGAAGCTGGAGCCAAGTTTTTTTCTCAGCATGTCCCAAATATGGTTCCGATAAGTTATTTAATAACAGAAATTAGAGCCAAATTTAGTGTAGCAGGTTTGGGTGGGTTTAGGCGAAGCGGTCAAAGCGCAATAGTTCATAACCGCTCTGGATGTGGGTCTGGGGCGGTTTCTTATCCATTTTTGTGATGGAGATTGACTTATGAAAAAATACTTTCTCGCTGTTTCAGTGGCACTATTAGTCCTGTCCCTTGCCCTCATCTCATGCAGTGGAGGTGGAAGTGATAACAATGGTGGAAATAATAGCGGTGGCAACCAGCCAGGAACAGGCGGGAATGTCTATGTTGCTGGGGTCACAAGGGACGCTGCTGGAGGTTTTGCCACGCTTTGGAAAGATGCACACCCACAACGCCTCGGTAGCTATGGTTCAAAAGCCAACTCCGTCTTTGTTTCGGGTAACAATGTCTATGTCGCAGGGGTTGAAAACAACTGCGCCATTCTTTGGAAGAACGGATTTCCTACAATCCTCGGCGGTGATAGTTCTTCAGCAGATTCCGTCTTTGTATCAGGCAACGATGTCTATGTAACAGGAATGATAACTAATTATGATTATACCCAAACGCTCATGCTATGGAAAAACGGTGTCGCCACCAACCTCGGCCAAATCGTATGGTCTGCCTATTACGAAACGGGTGTGTATGTGCTAGGCAACGATGTCTATGTTGCAGCGACCGAACGGAACCAAGGCGGAACGATATGGAAGAATGGTATCCAAGTAGCTAACTTCGGCAACAGCACGGGGGCTAAATCTATATTTGTGTTAGGCAACGATGTTTATGCAGTGGGGAATGAAAGTTATATTGGTCTCTCTGGCCTCCCCAGTAATCACGCCACCTTTTGGAAGAACGGCAACTCCACACATATCGGTGACGATAATTCATGGGGTTTTTCCATCTTTGTATCAGGTAGCGATGTCTATGTAGCGGGGCGAAATCAAGACTATGGAACAATCTGGAAGAACGGAACCCCAACGCGAATCAGCAATGACATGGGTTCAGAGGCCCTTTCCGTTTGTGTGTCGAGAGGCGATGTATATGTTGCAGGGTTTGACAACTCTGGTGCCAAACTTTGGAAGAACACTACCCCCACTAGCCTCGGCAATGGTTACGCCAATTCTGTTTTCGTCAAATAGCAGGAATATCGCATGAAAAAGCATTTCCTTTTCCTACCTACTGTTCTACTGTCCTTATCCCTAGCTCTTTTGTCATGCAGTGGAGGTGGGGACAAAAATGGTGGAAATAACAGTGGAGGCACTCAAACAGTCAGCGTCACAGGTGTAACGCTCAATAAAACCTCTACAAGCCTCTCGGTTGGCGGCTCAGAGACATTGACGGCGACTGTCCAGCCACCCAATGCCACAAACAAGACCGTAAACTGGTCGAGTAGCAATAGCGGCATCGCCAGTGTAAACGCAACTACTGGGCTTGTAACTGGCATAAGCGTAGGTAGCGCACGAATCACCGCTACCACCAATGATGGAAGTTACACCGCCCACTGCGATGTGACTGTCACAGGAATTACTCCACCGCCAGGTGGTAGTGGGGATGTATATGTTGCAGGTGCGGAATGGTTTTACACGCCTAGCGGGATCAATACGGTTCCTACAGTTTGGAAAAACGGAGTCCCAAAGGAATATGGAAAAGGGTACTATGCCAAGGTATTTGTGTCTGGCAATGACGTGTATGTTATAACCGACAATAGAGACGATTGCTTGGTCACTGTGTATAAAAATGACGCACAATATCAGCAGATTCAAGTCAAGTTGGCAAATCTACATCCAGAAAGAGCACTTTCAATTTTCGTCTCTGGCAATGATGTTTATGTTTGTGCCTGTGTTCCTACTGGCTTCAACTACCCTGATTTTAAGCCAATGCTTTGGAAAAATGGTGTCCAGCAAAATCTCAGTTATAACAGCCAAAATAACGCATACGCCAATTCGATCTGAGAGTGTTTCAAAAAGGATGATAATATGGTTGCAGTAACTCTTCACGTACGCCATTGACATGGTAACGAGCAAATAGGAAAACGGTCAAGTCAATCATGAGTAGA
>WRHW01000122.1 GCA_009783055.1 Holophagaceae bacterium
GTAACATTTTTAATATCAATACCTTAGATCAGGAACAAATTTTTCAAAAAAAGTGTTGTATTTCGGCCTTGACATTGCTGCAGGTCATGCAACGATTTTTCATCGGCGGTGATTCGCTTGATGGGTTTGTTGTAGTTTTTCATTAGGTCAGGTGGTGAAAATGCTACATTTTGCAAGGAGCTTACGGGGTTCGCTCATCGGAGTTTGTCTGAGCTGTGCGCCCTTGCTTTGCACTCCGCCATTGGCTGGATTGGTAATTTCGCAGACAGAGATAGACTTCGGGACAATCGCATCAACTCAGCCTGTGTCTCACACGATAACAATTAAGAACGAAAGCCAGCAAGCCATTGACATAGCCCGTGGGCGCTTATCATGCGGGTGTTTATCGGTCGAGCTTCCAGAGCGCAACATCCCGCCGAGCAGTTCAATCAACCTGACCTTCAGGTTGAACCCAACAGGATATGTTGGTGATGTCCGCCAAACTGCGGAACTTGGTTTTCGCAATGAATCTGGCGAAACAAGCACTGTGGTCGTCAGCGCAAGAGCATTTGTGCAAGACCCGATTCTGCTAAGTGCCCCGTCCCTCGCTTTTCAGGACATCACTCTGAAAACAGACAACGGCCAAGGCTATTACAAGAGCGATCCAATCCTGTTGTCCCCTGTAAGCGAGTCTCTCCAGTTATCCCCTCTAGCCGAAGTGCCTGAGCAATACGGTCGTGCTTTTTTGACAAGCATTGGCAAACGAGGGAGTGAGTATGTCCTTGAGGCTTACTTCTTCCCACAACAGGCAATTGAAGCCACCGATGAGAGAAACGGCAACCTTACCATCAAAATTTACACAGACGGAACCAAGTCTCAATTCGTCAATCTGCCTATCCAGTGGCACATCAAATCGAATTTTAGCGTAGCACCCGCAGGTCTGCTCTTTATTGATGGCGAGCCACAGGACGCAGATAGTCTGATTGTCAAAACAGTGGATGGAAGCCCATTTGAAATTTCTGAAATCAGCTTTCGGGGTAAAACACTCGACATTGACTGCCTCACAGCAAACCTAGAGGGGAATGAATACCAAACGAAGCTTAGTAATCTCCCTAAGTTAATTTCGGATGACAATCGCGTGGCAAGTTCCGAGCTAATAATTGTTACCAACCATGAAGAGGAAACAGCGGTCAAGGTTCCCGTAACGATACTTTTCACAAATAAGGCTGAATGAGAATGAAACCAAGAGAAGAAGATAGAGACAAAACGCGCGGACCACCTTGGGCGGCAAACTGGTGATGTTCCACAAGCATCTGTCGATAGTTGTTTTCCCTCAGAATGCGTTGCTTGTTTTTGTTTTGGCTTCAATCCGTATTAGCTGACAAATTGAGCAGTGCAGTTAGTTTTCCAACCAAACCAACAAAGAGTAAACATGAAAGCGTTCGTCTCAACTATCTTGGCTGTTGCCACATTGGGTTTTTTCTCACCGATGCTTAAAGCAACAGTGACATGCCCTAATAACCTGAATGTCGTGGTAATCGAACACGGCGAAACCGAAACAGACATAACGGGTTATAGTTGTACACTGACAGGCGTGACAGTCGATTTTGGCAATCAGACTGTAACCTGTGAATACGATTGCTACGAAGTGTTCTAACAACTTCGAGGGTAGCCTGATAGTAGTTATTACGAGTGGGGCTAAACAGAAAATCGTCAATGTTTTTACAAGAATAAGGTCATGAGACTTTTGTCATCTGAGTGGATAATTGCTTCAGGAGGCTGTTTGCCTCCTGAGATGTGGTTAGTTTTTCCCTCCAGTTGCCGATATATCTCTTGCTGACCTTTCTGAAAACAATTTATGGTCGTTTGCGTTTTGTTTTTGTCGAGAACAAAGGGCGAGACGATAGCGTCTAAACTTTTCAGTCCCACGCAACTTGAGGGACGTACAATGGTGAGGCAATCATGTTACTACGCTTTCTATTCCTATTTGTTATTCCTGTAGTCCTTCAAGCTCAGTACACAATTCCAGTTGAATTCGCTTCGGCAAAATTTCCAAAAGACACAACTGTACAGATTGAGTTGCAGTTGGCATTTTCTGCCAGTAAACCGACTCAAGGCAATAGTCAAAGCGGTTTTCTTCTCCTTGGCGGTGAAGGACCGCAAAAACAAACTTCAACGAATACAGCAAAGTGGACTATATCATTTGATGATGACGGTGATCCGCTTATTGATGGAACTCCAAAATCCTTGAATTTTAATTTTTCCAAACCAGTCGACATGCCCAAAGAAGATAATTGTATAGTCGTTATTGAACTTATTGGTAAATTGGAATACATGAAGGATGGAGAGGTTTTTAGTTCACACAGAATTAATGATAGAGGAAAAATTCTCATTTCCAATACCAACAATAAAGAAGTAACGCACGATGATGATCCCTATGTCTTCTATTTATATACTCTTGAAAATGAGGAAGGGCAAAAATTATTGAAATATAAATTGTTGAACACATGGCAATATAAAGATATGCTGGAAGGCAAGTATGAAATCAGGGAACCACAGAGAGTTTCAGGTACGTTTAACCCTGCCGATATTGGTTCACTTTTGAAGCAAATCAGTAAATGAGAAACACTAATGCAATGTAACACTTAAATGTTGCATTGCACTAGGGTCGGGATTTGCCCGCAAATCACCACCGCTAGATGTTTGCAAGGCGGACTTGCTACGCCGTTAAGCAAACATCTAAAGCGTTACAATGTACTAGTGATTTCTCCAAAATACTCAACTGCTAGTTGCCACTTCTCTTACATGAGGAAGTCATGTTCATTCGCCTCACACTTTCATTGCTATTCTCTACCATGATAAATGCCCAACAACGCTCAATCAAATTGGAATTCAGTTCCACCTCTTTTCCAAAGGAAAATGCCTTTGTTGTAGAGCTGAAACTGCATTTTGCAGTCATAGATGGCGGGAAAATGTTGGCTGAAGGTAGAAACAGGGTGACAACTAAAGACTACGTGTTTCAGCAAGCATCCACAAATACATGCAACTGGGCTATTGCTTATGACACCGACGGCAACGCCATTGTTACGGGTTCTCCTCAACAAATGGCCTTTACTTTTTCCAAGCCCGTAAACCTGACTGCGGAAAAAACACTTCGCGTTGTCCTATTTGAAGGCAAGATACTCCATCTAAAAAATGGAAAAGTGGAAGTTGAGAGACCAATCAAAGTCCAACAACAATTTCAAACTGACGATACATCCTTTGTCTTTAGGTTGAACCGCATGGAGACTGACAAGGGAGTTGCAATTGGGCACAGCATTTTGACTAAACAGCAACTCCAAGACATATTGGATGGCAAGTCCACTACTACAACAAGACCCCTCCCTAGTAATGTGAATCCCACTGTCTCAGCCCCAAAAAAAACTACTACTACTAAGTAAGTTTTCCATTCCTAGCCCGAGGTGTCCAACATGCCGCACCCTAAATCATTAGAAGCCTTCGCATTGATTGCCCTCACCAGCATTGACTTGGGTGGTCAGGCACTGGACGCTAGGATAGTGCCCCAGAGTAGGACAAATCCAAGCGGGGTATTGTTGTATGCAAAAGACAAAGTGGAAATTGCCAAAATCCAATCTG
>WRHW01000123.1 GCA_009783055.1 Holophagaceae bacterium
GCAACTTGGTATAACGGCAATGCGAAAGCAGTGCCCGCAAGTTTTTGAAAATACGGACTTTGCTCGTGTTTGCAAAAACTTTTGCGCTTCGCGTTTAATCCCGATTAAACGCAACCTAGTATTATACCGAGTTGCATCCAACCGGGAGCAACTTGGTATCAGGTGGTGACTTTTTTTTTACTTTTACAAACAACTGATTTAGCCGATAATTTGTATTGTATAGCGTTTTCATTTTTTTGTTTGCGAGTGTGTTTTGCACGCCACAAGCAAGCAAAAATAGTCAAAAATTGCTATATTTGTTCAAATTCAAGCGTAGATATGGCTTGATAATTGCATTTTTCACTTGTTAATGTCGGAAAAACAACTTTTCGTAAGTTGCTAAGGAGGAATAAATGAATGAAATGAACGAACAATCGGGGAGCATCGTAATCGGTAGCGATGTTTCCATCAAGGGCGTTCTGAACGTCCCAAATCGTGCCATAGTAAATGGAACGATTGAGGGCGAACTTACTGCAAAGGAACTGATAGTAGGCCAGACCGGGCGTATCCTTGGAAACGCAAAATCAGAAAGGGCTGATATCCACGGTGAGGTTCACCAGACTTTAGTGGTTAGCCAGTCCCTTACCCTTCGCTCTACCGGGAAAGTGCTTGGAGTTGTGCACTACGCCGAGCTAGAAATCGAGAAGGGCGGCCTAGTCGAAGGCAAGATGACACAACAGAGTACTTCGACTCCTAAACCCCACCCACCTGTTGAACCTGTCAGGGATTATCCTGCGGTTGAAGTAAAGACAGATGGTGAGGGAGAAGATAAATAAACCATGCTAGACAGGTGGCGAATAATAGGAACCTGGTTGTTCCGCTCGCTCATAGGGCTTCCCAAGTGGTGGAGGTACGACTTTAGAGATTTTCGTATCATCATCGAACAGGACGACCAGCTTCGCTATTTCAGGACACCGGCTAGTTTGCAACGTATTGTCGTCAGAAGTATCCTGACGCTACTCTCTCTGGCATTATTTGTCATACTGGGTCTGCTGGCTACAAACCTAATCCTTCACATGGCAAAGGCCAGGCTGGAGAGGTCTCATCATGCAATTTATGCAACTCTGCTAGCCGATTCGGACATCGATCCAGCAACTGGGGTATCATTTGACATGCTGAATTTAGCTCAGGATATTAAAGATCGCCAGCAAGCTATTCAGCAATATATTGGATATTCTGCCATAGCACTCAAAGAAGAAAACCACGGCCTGCTAAATGAGTTGAGAGCTACAGACCTTTCCGAAAAGGCCATTCGAGCTATCGAAATGGCTTCAGTCGGAGGCGGTGCCCAATCTTTTGCAGAGAATCAGCCCCTACCCCAAAATTTATTACCAGATACATTGGTCAATGATATTTTGAAGAACAGGGAGCTACAAGATGTCCTTCGCGCATTACCAAAACAAATGCCACTGAAGCATTTTGAGGTTACTTCTGACTTTGGCATCAGAAAGCATCCTCTAACCGGAATTGTTCACTTCCACAATGGGGTAGACCTTGTCGCAAACGGTAACGAAGGCAGTATTTTCCCCGCAAAAGCAGGGAAAGTGATTTTCGCGGCCATGCAACCCCAACTTGGCAATACGGTTGTGATACAACATAGCCACGGTATCAGAACCCTCTATGCTCACCTCAATAAAATAAATATCCGTGTCGGAGAAACAGTCCACCTTGATACAATACTTGGAACCATTGGCAATACTGGGGCCTCATCAACTGGCACCCATTTGCACTTCGAAGTGTTGGTAGGTGGTTTTGCAACAAACCCAATCAAAGCTATAAGGGCGGCAAAAAATGTTCAACAAATCCAATAACAACCAAGAAAACCCAAAAGGGGCTCCTGCACAGCCTACTTTCGTTCCCGAAGAAAACGTATCTTCTTCACCGGGGGGAGGCTTCAGACCGAGTCTGGAGATCACCTCATCCAAACCCTCAATTATTAGTGAAGAAGTTGAGCTTACCGGCAACATTAAAACCCCTGGTGCCCTTCACATCGAAGGAACCGTCAAAGGGAATTTAGAAGTTGCATCCTTGACGATTGGTCCAACTGGTGTTTTTGAAGGGAACGTCAATTGCAAAACTTTGAATGTCAGGGGCAAATTTACCGGAACCTCCGATTGCATGGAATTGATGGTCGCATCGTCCGCACAGATAGAGGCAAAAATTACCTATCGAGAACTCACCCTCCAGAGGGGAGCCATTCTCAAGGGAGAGCTACACGTAGCAGGCAACTAGTCCAAACACATTTTTTTCATTAAGAGCACCAACGTAGGTGCTCTTTTGGTTTATGGTACTGTTGCACCAAAAGCACGTGCATTGCAATGGACAGCATGGAGACTATTTGAAACCATCCGAATCAGGCATTATCGAATTTATCCGGCAAAACTTCTTGGGTGGCGAGGACTTGACCGATGACTGTGGCATAATCCCATCTCCCTCCTCTGGAGAAACATTGCTGGCTACCTCCGACATTATGGAGTCAGGGCAACACTTTCGGCTTGAATGGCATCCTCCAAAAATGCTTGGGCGAAAATTGCTGGCAGTAAATCTATCAGACTTAGACGCAAGCGGAGCGCGCCCCCTAGGCTTTTTGCTCACCATTGCCCTTGGTAGTGATATTGATTCTGAATATCTTCAACAACTGCTGGAAGGTTTGGCAACTGCCGCTCGAGGATACAATATCCCCATTATCGGAGGCGACACCGTTGGGCGAAAAAGTGGCCTGGGGCTTGGGATAACCGCATTTGGAGTGGCAAAGCGCAGGTTGCACAGATGCGGAGTTTTAGAAGGTGACAACATCTTTGTCGACACCATGCCGGGGGCAAGCCACACAGGGTTACAAAAATTGGTATCTGGCGAGCGATGGGTGCCCGAATCCCCAGACCATGACATCCTCGTCCATCTCGATCCAAGGCCAGAAATAGGGCTGGGAGTTAAACTAGCGGAAATTCCACAAGTTCATGCCTGTATTGATTTATCAGATGGGCTTAGTAAAGACTTACGAATGCTGGCGGTCGCATCAGGCCTAAGCATAGTAATTGGTCACAACTTGAGTGATGACGCGCTCTATGGCGGGGAAGACTATTCAAGGTGCTTTGCCAGTAGCCTAGACGCAGAATCATTGCAAAAACTGACTGGCCGTAAATTCCACACTATAGCGCGAGCAGTACCCAAAACTGAATCGCCCTTGCTACGGTATTCTGATGGAAATATCCTGCCTGTAGATGACAAGAGTTTTGGCCATTTTGTTATTGTTTAGCAGGGCAATTTTATTATGAAAACCCGGCGCATTGCATATTTCTGGTTTACCATATAGGTATGTCGGCAACCAGGAACATCCTAGCCCCCCACGAGGCCATATCGGTTTACCTATCAGAGATCAATCGCCAGTATCAGACCGGTCGGGCGACCGAGCATACATATCGTACCCCCCTGCAAAACCTGCTGGTCGCCATGCTACCCCAGCTCACAATATCCAACGAGCCCTCCCGTCAGGAATGTGGCGCACCAGATTATGTATTACTTCGCCAAAAAGACAATATCCCAATAGCATACATAGAAGCCAAAGACATAGGCG
>WRHW01000124.1 GCA_009783055.1 Holophagaceae bacterium
AATCGGCAATGGTTCTACCTCCAGGAGTTCCTTTTCCAAGGCAGATTGAAGTGCCATCATTTCGCCTGTATCTCTTTCGTGGTCATACCCACATAGGTGAAGGAAACCGTGAATAATCAGGGTTTCTACCAGCCTACGTCGGCTGATGTCAAAGTGCCTGGCCTTTTTTTCCGCAGCTTCCAGACTAATAACAATGTCTCCGAGATAATGAAATTCACCTTTTTCAGGCGATGTAGGGAAGCTCAAAACATCTGTCGTTTTGTTAAGTCCTCTATGTAACTTATTAATTTTTCTCATCCCTCTGTCATCAACATAAGAGATGGAAATACCCTTGGATTGCGGACTTAATTTACTACAAAGTTTCCTTACTAAGACACCAATGGACTGTTCACCAGGCCCCCTTAATTTGCTCTTGCTAGACCAATCAATTTTGAAATCCATGGCTACCTCTCCAGAAGGGAATATCAGGTTGAACAAAGTAATTTTCAACCTATTATCATATTTTGTCAATAATCTTAATTTGAAAATTGATTATTTTCAAAATCAAAATCACTTAATGCTTAAGTTGAAATCAATGTGGTATAAATGGCTATAGCGGTTCAACTTTTTGTAGTTGAACTGCTATATGCCAGGATTTGTCTGCAAATCATGGCCGTTTGTTGTTCATAGGCGGGCTTGGCTCGCCGTTAAGTGAACAACAAAAACGTAAATAGATATACTGTTTAGCCTAGAAAGAGATTAATTACAGATGACCAAACTCGTTTTCCCGGAAAAAATATTTGAGTTTGCAGAAGCATATCTGCACGTCCTGGACAAGTGGAACAAAATCCATTCTCTAACAGCCCTGAAGATTGAATCACGATTTGAAGCTCTTTTACTGGATTCTTCCGCACTGCTTCCTCACCTGGAATCGGTTGACAGGGGTTGTCTTGTCGCAGATTTTGGCTCCGGCATAGGGATACCTGCCGTCGTCATCGCCGCCTACCGGCCAGACATCCGCGTGGTGGCAGTGGATCGCAACCACAAAAAAATTGCCTTTGTTAAGCAAGTAGGATTTGAACTAAAGCTGGGCAACCTTCAGGTGCTGTATGGCCCAATTGAATCTTTGCCATCGCTAAATGCAGATTTAGGAACAGCGAAAGCAGTTGGCGCAATAGGTTTGATGCAAAAATGGTGGAAACGACACTCAGCACCAGGAGCACCTTTCTTTGCGTTTAAGGGGCCAAAATTAAAAATTTCGGAAAAAAAAGATGAATGGAGTTACGAGACTTTTCCCTATCAGCTCCCAAATTTAGGGAAACGCCAGCTAATTAAATTCTTTCAGAATGATTAATACCGAGTAGCGTTCAACATTATCAAAAACTTCTCGGTATCCTTCGGATACGCGAGACTGCCGCGCCAAACACTTGAGTAAACTTGAGATTTTGGACACACTTGCTGGTTTCTTGTTTTCTTACTTTCATTCTGCGGACGGCGGTGACTCGCTGCCTTCATACCAAGTTGCTCCCGTTTGGGTGCAACTTGGTATGAGGCGGTGCGCATGGGGGCTGATTCAAGCTGGAAAAATTAGCCAAGGTTGCTACGGTCATCATAGGCAGTAATTTGTGGTAATCTTTTTTGATGTAACTGGAGTTGCCATGCGTATTGTTTTTGCTACTTTCGCAACGTCATGTATTTGCTTGGCTCAAACGCCTGCGCCAATTATCTCTTTTGAAAAGATGCACCACGACTTTGGGAGGATATCTCCTGGCAAAATCGTCTCATACAAGTTCGACATCATGAATAAGGGCAGTGCGCCCCTACAAATAAAAGAAGTCCTTCCAGCTTGCGGTTGCACTATTACAAAGTTGCCTAAGTGGAAACTTGAACCTAGCGAAACTACTTCTATCGAGATTTATTTTAATTCCTCTGGCATGTTGGGGAATGTTCACAAATCCATAACAGTGACTTCTGATGACCCTGTGAATCCCAAAGTAGAATTAACCTTTGGAGCCAGTGTTGTTCGGGAAATAATGCCCAGCAAATCAGTGGCCATATTCGATGAATTATCTCGTTATACCTCGGCATCTACAACAATACGTCTTGAATCAGGTATGGAGAGTCCGGTTGAAATAACAGCGGTTAAAAACTCAGCACCCTACATTACTTGTGAAATACAAAGAGAAGGCAACGATGTTCTGCTGAATCTGAGCATCAATGGGCAACTCATCCCAAAGCAAAGCAATAAAGGCAGGGATACATTATTCGTACATACAACGAGTGTTGAAGTACCCTCACTGCAGTTCTTTGTCGAATGGGACATGATGCCTGAAATAACAGCGTCACATAAACGTATTGCATGGAGTGGCGAAGTAGGCTCAGAATTGCGAACAAATGTCAGCTTAAGCCACTCAGGGGGCAAGTCATTTAAAATACTGGACGTTACATCTACTTCACCCTATGTAAAAGTGCCAAGTTTTGCTAAAAACAGCACATCCAAACACGAATTTGATGTGACCATGGTTGCTGAAGCAAAGGCCGGAATGTATTATGAAAAACTAACTATAAAGCTGGATGACCCAGAGCAGAGTGAGCTGGAAATTAGCATTGCGGCAGTTTTGCGATAATTAGCTCTCTAATTCCAGAGATGCGAAGAAATGCGAAAGGTCACTTCACCAGAACTTCATCTTTTTGTGGTTCCTGACTTACCGTTTCTGGCTGTTTTAGCTGAACTACCCCCATTCTTACTGATCCACCAGGCAATGGTCGCCATCGGTCGTTTGTCCCCCCCATCCTGTCCATAGCAGCTCCATCGGGGGGTGCAATTTTTTCAACTTTGCCGTTTTCTGGGTGAATGCAGTACCAAGCAATAAATGGACTTTCTTCTTTAGCTTCGTATTCGCGTTTTAAATACAAATCAAGCCAATCACGAGTGTCCATTGTTGCACCGGGACGGCCAATTTTATTAGCCTCCCCCAATTCTCTCATTTCTTCTGCATAATCGGGTTTTGTGATAAAAATTTCTTCTAGCTGGGTTGAAATCAGAATCGTACCGTCTTTCTGGGGATGGGCACATAAAATTGCATCCGTGAAACCGCCTTTGACGATCATCTCCGGCATCACCTTCTTAAAGATATTACCAGCTTTTTTGAGGGAGGCCGATTCCAGCGAAAAAATCCAGTACAGGCCAGTTTTGAAATTTAGGAGCGTGGCATAGTTGTCGGTTATGATGATATTGCTTTGAAATGCAAGGGCAAAGATATTATCTTTCAACATATGTTCTCGCATCTCATCCTGACCGTGATCTATGGAGGCAGAGACCCGAATTTCATGTTTTTCTGGATTGAGTGTCAATCTGGAAAATGGAGTGCGTTGCAAGCCGGTGTTGCCAGCAATGTCTGCGTTATGTGAGATGAAAATGAATCGGTCATTGTCGCATGGTATGGCTTGCGCCAACAGATTGGCATGAGGTGTTTTGTATGAGCCTAAATAATGCCACTCGTCATCCTGCCATTTCGCAAAAGTAAAATCCCTAAAAGAATTGCCATCGACATCTTTTAGGACAGCTCCACGCGGAAAGGCAAGAGTGTGCAAG
>WRHW01000125.1 GCA_009783055.1 Holophagaceae bacterium
CTGTTACTCCGGCATCATCTACAACTGCAAAACAACCACCCATATCTACAAAAAACCCAGAACCAAAAAAAAGCATCCTGAGCAGGATTTTAGGGAAATAGTGGCTTCTCATGCTTACCCTGGTAGATAACACCATCAAGTTCAGGCTACAGATCAAGAGGCATTTGGAAAAGGGAAATATGGATCCTGCGTTGTTTGAAAAAATGATCGGCCTGCCCCCATACAGGAATGACCTAGCCAAACTAGAATGAGACTTTGAATGGAAAAAAGAAGTACCGCATGTAGGCGGCAGACCAGCAATATTCAGGGTCTATGCAAAGAAACTTACCGGCAAAGACATTCCACCGGTGAGCATCAAACTTGAGTTGACTGGCCCAACAGACGAAAACCCACGGACAGAGGTATTTGAAGCGAAAGCGGGGCCAAAATCTCTTACTTACAAGAATGAAGAATTTGGCAATGTAGACCATGAAAACGTATTTACCTTTGAAGTGACCGACAAAGAAGCATTTAGCCTTCTTGGCCCAAATACAAAGGTCAAGCTCATTGTCGAACCAGAAAACCCTACGGGAAACCAAATCAACATCACCGAACATGATGTATACAATCCATACAAAAATGGAAAAGAAATAGAGTTTGAATACTCGAAACCAATGGTCGTTGATTTGATACCAGTTGTTTGGGAAATACCTAATGAGAATAACGAGAAAGAATCGATATTTCTTGAGAATCATGAAGTAGAGGCATATAAAACTAAATTGGAACAGACCATAAGATCTATTATGCCAATTACTATCAGTGATGGGACTGACGAAAAATATCTAATTGTGAATGCGCTTGTTCCAAATGCAGACGGAAAAATAAAGGCACACAATGGTAATATTTTTATTAGACCTACTGCAGAAAAATCAGACGATAGGCCTTTCCCTTTTGTTTCTATTTCTGGAAATCATTTATTGCGTAATAAATTTTATTATGAATTAGCAAATCATGATATGCCATATGATTTCGATGACGATAATAATAATGCTATATTTAAAATGTTGCTAGTTAAAGCCAAAATGGATAAAACATTCAATTCCGCTATGCAACAAGCTGGAATGATATTGGGAACGGGTTTTGCCTCTGTAAATCGGATTTCAATGGTATTTGCAGACCCAGATGGCGAACTCAATTCAGACATTATGAACACCGCAATACATGAACTTGGGCATAATCTGGGGAGCCAGCATGCGCCAGTTAGGAGGGGGAGCGATGAAATATATATTACACCCGGCAGGACATTTAATGATGTTGATGCGGACTGGCACAACAAAATGCACTTCCAAGGAAGTCTATACGAATATGGCAGACTTGGCGTACCTGGCTATTCATTTAATTTAGATGAAAATAAAGCAGGTGTGAAAATATCGAATTCCTGGCAGGTAACTCCAGAGGGCAATATTGACCTGAATAACAATAGGGATGTCATGGGCCTTTATAACCAATTCCAATATTCATGGGTCAGCGATAGGAATTTTGCTCAATGGTCAAAGCACTTAAACTCTGACATTAAAGTTAGAGATATGAAACCGCAAACCGCAATTAATTTACCAATAACAACACCTCAATAGGAGCGACTGTGAAATGTAAAACTGTTTTCCCTGCAATACTATTTTTGTTATTTCATATAGTTACCCATGCTCAAACACCCATTAAGTTGGAAGGATGTATAAGATACAAAGTGCCTCCACCCAATGCCGTTGGTTCTAGTTGGGAATTGATGGGCTATACGCTAGAAATTAATGTTAAATATTTCGATAAAAACTTTGAACGCGAAATAGATGGTTCAATAAAAGTACACAGCTATACTGACGTGGTTGTTGAGGGCACTTTTAGATATGCTTATTTTTATAGTGAAGATAGACCGCATATGCCTTCTGAAGTTTTCGCAAATTTTCCGGCGATAAAAGCTGTAAGAAAGATTGAATTTTTTGATAAAGATGGCAACAAGTTTTTTGAGGACACGTTCGAGCAATTACCAATGTATGTGCCCACAATTACAAAAACATCAGATAATTCCTTCACCCTTTCAAGTGTTGGTAGTATAGTCTTGTCAACTGACAGAGCTAGATCGTGGGGTCGTGTAGATATTGGTAGAATTAATTATGAAACAAAATCATTTTCTGTTAGTAATGAAGCAATTGACAGTCCTGATCTTGTAGTTGTGGTGACTCGTAATGACCCCAACCCCCCCTATGGCCCAGGTGTAGCCCTTTGGGCACCCAACCCAAGCGATTATGTTCTTGAATTTGCAGATGATGAGGAGCCAGTTCAAACTGGACAATCTGCCCCTAGTCCGACAATAGGCACATCAAATATCAATACCAGCGGTAAAAAAAGCTTCCTCGGCAGGATATTCGGTAAATAGAGTTCTAAAGTGCTTACCGTACATTTGTTAGACCGACATACTTGCCGAAATCCCTGTTTTGTCTGATGATAGTCAATTCGCAAAGGGGATTGATTACATGCAGGTCACAGTAATAACCAGCAGCCCAAGAAAAAAGGGCACCACATCACTATTGGCAGACGAGTTCATTAGGGGCGCAGTCGAAGCAGGGCACGTAGTATTCCGGTTCGATGCCGCTTTCGAGAAGGTATCACCTTGCCATGCCTGTGACAGTTGCAGGACTGGTAGCCCACAATGTGTACAGCATGATTCCATGGAAAAGCTGAACCCATCACTTATCGCCTCAGATTGCATAGTATTTGTTACGCCTCTCTACTATTTTGGTATGTCCGCCCAGTTGAAAACAGTGATAGACCGATTCTATGCCAATAATTCCAGGCTCCAAAGCCACAAACAGGCAGTCCTCCTAGCCGCTGCCGCCGATTCCGAGGCATGGACGGTAGATGCCCTTCAGAGCCACTACAAAACCATCCTGAAATATTTGGGCTGGCAGGACGCTGGCATCCTGCTTGGCATGGGGTGCGCCTCAAGGAATGACATCGAAAAGACAGATTACCCAAATCAGGCATATCTTATTGGAAAGACGCTGAATCAAGGGAAATCCAAATAAATACTTTCGGAACTGAACACCTAATCACATCGAATTGCTACTATGCAGTATAGATTTGTTAGGTTCAGACAACCATGGGATTCACCTTAGAATTCACCTCTGTGCTATTTTTAGCGCAACTTGGCATCACAGGAGTACAATACTAAATGGAAAGGAACCATGCCCGATGCTGCTCTACCACGGAAGCAATACAGAGGTCACAGAGCCTCAGTTGCTGGGTCAGGTTCGCGGACTGGATTTTGGTCAGGGTTTCTACACGACTACGAATGAAAAACAAGCAAAGCGATTTGCCAAAACCGTCAGAGAACGCAGAGAGATTGGTACTCCCATAGTCAGCGTCTTTGAATACAACATGGACGCAGCA
>WRHW01000126.1 GCA_009783055.1 Holophagaceae bacterium
CAATATTGAACGTGGATATTTGGAACGGCAGAAAACGGAGATAATGTCCTACTCACATGAAAAAGCAATCTCCGAACTAATCAAGTCTAAGAAGATAGATGAGAAGATTGGGCAAATCGAATCTTTTGTGAAAGGATTGCGCGATGCTTGATCAAGTCCTGGTAGCCGATTCAATAAAAGTATTAAAGGGAATGCCAGAAAATTATGTCCACGCCATTATCTCGGATATTCCTTACGGTATTTGCTTCGATGACTGGGATGTGCTTCATGCAAACACAAACACTGCACTTGGCGGCTCATCTTCGGCACAAGCAATGGCGGGAGGCGTATTCAAACGCAGGGGAAAACCATTGAACGGCTGGAGCAGTGCCGACAAAAGGATTCCGCTGGAGTACCAAGAATGGTGCGAATCTTGGGCATATGACTGGCTAAGGGTCATAAAGCCTGGGGGAACGTGCTTTATTTTTGCTGGGCGCAGATTAGCTCACCGCTGCATCGTTGCGTTAGAGAATGCAGGCTTCACTTTTAAGGACATGCTTGCATGGGAGAAAAATACAGCACCTCATCGCGCCCAACGAATTACTGAAGTGTATAAGCGCAGAGGTGACAATGAATCGGCAAAGGAGTGGGAAGGTTGGCGCGTGGCGAATCTCCGTCCACTTTTTGAACCGATCCTTTGGTTCCAGAAGCCGTATATTACTGGTGGCACATTGGCCGACAACATCCTTGAATTTGGTGTTGGAGCCTGGAATGAAGAGGCTCTGGTGAATTACAACTGCAACTCAGAAACCTCACACGGAATGATTCAGTCTAATATCCTTCGCGTATTGGTAGACAAATACGACAGAGGATCCCACGATACGCAAAAGCCTTTGCAATTGATGAAATTATTGATCGAGCTTGTCACCCGGCCTAATGACTTGGTGCTTGATCCATTCGCAGGATCGGGAACGACATGCGTTGCCGCCAAGTCCCTACATAGGCACTACATCGGAATTGAAATTAATGAGGGGATTGGGCAAATCGCTAAAGATAGATTGGTTGATGCCTACCCTTCGCTCTTTCCATTGGCCGCCGAAGCTACCTAGTTGTGAATACGTTATTCATATATGTTGTTTATAGCCAAGTCAACTGGATAATTCCATATGAAGTAATCCTGAAACAGGGCGACAGCATCGTCAGGGGTCTGACAACAAATGCAACCGAATACAAAATCACGGAAAACCAAAGCGGGGTATACACGGCATCCATGACCGCAAGCGGAAAAAGTTGGTGAAGGAAAATTTTGGCAACCGATTTTCAGTCCAACCAATCCCAATGCAGAGTTTGAGCGCATGTGGAACAATTCCTTAATGCGTTGCCCTTCAACATGGTGCAATCGGTCAACCTGCAACAAACCTCACCTCATCTTCATATTCAAAATCTCTCGCCCTGCAAGTAGGAATGCTCCAACTGCATATACCTCAGTATCTTCGGCTTTAACCAGCTTGGGGTCTTGTCCTATGGGTTGCGCCCAACCCAACCTGCCATCGGGCTGGATGCTATTGATAAGTGCAAGCCAGCCCTTGGTTAAGGTCGGTTTGTAATCTTCAGCGCGCAACAAATTGTTGTTGACCCCCCACGCAAGAGCGTAGGTAAAAAAGGCAGTGCCACTGGTTTCGCCGGTTGGATATGATTCAGGGTCGAGTAGGCTGGGCCTCCAAAGTCCATCAGTTTGCTGTAACCCCTTGATGCGCTCTGCCATTTCGACAAAGAGGGCTTGATACTTATTTCTTGTAGGGTAATCGGCGGGCATTACCTCAAGCAGCCTCGCCAGGCCACCCAGCACCCAGCCATTGCCACGGCTCCAAAACACCTTTTGCCCATTTTGTTCCCGCTGGTCAAAATAACTGGAGTCCCGATAAAAGAGCTTTTCTTCTTTGTCGTAGAGAAACTCATAAGTTTTCCAGTATTTTTCGTCCATCGCGTCCAAATATTTTCTATCACCAGTTACCAGAGCCAGCCGCGCCCACATTGGCGGCAAGGAAAAGAACAAACATGCTTCAAAGAAACTGGATGTAGGTGGCGGTACAGGTGGAAAGGCTGTAGTATTAGGTATGCGATCACGGAACGGGCAAGTCCGAGCTACGTCCATCCCGAATAACGGGAAGGTTATCAGAGACCTAATCAAAGAGACCGTCTGCATCAACTCTACCCTCTGTACTGACAAGCATCCGTCATACGTGGGTATGCCTGAGTACAACCATAAGAGCGCCAACCACAGCGCAAAGCAGTACGTGGACGGCATGGCACACACCAACGGCATAGAAAGCGTCTGGGCAGTACTCAAACGAGACTTCTATGGCATCTACCATGCCTTTAGCAGGAAGCACCTACAGCGATACCTGAATGAGTTTGTGTTCAGGCTCAACTCCGGGAATGTCAAGATACATACGCTAGACAGGATAGACGCGTTGGTCAGGATGTGCTTTGGGAAGAGATTGATGTATGTGGAATTAACGGCAAAGTTCGAAAGGGTCTCTCAATTTGTTTAATGAGCTTCTCGCGTTAATAGCTGAAACAGCCTCTCTAGCGTTTCTTCCAAGAACGAAACGATTGGCGGAGTTTGTTAATGAGACAGATGGCATCCTTGATATTATTCAGCAAGTTGGGATAATACCTGAGTCTATTGACCATGATTCATCTGAAGAAAAGGTATTTGCCAAAATCTCAGATGCAGTATTATCACGGACATTCAGAGAGCTAGGATTAAAGTCAACTCTTATAATAGAACGTGCTGATGCCGCAGATGTAATTGCTGAATCGCAAATACACGGGTATTCATTAGTGGCCGATGCTAAGGCATTTAGGATGAGTCGAACGGCGAAAAACCAAAAAGACTTCAAAGTGACTTCTTTGTCTGGTTGGCGAAAAGATCATAATTATGCAGTCCTCTGTTCATCGTTTTTCCAATATCCTAGGAAACAAAGTCAAATTTATAAACAGGCAACAGATTACAATGTTGCGCTTATCAGTTGGGAACACCTTATTTTGTTGTTAAAGTATAACATCAAAGAGACCGACAATCTTAACCTGGGTCATATTTGGAACTATTGCGAACAGCTTTCACAACAAATCGTTGTCGCTGAAAGCAAACGATGTTTCATTCCAAAATTCAATCAGTTTTTAGCCGATTATTTGCATTTTACTCAAAATGAGTTTGCAGAACTGATTAATACTCAAATCGAAATTATTGAGAGCAGGGGCAATATTGAACGTGGATATTTGGAACGGCAGAAAACGGAGATAATGTCCTACTCACATGAAAAAGCAATCTCCGAACTAATCAAGTCTAAGAAGATAGATGAGAAGATTGGGCAAATCGAATC
>WRHW01000127.1 GCA_009783055.1 Holophagaceae bacterium
ATAACTGAAAAACAACGAAAACTCTACTCTGCACTTGGCTTCCAATTGCATACCTAGATATATTTGCGCGGGACTTTAGGTTACATGCTCGCAAGCGTTTCCGCAGAATCTGTACGCGCTATGACAAACTCGACTGTATGTTTGCCCTATTTTTCCTCATAGCGGTAATCTATGATGTTTTGCTATAGTGTCAACACGCCCTAATAACACTTATTCCCTGCCTAAAGTGTCAAAGTAGGGATTTTCTCTTCCCATTTTCTTGCAAGACTCTCGTAGCCCTTTTCTTTCGCAAGTTCGACTATCTTAGATATGTCAGTGAATTTGCCACCAGACTCGATATATACATCAAATATTTCACTTGCCAGGTTGGGGTTGTTGTTATGCAGGTAGGCTTCGATCAGTGGGATACCTAGGTTTCCGCCAGCCCTAGCAAAATACATTTGCCTTTGTTCTTTTGCAACTGGACCTTCTTCGTCTTCACTGGGGCGAAAGTTATTCCATGCAAGTTCCCTATCCCAGGCAGACTTTAGTAATTTTATCACTTTAGGCCAGTCTTCTTTCTGCCTACATTCTTCATAGTATTTGGTCATTACAAAGCCTGGCACCATACCTTTTAGCGGTGAAAGCGGGCTGTATTTGAGGCGTTCAATTAATGGCACAAGCGACCGCTCGGCTCCCTCAACGTCTCTCCAGAATATCCACTCATACCACAGGCCATTGGCAGTAGGCTGTCTTTCAAGGGCAGATTCCACCGAGGCCAAATAGCTCCCCGCCAGCAACTTCATAAGCCGGCTTTTTTTAACCGCTTGGGCATCATTGAAAGAAACCAAGTTAGTCAACAAATGAGGGCTATTGAGTACTCTGCGCAAAAGCAGAAATGCTTCGCCCCATAGAAATAGATCTTGTTCGTCGTCCAGCAGTTGGTCTGTATCCGGGCTGGTGACTCTGCTATTGTTTTGGGATATGATTTGACGAGCCAGGGCGAGTTCTATACCAGGATTGCTGCCGTCACTAACCAAGTGTTTACGCAGGGTTTCAATTGAGCCGAACACGCCTTGGCTCCATATAATTTCCTGTACTGCCGCCAAGTTTGTGTCCGAAAATTCAGAACCTTCAATCAATATTTTGCCTTCGGGGGTGAGAAGTGCCCACCGCTCACCTTCTTCCATTTTCCAATCAAATCTATTGTCATTGCTCCAAACTCTTGAGGAAGGCAACATGTTTGGAGAAAGCCGCCTTACAAATCCATTGAATTGTCTGTCGAAATCAGCCAGCGGCTTGGCAAAAACGTAGAAATAGGGAGTAATAGGATTATTTACAGGTATCCCTTCTTCCAATTCCCAACGCTGGGCTAAATCCTCCATGCCAATAGACCTTACAAGGGCAATGGCCAGTGGCAACCCCCAGTTATATCGCCTCAGTATCCGACCATAGAGATTACTAGCTTCGTCTACTCTGCCCAGTCTCAGCAGTGCTTCAAGGTGCGGCAATATCGCAGTTTTTACGGGATAGCCATCAATTAAGGTAGCTCTCCCGGAAAATCTGCCCTTCCCCCCAGGGCCGGGTGACCAGTCCGTCCCGAAATCCACCGGATCATAAACCAGCCCAAAATTTTCGGCCATTTCGGCGAATTTGAGCAGGGTTTCCCAATCGCCTCTTTTTTTGCAATCTGCAACTAACCAAACGCAGATATTGGCAGGAGGTGATAGCAAGGCATCTTCAACTGTATTTTCATACCGAGGATGAAATTTCTCTATCGTGTCAATAAATGTTTTCCAATAGTAATCCGGAGTACTTTGCGACATCCACCCCCATGTGTCCCAGAGTGCCTGTTTGAATGGATCCAGCCTGATGGCTGATTCGATCTTTGGAAGGTGCTTGCGGAAGACATTTTTCATTAGCGGACTGAATCTTTCTGACATTTCGCTATCAGCCTTGAAAAAGTACAAATTCAGTCCTTCCCATTCGCCATTGAATACCCTATCTATCTCAGATGCGAAGGATCCCCATATATGAAGGTCGGCTTCCTCATCCAGGTCTTTATCAGTATCTGGTGGCATTAGGTGCAAGGAGCGACGCCGGACTTCTGTCAGCAAGTCTCCCGTTGCCTCAAGGTGGCATGGGTTCTCTGAGAGAAAATTCCTCACTTGGGCAAGTGCCCCTTTAATACCGCGCTGCGCCAACATCAGGCCAAACTCTTTTCCGTCTGGCACTTGCAACCCGGTGGCAATGAGCTTATTTTCCAAATCAAGCGCGACCCATCTGGCACTGCCGGATATGCCGTACTGCTGTATAAACCAGCGTTCAAAGGCTCCAAAATTAATACCAAAGTTTAAACTATAGTGAGAGCCATCGTTCACTCGGTTTCCAATATTTGTGCCGTCCACCAGAACAAACCTGAAATCAAAAATGTCACTGGAGTCAACAATCTGTTTCCACCTAACTTTATCCTCTTGGCTCCACTTCCCCAAGAGGACTATTTTATGCCCCCTATGCCTGGATATACCCTGCATAAAATCTCTCTGGGACAGCAAGGGAAGGCTGAAAACTATGACGGACCAAAACAGCAAAAGGCTCTTTAACATCGATACTCTCACACAGCTCATCTCTATATAGTATTTCATTTGAAAGGATATCCAACGAGGATGCGCAGTTTTACAGTGCACACCCCCTATTCGCCACACGCGAAACACCTACGTTTTTACCACGGCACCACAACTGCCACGTGTCTAATTGCAAAAATTTCATGTATTATTTTCAAATCGAATGTTATGTTTTTCAAGACAAAACGACATGAGATATTGATTTGAATTATCGCAATTAGACACTAATATGTGGGCGGATTTTGGCAAAATATTCCAACTTACAGATTTCTATGGGCTAGCTACACGTAGCACAAAGTGTCTCACCGCTGTAATAATGGCATATTGCGGTGTAACTATCAATTATAGTGCAACTTGTAAATCCGTCTCTACCATAATTGATGGAAACGGGACAATGGCAGGTGTTCGTTTGGGGGCACCGAGTTGTAAGGTCCCCCTCCTCTGGCCGAACGCCTTCCCCAGGAACGCCTTCCCCACCAAGTATCCTCTCCATTTCCGCCATTTCAAGAAACTTCAAGCCCATTCTGGTTATATTTGCCGTGATTTCCTCCATGAAAATTATCGTAGCAATTGCTACCGACAAAGATTACTATGCAAGAACATTTGGGAGTGAGTCAATACACTTCTGCTTTGAGCCAATTGCGCTGTAGCATTTTTCCGGGCATTTTGGGCGTGGCTGGCCGGAAGGCGTGGCCCCAGATCAGCCTTTTTTGGCCAAAAATTTCCCAGGATGCC
>WRHW01000128.1 GCA_009783055.1 Holophagaceae bacterium
TGCCCGCAAGTTTTTGAAAATACGGGCTTTGCTCGTGTTTGCAAAAAATTCTCTCGGTATCCACTTGCCTGCAAGTGGATACACGAGGCTTCCACGCTGGCTTTTCCTCCATTTTTTCCTTTCAAATCGCTGTTTGTTTGGTTGCTACGTCACGTCCATAAGGCGTTTCGCGTTTAATCCCGATTAAACGCAACCTAGTATAATACCGTTTTCTATTGCGAATTTTACAAATGGCTGACCAAAAGTTGCGCTATGCAATATTTTCCGTATTACAACCTGTAACCTGGAATCAGAAAACGGTATAAATCTATGGACGTGATTGTTTTTCTGTTGTCTGATAGCTGATAGGTGGGATTGTTCTTTGAAGGCAAACCTCAAAGCCCTGGCCAAAAAAATGCCATAGAGCAATTGTCTCGCTGAATTTTTTGTTGAATGATTTTCCCTGTCTATTAGAATATTAATGAGTGGAGGAGGAAATATGCTTGCCCCAAAAGATGACTCCAGATGGACTGACTTGTTGAATGGAAAGCTACAACACCAGTTTCAGTTAGCCTCTGCGGCCATGATTGTTTCCAGGTGTCAGCGACAAGTGCTACGTGACCCCTCTGCACAGACGCTTAGCAAAAATCTGGATGAGTTATATTCTTTTTTTTCTAAGTTTGAAAATGTGGTCAGCGATGATCTCAAGGCTATCTTTTCCTGAGGCTGATGATAACCGATATTTAGGAGATGCAATATGATGTTGTCTTTGCAGGATACAATTAAAAAGATCGAAAATGGGCGATGTTTGTCGATCGCGGCGGACGAAAGTCTGCTGTCCCAATTGCCCAAGGGAAACTGGATAGGCGGAACCATCCCTTATTTTATGACCAAGGATGGCGGTAAAATTACAACAGAGCAACTATCTGTCACCGATTTTACAGATGTGTCTATAGGAACATCTATTAAGTCATACGAGTTGGAGGATTTGCCAAAGCTCAATGAAGATGCCGAAGAGCACGGGTTCTCTATGGTTATCATTCCGGCTATGAGTCCAGCGCATTTAGCATACGGACATGATGCTCCAAATTATCATGGTTTTTTTATGAAACCAATTGTTGGATGGATTTGCGGCACTCTCCTCGATGATCATGGCAAGATACCACCCAAGGTCTTTAATGGCACTACAGGTCGAAACTCTGACAAAAAAGCCATTGTCATGCACTGCAAGATTGACCCCTCTAAATACGCAACTGTGAGTATTTTGAATTTGTTTAAGCAGGGGGATGGCGACGAAATAATGTTTGAAGAGGAAGGTTTTAGTGCGAAAACATGCCTCGTGAATGGCAAACAAGTTCAGCTCATAGATTATCTGAAGGAAAAAAATATTGACCTTAAGCCCCCACTGGTTGCCGATTACTGCGGTGCGATGGTCAATGTTGGTATACAAGGGCCGGATGAGGCTGAGGGCGTAGTCAGATTTTTTGCTCCGGTGTATAGGGACGTAAAGTACAAATTTGGTGCGCCGGTGGGCAATTATGTTGAAGAATTTAAAAAAGCACTGCCTAAGGATGTGTCCCCAATCTGGAGTTGTAACTGCCTGCTTAACTTCCTTTATTCAGAGCTGGAAGGCAAGGTCGTTGAAAAGATGTATGGGCCAATAACCTACGGCGAGATAGCCTACCAGCTTGTCAATCAGACCCTGGTGTATTTGGAAGTTAAATGATCCAATACGGGATGACACCCTTCTAGTGTTGCGTTCACAGTTATCAGTTATCAGTGGCCTTGTTTAGTGCTCAGTGGCAAGTGGCCAGTGAGCAGTGTTGGTTGGGGAGTAGGTATTATATCAGTGGTCATACCAAGTTGCACTCAAACGGGAGCAACTTGGTATTAGACAAATAACCTATACCCAAAGGAAAGGTATTTCTTTTATGTCGTTTTTTATCTGAAAACATTTTTTGTCTGAAGTCACAAGTGTCCCTTTCGACAAAACAGTTTCAGCCATAGCTATAGAATCCGCTAAAGAAAGGTTATAGGATGATTTAATTCTTCCGATTTCCAAAAATAAGTTCGAGTGGAAATGTTCAATAATAATTACACTGCTTGCTTTGAAAGATTCCAGAAATGTCTCTGCGCTTTTTATAGAATGCTTCCGACGCAAAGTATAATAAACTTCCAATAGATTAATTGTATTAATTTTTAATGTTATTTCATTATTGGTGGCACTTATATACAGTGAATTTACAATCTCGCCACCTTCCGCTTGGTTGTAGCATTTTATTACAGCGCAAGCATCTAAAATGTATATTGACATTATTCTTCATCCATTATTTCAGATTGCTTTTCTGCAAGAAATTCATCAATGTCGATGGGGTTGTTTTTGCCCATGCCAAAGATTGACCAATTTTGGGCAGAGTCGGGCAACAATGGTATCAACCTTACTTCTTCGCCGAGCCGCACGGCTTGCACTTTTTTGGTTCCCAGCATTTCGGTCAGCTTTCCTGGAAGTGTGTCTGTGTCGATTACGATAGTCATTGTGCGCCTCCGACTTGTCTATTCTATCAGGTACGTGGCCTTTATGAAAGAAGGATTGGACGAAGAGATATTGAAAAGCTATAGTGGAAGTGTCGTTGCCTCGTGACCATCTAATCGCACAACCAAAACCCGGCACCTAGAGACAGAGACTATAGCTATTTACGTTTTTGTTGTTCACTTACTGCGGTTTATCCCTCAGACAACCGTTTTCTGATGTCAGACGCACTGTACAACACCCTTGCGATATGAACCGTCTTGGCTTTGATGATAAAGAAAACAGTATATAGCGGTTCAACTTATTGTAGTTGAACTGCTATATGCCAGGATTTGCTTGCAAATCATGGCCGTTTGTTGTTCATAGGCGGGCTTGGCTCGCCGTTAAGTGAACAACAAAAACGTAAATAGCTATAGTCCAGACCAACCCTCCATATAGCCTTTCACCGCTTTTAGCCCAAATTCCGCATGTAATTATAGTATACATTCAAGTGATTTCCACCGAAGCCCTGAGTTCGGCCTCAGACGTTCCCATAGCCTCGAGTATTTCTCTTTGCAGTTTAGTCAGCGGCATAATTAGTTTGCTTGAATCCTCGTAAGTGACAGACCTTATCTTTTTGAGTTCCCTGACCACTTTTTCAAGCGTCAGGTGCTTCAGGGCCTTGTTTCCCTTCAATCTTTTCATCATGGCGGAGCGCAGGGCCAGAGAAAGGAAACCAACGAACACCTTCCCATCTGTAGTTTTGTTTGCATGTGTTCTTAAGCGTCTGAAATCAAGTCCA
>WRHW01000129.1 GCA_009783055.1 Holophagaceae bacterium
CAACCGAATTGAGGCCAAAGTCTATGTTGCCTTCATCATTCAAGAGTGGCTTGAATGCGATGGATCCATCTGCGTAACCCATAAGTTCCAAAGTATTGATATTGAATGACTTGATCGCCAAAAAATTGTTGGAAACTGAAACATCCAAGTCACCGCTCGAATTTCCATTCTTCATAAAATTAGCAGTTAATTCTAGTTTATGCTGATTTAATACTTCATTGCTCCATATTGGTACTGAACTTGAAAATGTTCCGTTAAGATCAGCAACAAATGATTCGAATATTGGTGATTTTAATTGAGTTGAAAGAAAACCAAGAGGAAGTTCCGCTCCAGTAAAATTCAAAGAACAATTTGATTCATTTATTTTTCCTTGCATAGTCAATTGAGATTCATTAGCACGAATATGAATTTTTTTTACATCGATGTCAATGGCATTTCCATTCACTTCAATTTCAAAACCACAATTTTTTATTGGCTGATACTGTGTAATAATTTTATCGGCAATAGACTTAAATGTCCATTGCGGGTTATTTATTTCGCCAAAAAATGATGCCTCAAAATTAGCATCTCCTGAAATTCCAGAAAATGCCTCACCAATAGAACCTGATAAATATTGATTATGAATAGAGCCGTTTGCATAGCCTTGAGCAACTAGGTTTTTTACATTAATTTGACCAGCTGCATGGATATTTAACAATTCACTAACAACGGTAAGTTTATTGAAATTTAATATATTTTCATTAATATATAATTCAAAATTTATTTGATTTTGTATAGTAGCCATTCCAGTTTTGACGAGTACTTTGTGACAATCTGTGTCTATATGTAACTTCCTGTTTCCCTTCCCTTCTCCCTTGATGTTAAAAAAAACTTCTACGCGCCCCCATCTAGGATCGTCGCAAAACAAATTCCCATTGCGCACCTCTAATTTGTCAACAATCCAGTTTGCATCCACGCCATCCGATTTATTTATCTTAATTTTTTCAAGTTGTTCGGGGCTGATATCAGATACTGGATTTATTACAACAATGTCGCGAATGCGCGGCACACCCCAAAAGAAAGAGCTAATATCCGTGGTGATATTTATTCTGTCTGCCACGAATAATCCTTCACCCAAGTATGGAGCGTACAAGGTGAATCTGCCCTTGATTAGGCTAAAGGACAGGCTATCTGCGCCAAAATCCATGCCAGTCATCTCACGCACTATTGAGGCAATAGCACGGATATAGACTCTCTGCATCGTCGAGCTGTGTGCATACCATGCTGCCGCCGAAACTGTCACAGCACCACTTGCAATCACATAGCTTAGGCGCTTAAGCCAACGGCGGGGTCGTTTTGGAAAATCGTCTGTGCCCATCCTAGTTCTTTTCCTTGCAACGAGGGCAAATGGGATTCCTGGTCGGTTGAATTGGGTGATGGCAATTCCAGCAAAATGTTTGATACCCTTTTTGGTTCACAGACGGATTATCCACCTGAAAATTTGCCATTATCGGAAGTGTGTGCAAAGACCGATTTTCACGTTGCAGCCCATCTTTAAGAAATTTTAAGTCCTTAAGTAATTCTTGTGCAGAAATATATCTATCCCCCAAATTGACTTTAAGACATTTCATAACAACCTCAGAAAGTGCTTTTGGCACTTGAGGGTTACGAAGGTGTGGGGCTACTATATCTCTCGTTGTGAATGCCTGTGCTATCTTTGCTGGATCTACATCATAAAAAGGCACAGTGCCTGTAAGCATTTCATAAATAGTTATACCCAGAGACCACAAATCAGATTGAAACACAGCCCTCCCACGAAAATGCTCAGGGGCCATATATGGCGGTGAACCTATGCGGGTGCGAGCATAACTTTCAATTTGTAAGTCCAAAATCCTGCTTGTTCCAAAGTCTGTAACTTTTGGAGTACCGTCCTCAGTCATCAGGATGTTTGCCGGGCGCAAATCCCTATGAATTTTTTGATGGGAATGGGCAAAGGCTATCGCCGAACAAACACCAATTGCAATTCCCAGTGCCACTGGGGGCTGGATGCCGCGCTCTTTTCTGATTTGCCTGTCCAAACTCTCGCCCTGAACGTACTCCATGACCATAAAAAACGAGCCTTCATTTTCTTCCACCGTAAACAATTCAACAATATTCGGGTGCTTAAGGTCTGCCATAATCCTGGGTTCATGTAAAACCATAGTTTCGTCTGCCTGTTGGTGCGGCACTTTCAGGGCCACCTGGCGATTCAACAAACGATCTTTAGCAAGATAAACCGTGCCAAATCCGCCCGCCCCCAGGCGTTCAATTATTTGGTATTTCCCTATCATCTGGTCTTTAGAAAACATCAGCAAAACTCCACAGGAGCAAATACTAGAATGCCCTGAATTTAGCAGAAAAGCACACATTAGGTTGGACTAGTTAAATTTTTTTGATGTGCAGTTCAGCTTTTCAAAGTCGAACTACTATAGGCTAGAATATTTATCAATGATGCCGATGAGATGTTGGAGGTACCATTAATTTGAACGACTCTTTACCAGAAAATGACGATCAGGTACTCCGTGCCTTTCTGGAACTCATGAATGATGAGGCAGATTTATCATTGCAAGTGGCAGGCTCGTCAGATTTGCCAAATCTGTCTGTTGTAGTCAGCATAGACGATGAA
Source organism: Holophagaceae bacterium (assembly GCA_009783055.1). Taxonomy (GTDB): domain Bacteria; phylum Acidobacteriota; class Holophagae; order Holophagales; family Holophagaceae; genus WRHW01. Next base: position 2,645 of record WRHW01000129.1, read on the forward strand.
GAGTGGCAAATTCTTGTAAAAACACTTAGACCGCTCTCAGGCCATTTGAGCAACGGTACCCTGTTTGAGGCTTCGCTGGAAGCCTTTGGACAATCCTGGAAAGCAGTTCTTATTTTCAAGGGCAGAGCGGAAGATTTGAGCTACATATTTGATTTGCCAAGGACTATGGAAAGGTTGGAAAAGAAAAAGAAGAAGCTTCCCCGCATACTAAAACGCATTGCTTCCAAGCCAGATGAAAAAGCTAAAACACCAAACAAGACCGAACCAGATCAGGAAGACAACGTCGCCAAAGCTTTTGCGGAGTTATTGGAAAATGGTGATGAGTTTTCGCTGGACATAGATGGCTCAAAGGGATTGCCACATTCTCCATACGTATTGAGCTTTGACAAAGAAACGATGAAAGTGGTGCTAAAGGTCCATCGGCCATTTCCTCACATGCTACACGAAAGGACAATTTGCAGAGTCTCGATTGGAGCCTTGGGCAAATTCTGGAAGGCCAAGCTAGTATTTAGGGGCAGGGTTGATTATCTACAGT
>WRHW01000130.1 GCA_009783055.1 Holophagaceae bacterium
CCCCAAGGATTATCTGGCACAGCAACCCAACCACAAAAAGTTGAACTGCTATAGCGAGGGTATTAAATGGTGGAGCTGAACGGGATCGAACCGTCGACCTCTGCAGTGCGATTGCAATGGAACAAATAATGTCAAATATCATCAATCAAAAAAAATGTTGAAAAACAAAGAAAGTACAAATTACTTGTTCGATGACGTTTGACAATATTCGATGATATTCGATAATGGTTATTGGTACCGTATTGGTACGGGATGTTTGGATCCACAAATGCCGAGAACAAAAGAAGCACCCCCGCAAATGAATACAAAGACCGCAAGAAAACGTCTAGGCGAACAGAGGAACTATTTGAACCAAATTGCTACAGGACTGTACCTGAACTACCGGAAACCGAAAAATGGCGGGGTTGGCACTTGGTCAGTTTGTTTTAAGTACCAAGGGACAAACGAACAAAAAAGAATCCGCTTGGGCTATGCAGACGACCACGCCGATGCCGATGGGGTTCGGTATTTGGATTACTACCAAGCCCGAACCAAGGCCACTGAAATATTTAACAGCGAATCAAGACAAGTCACTACGGAGAAAACAGGAAACAAAAAATTCAGTGCCGCTGAGTTCACAGTGGCAGATGCTCTGGAATTCCACTGGGAAAGAAAAGAATACCTCGGTAAAAAAATCAAATCGTTGCCAGAAGAAAAACTCAGGGCTTACAACTGGATAACACCAACATTAGGGGATATTCCATTATCAGAGCTAACAAAGGGCATCATAGAAAACTGGCTAGGCCAAATGGCAAGGCTTGGAGCAATGACCACCAGAGTTGATCCAAAAACCAGAGTGCGAGTAAAGAATAGACCTAACCCGACTACTGAGGATGAAAAAGATAGTAGGAGAAGATCGGCCAACAGGGTGTTTGCAATTTTGAAAGCAGCCCTTAATACTGCATACCGTGAAATTGACCGCTTGGCCGAATCTAACCTTGTCAAACCATGTTGGCAACGTGTGAACCCACTCCAAGTTGAACACAAACGGAGGGAAGGGTGTTTAACGGAGGAACAAGAAATAAATCTAATCCATGCTTGTACCACAGAAGACTTTAGAAATTTAGTTATCGCCGCGCTCGAGACAGGATGCAGGTACGGGGAATTGAGCAAATTGCGAGTAAAAGATTTTGTCCCAGACGAAAATATTCCTGTTATTTGCATTGAAGCTACAATCTCAAAGGCTGATAAGTTGCGCCGTGTGCCTCTTGGGAGCTCAACAGCAATAGCCTTATTCGGAAAACTTACAGCTGAAAAGAAAGACCGCAACGAATTAATCTTTACTCACGAAGTAATGCGACTTTCAAACAGAGATCAGGACAATAGATGTCCACCTATCAGGGACGCATGGCAACACTCCGACCAGAAGAATCTAATGAAACTGGCTTGTGAAAAAGCAGGGATTGACCCGCCTGTAGGTTTCCATCAATTACGGCACACTTTTACTGAAAGATTGCTGAAGGCAGGTATGCAAAGACGGTATGTGGCTAACATTCTGGGCCACAGAGACACGCGAATGATTGACCTGCACTACGAACACATAAGCGAAGCCGATGTAGCCCAAAGATTTAATGAAGCAAATAAAGGCCGCAACAAGTCTTTCAAAGGCGTACTACAGAAATTGAATCCAAAAGAAATGAAATGGCCAGATTAACCCTTTTCTTACTGGACATGAAGAATGATTATTACAAGTGTTACAGTGTTACAGAAAGTAGAATGTTATTGAAAAATAGAAGTTTGTTCATAGAAACACGTAACATCAAATAGACTTGTGGAGTGTTACGAGTGTTTCACGTCCCGCACTGGTGAATTTCCTAAAGGTGCCCTTTGAGCCAAGAAAAAAAGCTAAAAGTTTACATTGACACATCCATCATCAGTCACCTCTATGCTGATGACAGGCCGGATTGGATGGAAATCACATGGCGACTGTGGGACAAATTTGCCACTGGCGAATATGAAATTTTCATTTCGGACGTTTTCTATGATGAGGTAGATCAGTGCCCACAGCCCAAACGTGGATGGATGTACGAAAAACTTGGGTTGATACCATTTCAGGATTTGGAAGAATCCGAAGAAGTTTTGGACATAGCAGACCAATTGAGGATTAAGGGCGTACTCTCAGAAAAGAAACTCAACGACAGACTCCACATTGCTTATGCCCTGTTTCACAACTGCGATGTAATTCTGTCATGGAACTTTAGCGACATTGTGAAAGACGCAACCCGGAATGGTGTTAAACTCGTAAATGCTACCAGTCGATACAAAGAAATACAGATCGTATCACCGGAGCAATTCATAGAAGGGGGGAGCCAATGACCAACAGCGCAACAATGGACGAACTTCGCAAGATCAAGGACAAATGCTCGCAAGCTCGCCTTTCGAGAACCCCGGAAGAGCAAAAAAAGCACTCCGCCGAAGTCAAGAAGCGCGCAGAGGCTGCCATCGGCAGGAAAATTGAAACTGTAAATAATTCCATGCCCAAGGAAGAAGTATCCCTAGTCTGATTCTGCGGTAGCCAGCCCAAAGACCGCTCTGGCATATAGTGGGGTGGACCGCGCCTTTGTCACCCTGAATGTTTGGCCTAGCCATAACCCAGGCTATCCAGTGGCTCATGTTCCTAATGGACAAGGCTGTATATAATCCTCCTCCGAAAAGAAATGCCCCACGAAGCCCTTTTTTTCTTGGCTCATTTTAGGGGCAGTTGCTTTCTTATGGCTTGGTGTGTCTTGGTGCGATTGTGTATTGTATAGAGTCCTGACTTGAGGAAAGCTGTTTTTTGTCTCTTTTCAAAGAATACCGCCAGAGCCATCACTGCCGAGCCTACCCTGAAGCACCTGTTTCTGACATAGTCCCTTGCTGTGGCTTTATCTGTGAAGCCACCTTTTTTTTCTTGGCTCAAACCCTTGCAATGTGCCTTGGAGGGGGCTGGACAGGCTTTTCTCCTCTATGTCCTGACTTGGGGGGGGTGAAAGCCCCCCGGCCGCCCTTTTTTTTTTTTATTGGCTTCCTATAAAATTTTTTCGTTCCTTTTTTTTTTTTTTCCCACACGATTTTTTTTTACGCACTTTTTACACGGGGTTTTAAAGTAAAAACACCACATAAAAACCAACATTAT
>WRHW01000131.1 GCA_009783055.1 Holophagaceae bacterium
CAGTTTTGCAAAAAATGTAGCTCCTGAAAGACTTGAAAAAGATGCAGTTGTTCTCGACCTTGCTAAGTTTGACCATCAAATTAATGCCTATGAAGGGATAGAGGAGTCCCAGCTCACGCCTCGACGAATCTTAGAGATCGTCACAAAGCTTTCGAAGTCTATGCGTGACGACATGTTTCTCAGTAAAAAGGAACCATACTGGACGAACGCTCCTTTAGACATTTTGGAGAACATGCTTGCAGTCATTCTATATTGTCATCGTAAACTATCCTTAGATTTTTGGTCAGAGTTGGAAAAAACTATAGTTTCGCCGGATTCAGAATCTTCACTTTGGCGAGCAGAGATAAGTGAGGCAGAAAAAGAAGGAAGAGCCCCGGTCTCTCTGACTACTAGGTATGGAATATCCTACAAACGAGACAACTTTTTTATACCTATGAAGAATTTTCTTTCATCAGCTTTACATAATGAAAGTTGGTGGGAAGCATTCAGAGACACATGCAAACGACTAAAAATCCCCTTTAGCATATGGGCATTCGCTCAGCAAATAGAGAACTATGGGATGAATTTAATTGGTAGTTTGGTCTCAATAACCCAGATGTGGCTCAATGGCCTGGTATCAGAGGAACTTATCCGGCATGTATCAATTAACCCTATAGAAAAATCGAAAAATTGTCTGGACATAGAGGAAATGATTAATCAAGGGAAGATCCTGATTTATTCTCCTAATAATAATTCATTTATTTCTGATGCCATTGGGCGACTAATAAAGGGTCATTTCTTTGCGGCCACCTTTAGACGGATGAACAAAACCCGTCCAGTCGCTTATGTCTGTGATGAATTTCAGCGTTTTATAACAGGGGACCCTGAAAGTGGTGAACAGTCATTCCTAGACAGATGCCGTGCCTACCGAGGTATATGTGTATTGGCCACTCAATCCATTGCCTCCATCAAGAAAGCTCTCCGCGATTCAGGCGAAATTTACCCAGATGACTGTATCTCTATCATCCTTAACAATACAGGGACAAAACTTTTCTTTCGTAACACCGATGTAGACACCCGTGACCGCTTGGTTAAGCTGATTCCTGAAAATTCTGTGCCCCTTGGCCCTCACATTTTGAATGCCCGTCCAATACCAACATTGAAGGTAGGGGAATGCTATTATCTCTTAAGCAGTGGAGAATGGGGACGAAGGCAAATATTAATAAAAAAATCCAGAAGCACCGAGCCTGAACAGCTCACTGCTCATTACAAATCTCAGGACATTATCAGCACACATCGGTTACAGGGCGAAGTTACCGCTGATTCCATATTGAAACTCTGTGATGAAATTGACAATGCTATTGAATATTTACAACTCCGCCACGTCCGAATCGAGATTTGCTCTCCTGGAGGAGTAATTAAAGCTTTGCAGCACTACCTTTGCAAATTAGCCGAATGGAGACAAAAAGGAGTAACCATAGCCACAACAGCACTTATTGACGCATCCAGTGCTGCTGCCATGCTACTCAGCCTGGGGGATGTGGGTTATCGCACAGCCTATTCAACCGCCAGTCTGCTCTACCACAACAGCAGGGTCAGTGCTACTTCCTTTGGAACTGCTGAGAGTTTAGGTAAACTAACAGGAGATCTCCAGCGAATTGACAATTTAATGCAGACAGAGTTGGTAAAACATATCTACGACAACGAGAAGGCCAGGGCACAGATCAATCTATCTAAACTACATGCTAGTGAAATAGCGGAGAACCTACAAATTCGAAAATCTAGGTTTAAGAATGGGTTTCCTACCCGCAAACAGTATGAAACTGTCTTAAAGCAATTATTTGACCTTGACAAACCCATCCGGCCAGAAGAAGCAATATTGCTTGGCCTTATAGATAGAATAAAGGACATAGACAACTCTAGGTAATACATTGGAATAGAAATGGCTAACGATAATATTGAACAGGCATTGCAAAACATCATTGCTACAAACTATATCAGAGGTATTGGGCCGAAAAAGCTCCTTACGATATTGAGAGCAGAGCCATTGAACTGTACTGATTCCGAGTTTCTAAAAACCTATTTCAAAATACCCTACCAGAAATGGAATATAGCCCTTGAAAATGCAAAAAAATGCCTGGATATGTGCTACGAACTAGGGATTGCTCCTGTTTTATATTCAACGAAAAAATATCCAAGTCTTCTTGCTCAAATTGATGATGCTCCGGTAATTCTTTATACAAAAGGAAACATTGAAGCGATGCAAAGCAGAAGCATTGCGATAATAGGTAGCCGGGATGCACATCCGATTAGCATTGAAGTTGCGAACAAATTTGCTCAATTTTTTGTAGGTAAAGGAGCTTCCGTGGTCAGTGGTCTCGCTCTGGGGTGTGATACATCGGCTCATATGGGAACTCTTGAAGCAGGCGGAAAAACAGTGGCAGTATTAGCCCATGGGCTAGACATGATCTATCCTGCAACAAACAAGAAACTGGCCTCAGAAATTATTGACAAGGGTGGAGTTCTTGTGAGTGAGTATTCTCCCCTCACAAAGCCTTTCCGGACATATTTTGTGCAGAGGGACAGAATTCAGAGTGGGCTGAGCAATGCTTCATTAGTAGTACAGACTAAAAAGGGAGCCGGAACAATGCACACAGCAAATTTCTGCATTGAGCAAAAAAGGCTACTAGCCACTTGTTACCCACTCTGGCCAGAGATATCCGAATTGTTCACCGGCAACTTGGAATTAATAGATACAGGACAGGCAATTCCAATTAAGAGCAAAGACGATTTAGAAAAAATTTGGAACATGGTCTGCATTTCGACCTGAATCAGAATTGGTGCAAATGGCAAGCGAGCCTACAAACCACCTGATTGACTTGGTAGATGCGGCATATGCTAGGATAATTTTCAAATGTAATTATAGTATACATTAAGTAACATCCATATTTTTTGGCGTAGGGATAAAAAGCCCCCAGTATCCGCGCTAGGGGCTTTCCATCTATTCACTATCTCTAGTTTTCGGAGAGACCGATATCTCCGTCAGAGGATATTTAGTATATTTTTTCAAAAACGACATGTCAACACATTTTTTCAGTTTTTTCAAAAAAATTTAGACTAGCAGAAAAATTAAAAATATTCATTTT
>WRHW01000132.1 GCA_009783055.1 Holophagaceae bacterium
TCTTAAGTTGTTCGATAAATTTTTCAGGCAAGGTAGCACTCCTTGATAAAGGATAAAACAAAACTAATTTCAAAACCAACAGGGTTATTGAGAATGGCTCAGCAAAGTACAGTTTATACCAAAAAGGCACCTATGGGCGGAATGTAGCGAAAGCCGTCACGCGTTAAACAGAATATAGCAGTTCACCTTTTATTGGCGAACTGTTAAATAATCATAAACACTGCAATCAGACATCTTATATTGATGTAACAAAATATACAGAATGATACATATCAATATGCGAAATATCCTTAATTAGCGGGCACAATTAGGGTTATGTGTTTTTCTGGCCACTGACCACTGGCCACAGACCACTTTTTTGGCACAATCAAAAATTGGCACTATAGAAATGGTCTTCGGATGTGCTACAGTATTACCGATGTATCACTTTGTATAAATGGTTTCATCTATCAAAAACTGCACAGCACAAACGGGCATGAGGCACCAGAAAATCTGATCCTATCCCCCATTCTCATCAAACGAATGACGGCTACTACCGTCAAAAATCTCTAGGAGAAACCCATGAAAAAACTACTCTGCGCCACCGTATTTGCATCCTTGGCTCTACTCGTTTCCTGTGGTCAGGGAATGCCTGGAGGCAATGGTTCGAGGTGGGTATTGATTGAAAATGGAGTTGGCGAATATGGCGATAAGAAAGGAACTGCCATTATTTCAATGCAAATTATAACCAGCGCAAATTTTGACGAAAGAAGCAGATGGGTTGACAAATTAAAAAACCATCCTATCACCATACAGGGCATTTCTTTTGGCCCTATCAATATCACCAAAGAAAAAGCTATCGAAATCTTCGGCAAAGATATGGTCGAAAAACTGCTGGCCGAATAATCAAAGCAACCGAGAAATCGTGGCTCATTAATATACTACTTGCAAAATAGAAGTGGCAAAACCTGACCCTACTCCGTCTCTGGAGGTGGGGGTGGAATGATTACGGCACTTGGAATGGTAGCCATGTCCCCAAGCGAATTTGGTGAAATTTGAAACGTTTGAGTGTGCAGGATTCAGGATTTCAAGGTTTCTTTACAAACCCATTTTTGTGTTTTGAAAATTCTGTAAACAGATCAAGATGCACTTCTCTTTTAGGTTCAATTGTGTGGATCGGCGATCCGTTTGATGTTGGTTTCCACTCTTTTTTACTATTCATAGTCAGTGTATTCGCCTTGCCATGCTGGTTTGTCTAAGAGGACATGCGTATGTAATTCTTTAATCAAGTTTTCAGTAATTGGTGGATCATGTTTAATTATACGATTTATCAAGCTGAAGGCGTTGTAATTACCCTGTACTTCTAGTATTTCTCTAACAGGTTTTTTATTTATGGTTACGCCATCAAGTATTAAGGCAGTGTCAGACAATGTAAGTGTGCTAACTTCAATAGCGTTGGTGTTGTATATGAAGTCTATTACGAAATTGTCCATATATTTTTGGATAGCCAAATCGTCGAGTATGCCAGACTTGTTTTGCACTTCTTGTTGAAGACTGGAGCATTTTTCTAGTAGGTTGAGGTAATTGCATAACCCAGTTTCTCGTCTGTGCCTTGGTATGCGTATCGAAATGTGTTGCGCCATTCAATATACCTCCGCATTTTAGGTCTAATTCACAACCATCATTCGTCCAACATCAATGGTTTTTTCTTTGCCTTACGTTTCAAAGTTGCAATTTGCTCACGCTCTACTTGTGATATACCCTTATCTGGAACAGGTAAGTTTTCTGGCATGGTGCCGCCTATATCCTTGATGGCTTGACGGACTTTTTTGCCAACAGTATAGTGCGTAGCGGTCGCTGGTTGCGCTCCCTGTATATTTTCGCGCTTTAACTTGCTTTCGGTTTGCGTAATTCGGAAAAGATTAGCGGCGAGTTCTTCGCTTCCCATAAAATCAAGAATCTTCTCTTTTGGTTTTAACCCTTTTTTCGTATGTATATCATCAACATCAAGACCGCCATACAATCCTCTGTATCCGGCATTTTGAAAAATGGCATATTCTTCATTCGTTATCAATCCAGCATTACGCGCCGCTTCGGCAAGCATTTGATTCCATTGTTTGATATTGCCGCGAACAACGAGCCGTTTATTATCCTCATCAAGTTGATTAAAATAATCTGCGACTTCCTGGCGTCGAGTTTGTATAGCAAAATATGTTTGACCAAGCGCAATGACTTCTTTGCGGGGGTCGCCATTTTGAACGACAAGATAGCAAGCATAACGTGAAAGCTCAAAATCTATAACGCGCCTATTGGTTCCGCTCCCTATCTCCACCATTTTGCTGACCTCAGCAAAATGGTCGTCAATATCGAAACCGCTGTTTTTACAAGCGAGCCTTGCCTTATCAAGAACACTTGAAAAATTTCGCCATTGGGTATAATCCAATTCATCTGATAACTCACGAGCAAGCCAATATTCGCTACCGTCATCACGGAAATGCTTAATGTCCTCAAATCGTTTGTATTCCGTTGCGTTTAATTCACCCATAATGATTCCCCCAAAGGTTATTCTTTCGGTTTGCGTCCAGGTTTCAATTTCCCTGTGCGCGTTGGTTTCGGCGTATCTTTCGGGATTGCCCACGCATTACCAAACCTTGATGCCCCTTCAATTTTACCGTTCTGACAAAGTAGCTGAACCTGACGTACTGATACGTTCCAACGCTTTGCCATTTCATTGACTGTTACATATCCGTCCATCGCAAGCCTCCCGCAAAAGACATAAATCAACATTTTTATTATATTCGCCGATACGCAAAAAGTCAAAAAATTTTTTTTTTTGATTTCAAACTCCCTGAAATATTTCTTTCGCCGTTACTATCTTTCAAGCTGTAGCACAGTCAGTCCGTCCTGCTTGGTGCTTGTGCCAACAACAGGGACAACATAAGCAAGGGTGGAAAGGTAGTATAATCAAGAAGTCAAAAGCCTCCAGCAGAGCTGGAGGCTTGATTTTGTGAACCGCTCAAAGCGGTTAGAATTTGCGCCGCCTAAAGGCGGCATGGCACCTATTAAACTTTGAACAGTTCCAACTGCTCCAACCTCTGATCC
>WRHW01000133.1 GCA_009783055.1 Holophagaceae bacterium
TTTGACCATTTGCAACTCTGCCTGAATTGACTCTAAAGAACTTACGTTGCTAAAATTTCTGAAAAAAACTGCTTTTACGGACGAGTTGTCAAAGAAGGGTTAAACGCAACCTAGTATGAGGACAATGTGAAGTAGAGCCGCCATAATCCCAATTAAACGCAACCTGGTATTAGGATGCAAACATAATTCGTGAACGCAACACTAAAGCGTCCTAATCAAATTACTTAGGCTTGTCCAGATGAGTTGAACGCCTATGGCAAGCAAGATAAATGCAGAAATCTGACCTATGGTAGCCTTGGCTGTATTTCCAAGGCGAGACAAAAATGCTCCGGAAAATCTATAAAAAATCCATACCGTGGTTGCGGCCAACCCTATACCGATATTAATTCCTATGACCTCAAATATGGTTGATTTTGCAAAAAATTGACCTTCAGGTACCATCGAAAGGGTGACAGCAATCGCCCCCGGCCCGGCAGTCATGGGCATCGTCAGTGGGAAAAACACCTTGCCTGACATCGACTTGATCTCTGCTTGCTCGGAACTAGTTAGGCGGTCGCCACGATTGAGCATTCCCCATGCGGTATGGAACAGCAATATCCCTCCAGAAATACCAATCACGTCTATTGATACACCCAATATCTTTAGCATCCATCCACCGACAAGTAACAATGATGCAAGTAAATACATGGTATAGCAAGATATAGCAAAAGCGATTCGATTTCTTATCCTATCAGGTACTCCTTGGGTAATCTCCTGAAAAACTGGAGCCATTGCAGGTGGGTTCAATATGGGAAATAGCTTAAAAAAAGCCAATAACGCCGTTGTAAAGATAAGTGTCATGTATTCTCCACTGCCCGCATTCGGACTGTATCCCTTCCAAAAATATCATACTAGGGTACAAAATTTTTAAGCTATTGACACTATAATCGTATCCAAATGGGGTCAATCAGGCGATATTTCTATTTGAAAATTTGCACAAAGCAAAACACAGATCGCTATAATTATGGGTGGGGGGGTAATCTCCAAGTTTTTTTTGGTATTTTATCCACATTTTTTTGAGGAAAGCACTATGGCTATTTCACTCTTCAGAAGTTTCAGCCTCCGAGATGTGCTCAAGTTGGCCTTACTACCTGTTTTTGCAGGCATTTTAAGTGCTCAGGGGCCAGAGTTCAAACTGCAACAACTGCCACTCAACCCTGCTTATCTAGAATGGCAGGCCAAACAGAGAGAACGGGCAGAGATGGCCGCATTAGGATTCACAGTAGAGGCAGACGACACTACCAGTTTCCGTACGGGCTATATTCCTCCACCTTTTTTGTGGCCGAAAGTAGACGGGCCACTCACTCAGATTGAGGCTATGGTAAATGCAGGTCTGGCTACATTCGATTCCATGCATTTTATTGGCGACCCATCGGCTTCAACCTATTGGTCAACCTACCTGAGGGACATCAAAAACCAAAACCCATATGGCACTTGCTGGGCCTTTGCGGCACTTGCCTCTATGGAATCCAATATCCTGCTCAATGGTGGGGCAGGCGTTGACTTCTCCCCAAGGCATTTGGCATGGTTTGCTTACAATCCCATAAATGGCTACCCTGCCTTTCCAACGGGGGGGGTTTCTGGTACTGAAATATTTAATAATGGGGGACATTCACAAATGGCCTTGGCCATTATGTCTCGTGGCCCTGGGGCTGGTGGACCAGTAGCAGAAACCAGTGCCCCTTATAGTGGCATGCCAGCGGCACCAAGTGCCTCGGCCACGGCAATCGCCACAGTCACCGGAACATATTTTCCAGGAACACTTGATGGAAAGAATACAGGGGATCGGACAGCAATAAAAGGTTTGATATGCACTCATGGTGCTGTTGCCGTTGCGATAAATATGGCACAGGATAGTGCTCATTTTAATAGTTCAACTTCCGCTTACAGAAATACCGCCACTGGTACCAATCACGGCGTAAATGTTGTTGGCTGGGATGATAATTACCCGCTATCTAACTTTCCTGCTGGCAATCAGCCTACTTCACATGGTGCATGGATTATCCGCAATAGTTGGGGGACCGGTTTTGGAGACGGTGGATATTTCTATGTTTCTTACGATACTTTCTTGGATGATTTTGCTTCTTTTGAAGCGTCTACACAGATCGATTCAAAGGTATATCAACACGACATGCTTGGGGCGCGTGCCTATTATTCCATGAGTCAAAAAACGGTGTGGTTTTCAAATATTTTTACCGCAACTGGAAACCAAGGGGTAACGGGTGTGGCCTTTTATACGGGCTATAATAATGCCTCTTATGAAATCACTGTCAAAACTGGTGTCACAGGTGATCCAAATACTGGGACGGTGGTTCTTGGCCCAGTTTCGGGCATGGTTGGCCTTCCTGGCTACCAGCGCGTATACCTCCCATCACCTGCAGTTGTTGCCAGTGGTCAACAATTTGCTGTAATAGTCAAATTAACAGAGAATACTAATGCAGATATTTATTGTACAGGCGGTGCAGTAAGTGGTGGTAGAACCTACATATCTTCCAGCGGGTCATACTGGCAGAATACTACTAGCGATGCAGGTATATGCCTTAAAGCATTTGCTGAATCTGCTAGCCTTACTTCCGTAACTTTTACTGCCACCCAGACTGGGGGCACATCTGATACAACAAACTCTACGGGCATTGCTCTTAATTTCAGCCAAGCCGTTTCTGGGCTAACTGCAAGCAATATCAACATCACCAATGGTACAGGGAGTGTAACAAAAGGCACCCTTACGGGTTCTGGCACAAGCTGGAATATCGGAGTTACGGTAGCAACACAGGGCAACGTATCGGTCAGCATTTCCGATTTTGGTGGTTTTTCGGTGACAACCTCCCCACAAACAGTGGCAGTTTATAAGGCCTTACCTACTCCGGTAACTTTTACCGCCATACAAAAAGGTGGTACATCCAATACAGCTGATACTACAGGCAT
>WRHW01000134.1 GCA_009783055.1 Holophagaceae bacterium
ATGGGTAACGGCATGGCTACAGAGCCCCTTTGAAGCATCCGCCACAGCCGCTATCACAAAAAATTTAAGAGATGGTTTAGGCGCTAGAGATAGGGGAAGGTAAAATTGTGGCTCAGAATCGAAATATGAACAATTTTTGAGGGATGTCGGAAATGCCCTATAGGCTAAAAGCTATCCAATTTTTCTAAAATGGTAAATCAGGCACTTCATCAGAAGGTATATCCAAATCCAATGGGTCATCAATTTTGCGGGCTTCCGAGGCTGTGCCGAGTCCACCGTTATGCTGTTTGTTTCCTGGCTTGGGTGGAGCTTCTTCTTCCATTGGTCTGTTTTCCGCTTCGCTTCGTCTGCCGAGGAATTGTACACGATTGGCTATGATTTCCGTGGTGTAACGGTCTCGCCCTTGCAGGTCTTGCCATTTACGATTCTGTAGGCTCCCCTCGACAAACACAAGGCTTCCTTTCCGGAGATAGGTGTTACAGTTTTCTGCCTGACGCTGGAATGCCACCACGGTATGCCATTCGGTGCGCTCAACCTTATTGCCGTCGCGGTCAGTATAACTTTCGCCCATGGCAATACGTAGATTAGCTATTGGTATTCCAGAAGCGGCATACCGTAATTCCGGGTCTTTCCCTAAACGTCCTATCAAGATGATTTTGTTTACCATGTAAGCCCCCGGTCAAGGCAAATTTGATTTACGATACGGCCTCAGAGATAAACACCGTCTTCAAGATAAATTCTTCCGAAACTGTCCTCACAACCACGAAGAGACCAGCGCAAACCATTGTTCTCATATGCGTATTTAGCATATGGTTTTGGTTTGATGTATTTGATGGATTCGTTTGTAAATTGTCGTAAGCTGGTTTCAATTGCGCCACTAGTGTTATTTTGGCGAATTAAGCCTATTTTTTTGTTGTTTTTATAGATATTGAGAAAAATATATTTTCTGCCGTTTACCTTTGTTGTGCTATATCCACATTCTTCTACATATTTGATTAACATTTCATCAAATTTTTGAATGTGTGCAAATTTTCGAATGTGCGCAAGCTGCATTTTTAGCTTGGAAACGAGAGGATCAATGTTTCCCCGCACCATGCCTAGAAAGGCAATTTTGCCCTGTATTATTTCATAAAAATTTGTTGGGGGAAACAGTTTGCTACGGGAAAATTTTGATATATGCTCTTTAAGGGCATTGTCGTGTCCGTAGGCTATGACAGCGTGGAGCATAGCACGAATTTCTCGATATTTTTTCCGTGCGACATTTAATTTTGAATTTACTTTCACTCCAGTTATGAATTTGCTGTCTCCGGGCGATCTAATATTTGTTTTATCGTTATTTATTTTAAAATAGTTATAGTCCTCAATTATTTTGATTATATTGCAAGAAAGCATTAATGGACTTATTGAAAACACTATCCGTTTACTAAAAAATTTACTTTTTGTTGAAAATGTAATATCATCTGCATATCTTGTGTAACTGCAAAAATTATCTTCAGCTAGTCTTGATAGCTGGGCATCCATTCTAAGACAAATCATATTAGATATAATTGGCGATGTGGGCGCTCCTTGCGGCAAACTACCTTTATAGCAACAAATTATGGCAATAGCTGTAGATATTTCACGAGAAAAATTGAAGGGTGAAGCTTCGAATAAATTTCTGACTCGACCAAAATGAATTGAAGGAAAAAAATCTTTGATGTCTAACCGTAAGACATGCCGAGACTTCAAGTGCGGGCGGGCATTTGAAACAATATTTTTATTTTTTACAAAAGCGTGGACGCATTTTTTGGGCTCATAAATAGAAAGTAATATGTCGGCTATTTTTTTTTGTATTTGTTTTAATCTATTATCAGGTGCCGCAATTGTTCTTTTTTTGTTGTTGCCCTTCGCTATATTGAATTCGGTATATTGTTGGTCAGCACCTTTTTCGAAAATAAAGAATATATAATTCCCATAATTTTTGTAGCCATCCCATAATAATTTAGCAAAATCTTGCCGGGTTTTCATTGCTTTAAACAAAGCAACTCGGTGTGCCAGATATGATGATTCTGCTTTTTGTTGCTCTTGTATCAGCATTCCAAAAAGTAGAGCCTTCCTTTTTTAATGTTGTGTGGGCAGGGGAGAATTCACTCATTTCTTGCGATATAGTCCATCCAGAAGGGTTTCTGCCTTTGAGGGCGTGCCCTATTGCTTGAGATATAGTCCAATCCAGGGTGCCTTTGGTGTATGGCGTCCCATGCTTTAGCGATGCCGCAGGATCAACGGCAAGGAGCAACACTCAACCATCCTGCCCACACAACTTAAGCATAAAGCATTACGCTTTTAATGTCAATATTTTAACGCGTTTTAACACCTAAAAACTTTTAATGATTCCTGACACTATGCCTCTAAAGCGTATGCGGAGGTATGAAATGTCTGGTGAAGTCAAATTACTCACTGAAATAGTTGGATATAACATTCTCAGCAGACGTAAAAAGCGTAAATTGACACAAGAAGCCCTTGCTGATATGGTCGGAATCGGGCAACAATCTTTATCTCGTATGGAAAAGGGCAAAATAGCCCCACGATTTGACCGTCTTCAACGTTTTGCGGAGGTGTTGTGCTGCACGGTGGCAGATTTGTTTAAAGAGGGAGAGACAAACGGTAGTGACCCGTTGGCTGAACTGCAATCATTTATGCGTCCACTATCTGCCAATTCGCAGCAAGTAGTGGTAAATATTGGCTTTGAGGTTGCCAAAGCAATGCTTAGGCTGGAAAGAACCACGCCCTAGGCACGGCTGGTTGAACAAGTAGCCGCCTTGCTAAACCAGGGAAGCTCTGGTAACATCAGAAAAGA
>WRHW01000135.1 GCA_009783055.1 Holophagaceae bacterium
TGTTGCCTCAATAAGCCATAGGCAGTAGCGTGGGAGGCTGTTTATAAATTCATCTGCCCCTACAAACTTCCTTATGAATTTTTTTGCCTTCGGCTCGGCTTTTAGAAACTCTTTGTATTCATCAGCTTCAATAATGAGATTCCCCCCGTCGTTTGGCATACTACCAAATACCATTTCGGGTACATTGCACAGGGGATTTGTCCGTCTTTCAAGAAATACCGAAGAAGCTTCAATCAAATATGGGCTGATATTAGATTTGGTCTGTTGGTAGCTAAAACCAATAATCACACAATGAACTGCGGCTTTGCCTTTGGCTTCGTTACTCCACTTGAATGTGGGTATGCCAAAGTTAATGAATATGCCTTTATCTATCAATGGCTTCCATAGTATTGCTACTTGCTCGCCTTGGGTGATAGAGTTTGTTGAGACGAAGGCTGTCTTTATCGCTGTGCCACTCATCATATCGGTTGCTTTTTTATACCAAGTGGTAACGTAATCAAGGTTCCCTAACCCCTTTAGTGCACTAAAAACAATTTGCATGTCCTCTTTTTGGGTAACACTCATATAACGCGCCCCCACAAACGGCGGATTACCAAGTATGTAACTCAGTTCATTTTTGGGGACTATGGTTTCCCAGTCTATCCGGTGGGCGTTGTCACAGACTATTTCTGCCCCTTTGGTTAGGGGTATCCTATCATAGTGTTTGCCAAACTCCTCTGATGCCTCCATATTCATCAAATGATCCATCAACCATAAACCTGTCTTTGCTATCTGGCAGGGCCAGGAGAGTATCTCTATGCCAAAAAACTGCTCTACGTTTACCTTGAAGTGTGTCTCTATGTTCAGTAGTTGATGGGCGTTGCCTTTTGTTTGTCTGAACTCTTCCCTTACTACTTCTAACTCTAGCTTTCGTAACTCCCTGTAGGCAATCATCAGAAAGTTGCCACATCCACAGGCGGGGTCAAGGAATTTGAGGCTTGCCAGCTTGTTATGGAACTCTGAGAGGGCTTTTTGGTTTGCTTTCTTTTTGATGGAGTTGAACTCTTTTCTTAGCTCATTCATAAATAAGGGGTCTATGAGTTTTTTGATGTTTTCTTCTGTGGTGTAGTGCGCTCCAATCTCACGTCTGTGATCTGTGTCCATTCCTCCTTGGAACATTGAGCCGAATATGGCTGGGTTGATCATTGACCAATCGAATTCAAGACATTCCAGGAGGGTTTCCCGCATCTTTTTGTCGAAGTAGGCGAAATCCAGATGCCCTTCAAAGAGGGCTCCGTTTATGTATTGGAAGTCTGTCTGTTGCACTTTTTCTGTGAGAAATTGGTTTTTTATTCTGGTGTCTACTGGTTTGTTGAGGTCCTGAAAGAGCCTTCCTAATCGCCCCGGCAGGTCTGAACCGTTTTCTTTGGATTCTTTGATGTAGTTGTAAAAGGAGTTCTGGGTGAATATGCCTGTGTCGTCTGCGAATAAACAGAATAGGAGCCTTGCGAGATAGACTTCTAGTTCATGCCCTTTGTAGCCGTGCCCCTGCAGGGTTTCAAAGAGTTTGTTCATTTTGGCAGTGGCTTTGAGGTCAACCGCACCTTTGTCGCTGTGTATTGGTTCTGGCTCTTCGCCTATTAGGGCGGCGAAGTGCTTTATATGTTTGTGTAGTTTGTTGGTCTTGAAGTATTTCTCTTGTTTTGTTGAGTTGTCATAGATGTATATGTGCTCAAAGTCAGAGACCATCCAGAGGTTGGGGGGCGTTTCTCCGTCTGGTAGACATTCCATGTATCGGCTTAACTGTTCAAAGGCTCTGTCGAGCCTTTTGCCTCTGGATTTCATTTCTATGGCTATTTTGTCTTTCCAGTAAAAATCTATGTAGTTTGTGCGTCCGTCAGGAGTCGTTATTGGCTTTTCAAATTCGCCTACGTTGCTGGTATGTCCAAAGACGTGGAGAAATGCTGTGATAAAACGCTGTCCATCTGATTTTTCACTTTTGGCGTTTTCCCAGTCTTTGGCGAAACTTATCGCCCATTCGCCGATAGTAGCCCAGTCCTGTCTGTTTGGGTTAGCCATGTGTCATTCTATATCGATTTTTTCGATATGGGGAGGAGGTATCACAACTCATCCCTTTCGGGTACAAGCAAAACTCTTTGTATCCTTTCGAGATTTCCTTGTAGTCTCACTAATTGCCACGCAATTACCATAGCATAGCCAAGCCATACCCATAAGAGGCGGGGATCGCCAGGGGTTCGCATTAGTGGCTCGATACCAATATCAATGCGAAGGCCATACATAAACCAGAGTACGATGCCAAAACCAATCACTAAGTGACCCCATCGAATCCAGTATGGCCTCAAGCCGTCCTTGATTTTCCATCTCAGGAGTAGCCAGCGCACAAATATGTCACCGTTGGTGTCCTGCATATGTAGAGCTATCAATTTGTCCACTAGGGGTGCATAGCTATGTCCCTTTAGGGTATCCATCTCAGTTGCTCCGCCAACTATGCGCAGGTGTGCACTTCGTATTTTACCGACGCATTCGTTCCAAGGTGCATTTTCGCGTAGCAATGAAATATGGAGACGCAAGATGCCTACCCAGAGAATGGCATGTGACAGCAGAACTCCCCAAATCGCCATCCCCTGCCAGCCATAATTGCGGACTAAATCAATAAAACGGTCTATATCCATGTGAATCCCTCTATCATTGCCTTATATCCATCTGCGAATAATGAACATCTGCATTATACCAAGCTGCACCCAAACGGGAGCAACTTGGTATGACGGCAATGCGAAAGCAGTGCCCGCAAGTTTTTGAAAATACGGGCTTTGCTCATGTTTGCAAA
>WRHW01000136.1 GCA_009783055.1 Holophagaceae bacterium
ATTGTGAACGAATAACGGGTACTACCCGTTATTCCGGATTCCGGCATTTTTGCAGCACTTCGGAACGTCCGAAGGTAAGAGCTAACTCTTTCTGTTTATTGTATTTACAAAATGGAGCGGAGGAGGGTCGAACTCCCGGCCTCAGCATTGCGAACGCTGCGCTCTCCCAACTGAGCTACCGCCCCAAAGTGTATTGTGACAAACAGTTTACCAATTTTTATATGGTGTGAAAAACATACAGAAAATATATACTGGTATATGTTTTCTGTCAAGGGAACACCATGAAAAACCCAAAACCACCGAAACTCTGTTGCCAAAAAAAGAAATCAGGAAACCTTGCCTATGTCAGCCTGAATGGTACAAAACACTATTTAGGTAGATATGGTACACTAGAATCAAAAGAACAGTATCTACGCCTCATTAGTGAATGGACCGCTATTGAGAAGTCACCTGCTAAATCAAAAGTAAAGGATGTGACAATCACAGTTAATGAATTGGTAGCTGCATTTCTGGATCATGCTGAAAATTACTATGTGAAAAATGGTAGAGTTACAGAATCCTACGGCCATTTTGTACGTATTTCTGATCGATTAAAGAAAATTTATGGTTCAATCCATGTCGATGAATTTACACCCGATTGCCTGGAAACCATGCAAAAGGTTTTAATTAGTGATAGGAAAGTCCAAAATCCTAAATTGGCACAAAATAAGCAGGTGCTCAGTAGAAAGTACGTTAATCAATGTATCGGACGTATTCGACATATTTTCAAGTGGGGTGTCAGTAGAAAGAAGGTTAAACCGGATACTCATTACTATCTTATGCAGCTTCCAGACTTGAAAAAGGGCAGGTCAAAAGCTAAGGAATTGCCGAAAGTCAAACCTGTAGATGATGCTGTTGTAGAAAAAACCTTACCCTACCTGCCTTCTCCCGTGCAGGTTATGGTGAAATTGCAACGTTTAACAGGTATGCGTCCCGGTGAAGTGAGGGTCATGCGATTGTGCGATATAGACACCACCCAAGAGGAATGGTTCTATATTCCGTGGGAACACAAGACCGAACACCATGATGATTGTCCCCGTCTTGTGGTTTTAGGTGGAAAATCACAATCGATCTTAATGCCGTATTTAATGGATAACTACGATACACCTGAAAAATGGCTTTTCAGCCCCATAGAGTCCATGAGAGAGCGGAATATGAAAGCAAGGGAAAGACGCAAGACCAAAGTGCAACCCTCTCAAATCGACCGTAAGAAAGCCAGACCTAAACAAACTCTACGTGACCAATACACGAAAGACAGCTATAGACGGTGTATTTCCCGTGCTGCGGAAAAAGCTGGTGTCCCTCATTGGTTCCCAAACCAATTGCGCCACACGGCACTGACTGCAATACGGGCCAAAGAAGGCATAGAAGCTGCTCAAGTCATGGCTTCTCATAAAAACATTTCTACAACAGAAATCTACGCTGAAAAGGATATTGCAAAGGCGCGGGAGTTGGCTCGAAAATATGGCTGATGGTTGAATGTTATGGTGGCGCGTGGGTGTGATTCCTAAAAGCACCCCCGCGATCTCATTCCACAATTTCACAGCCTCACCTCTCCACTCGTTTACTGTGCGAAAACCTTATAGATTATTTTCTCTTTTTTCAGAAATTCATCGTATGATTCGTTGACAGTATTATTCCTTTGCTATATGATATATTTATCTGAGTCATAAACTATTTGTAATAATAACTTTACACTTCGTACGAATACTCTGTATAATGAACAATAATCTATTTTAAAAATCAAAGAGGTGAACAAATGGTTTCAACGATAATTGACTTGGACATTATGACGGCACCAGTTGCGGCTGATTACTTAGGTTTTGATTTACAGAAGACTGTGCCGTTGGTTAATATCTGGTAGATTACCACATACAAAAATCAGAGGAATTTGGCTATTGAGTAAAAGCGAATTAACGGAATTTGTGAAACAAAATCCAGATGTTGTTTCACGTAAGGTTTACAATAGAATAGTGGACAGATAATATAAAAGAAAAAAGCTACAGAAATATTACCAGTATTCCTGTAGCCAATAATCTTGTCCTAAAAGCACGAATCACCAAAAGTATCAAAATTGGGAAACGCTCATTCAGGTTTTCCAATTGAAACAAACATTATTTTTCAATTAGAAAGTGGTTATTATGTCTAATAATACCAACAGTTTAGCATTTTGTCAAGAGAATTTATTATCGAAAGATGAAATTTATTTCAATCCTGACAAATTAAATCTATGGGTTTTTTTCGGTCCAAAAGGTGTGGTCGATGATAGAGGCAATGGCTAGGGGAAGGGAAAGCACCGGCAAATCCAGATAACATATTCTTTTGTAAGAATTGGGTGTTTGATGTCGAAAAGGGTGAGGTTATTCCCAGTTCCCCACTTTGGTTTAATACATCTACCTTAGCTGTGAATTACAATCCCGAAACTACTCAGACTTGTGAGACCTATTTAGCTTATGAAAAAAGATTGACAGGTGGGGATAAGAAGAAAATCAAGCTGTTGCGTCAATTCAGTGGGTTGTGTTTGATCGACAATACCTCTTTACAAAAGGGCTTGCTGGTGATCGGGAAACCTAGCCCAAGTTCGACAGTCTTGCCCATATCGTTCTTGTTTTTCCGAGGTCGGTGCCAAAAAATCTTCACTACATTTGGTTGAAAATTATTTTTTGAATTGTCGCGGCAAATTCAAGCCGAGGTGTTGGAGCAGGATTTCCTGGTGCTCCGTCGGACGGGTGATGCAGCGTTTGCGAATTT
>WRHW01000137.1 GCA_009783055.1 Holophagaceae bacterium
TAATGAGTGGTTATAATAATATTGCTCGCGAATTTCTTCAGGGTTCACAATCCCAAGCCGGTATGCCAAAAATTCAAGTACTGGCTTGGCTGCTTTACTTGAGACCGTTGCACAAAGCCTGTTGAGTTTGAGTATTCCTTTTTTGGCGTTGTGGTGATGCCTTTTCTGCAGGTTTTTGTGGCTATTCTTGTGTGTTTTGTCCCTGTTTTGTCGAAAAATGACTCATTTTCTGGTCACAGGGCGCACTACTCCTACGAACATGGCAAAAACACAGCTTTTTTCAAATTGAAAGCCAACGCTGCCAACAAAAATTCCCCTTCCACCTTCGCCGTGCCCAAGTAACTCGCACGGCATAGACCATATACCCGTTTGAGTGTGCCGAAACCTCGTTCCACTATGCCACGCACGGAACTAATCATACGGTTGCGTTGTTGCTGTCTATGGGAAAGAGGATGACCACGTTTAGCTTTGTCCATGATCCCGTTTTTCAGTTGGCTTTCCTGCAGCTTTTCGCGGTTGCTTTGGCTGCAGTAACCCTTGTCGGCATATACGCGTGTCTTCGCGGGCAGCCGGGAATACTTGGAAAGGCGCTCCAGTTCCTTTGTGTCAGAAT
Source organism: Holophagaceae bacterium (assembly GCA_009783055.1). Classification (GTDB taxonomy): domain Bacteria; phylum Acidobacteriota; class Holophagae; order Holophagales; family Holophagaceae; genus WRHW01. The sequence goes on from WRHW01000137.1 coordinate 614, forward strand.
AATTCGCTGGGGTAACATGCCCGGTGAGAATAAAACCATGCTCAGCATCCACAGCCATGTGACCCTTGTACCCATAGTGATATTCTGAACCCTTGCGAGTCCAGGCAGCTTCAGTGTCGTTGGAATAACTCACTGTGACCTGGCAATCGCCATCTTCTTCTTCACGGTCTGTAACTGTCGTCTCCACATCCACCTTCTTACGCGGATGCGCTGCTGAAGAAATAATAGTCGCGTCCGCCACACAACCAGATTTGACCAGTTTGCCCTGGGCAGAAAGCTGATCGTTTATCTCGTCCAGAAGTTTTTGCAGAACTTTTTTCTCGACCAACAGGTTACGAAATCGACAAATGGTGGTGTGATCCGGCACATCATCATCCAGAGTAAGCCCGGCAAATCTGGAAAATGAATAGCGGTCATACAGAGCTTCCTCCATAGCCAGGTCACTCAAATCATACCAGGCTTGTAAAAGAAGGATCTTGAACATGGATAACGCGGGATAAGCTTTGACCCCCGCGCAATTTTCCTGAGAACGCCTGAGTTTTTTCTTGAGCTTACTTTCTATTCTGGACCAATTTATCAGTTCATCGACGGCATCCAGGAAATTTGGGTGTTTGCGATGCCTTCTTTCAGCCAATAAATCCGCCAACCCGATCTGTCCCAATTTGCGTTCCATGCTCTCGACCTCCATACAATTCCTGTACGGAAAATAGCATGATTCAATAATTATATCAATATATTATTTTAGGTTTTATTGCGCAACAGTCTCATATCAAGGAATGCGGAGCTGAACTTCTGTATTTGCCCCCATGTAGTCCCGATCTGAATCCTATCGAAAACATGTGGAGCAAGATCAAACAATTGCTACGCGGTATGGAGGCACGAGCTTATGAAACTTTGGAAAATGGCATCGCCAAAGCCCTTGACTTGGTTTGCTCCAGCGATGCCCGAGGCTGGTATAAAAGTTGTGGATATGGACGATTTCAAACGTGAACTGCTCTAGGGTGTGTTCACACTATCTTAGGGCTTCTATTATTAACCCAAACATTACAAATCCTTTGTACATAACGTCTAGTTTATCATAGCGAGTGAAAACCCGCCGAAATTCCTTTATTCTGCGAAACAATCGCTCAATTTCATTCCGTTTTTTGTATCTTGCCTTATCAAGTATCCACGGATTCAGTCGTCTGGGGTTTGGGGGAACTATCGGACTGTAGTTCAATTGCTTGGCAAGCTCCCTGGTGGCATTTCCCTCGTATGCACAATCCATCAACAAAAAGCATGGTTCCTGTGAACGTCCCATCCTCTCAAGGAGTTTGCGGCCATAAGGCGCGTCACCAGCATTGCCCGGCGACAGCATAAAATCGACTACGAGCTCAGCAGTTGCGGTAACCATATGTATTTTTGTTGTCCAGCCTCCTTTTGACTTTCCAATAGATTGCTTACCTGTTTTTTTAAGGCTCCCGTTCCATTGGGGTGAACTTTGACATAGGTGCTATCCATTGAAATTACTTCCATTTTGACAGCAACAAGCTGTTCTGTTTGCATCTTCCTAAAAAGCAAATCAAGAACACCATTTTTGCTCCACCTGTTCATACGCACATAAATTGTGTGCCACCTGCCATATTCTTTGGGTAAAGCTCGCCACTTGCATCCGTTTTCAAGCACATACAAAACTGCATTGATAAATTGAAGGTTGGTTAGAGATACATTACCTCGCTGCCTAGGCAAACAATCAGATATTCTCGTGTATTGCTCTTGGGTTAGTTTCATGCGCCATAGGTAACATAGTTGCTCGGCTATGGCAATTAGTGTGAACACACCCTAGGGAAACAAGTTTGCGGGATTTCATTTTGGATTCTCCTTGGGCGCTTTATCATCCGCCGGTTATGGGCCAAGATCCGGCAAAGCGCGAAATTTGGCGCGTTTTTTACACCATAAAGGAAAAACAGTTATTTCACAAGTGCTGATGCCGGCATTTATCGACCTCATCCATACTCGGGC
>WRHW01000138.1 GCA_009783055.1 Holophagaceae bacterium
GGAGGCTGGCACCTGAGAAGTAATTGTCCCCGATAGGCCTAGGTCGGGACGGGTGGCGGAGAAGCGCAGTTTTATTTGTAGCTTGAACCTGATTTCTTTATCAACCGGCGCAAGCATTAGAAGCTCTATTTTCCGAAAATCCTGCTGAGGAAGCTTTTTTGGGTGTTGTTGTTTGATGTAGCCACTGCTGGGGATGTTGGGGCGGTTGGTTCCTCGTCATCTGCAAATTCAAAAACGTAGTCGCTTGGGTTTGGTGCCCACAGGGCCACGCCAGGGGCGTGGGGGGGGTTGGGGTCAATACTGCAAATGAGAATTACGAAGTCTGGACCACTTGCTATGCTGTCGCTGAGAGAAAAGGAATTTGTTTTATAATCATAATTGTGTACCCGCTTCCATGTTTTTCCGCCGTCTGTGGAATACAATTTGTCAGACGGATTAGAAAGGGCAAAAGAATTCTCAGATGTTTTAGTAATTGTTGGGACATACATAGGTACTTGATCAAATGTGTCCTCAAAAAACTTATTGCCAGCTTTATCAAAAAATTCAATCTTTCTTGCAGCTTTTATCGCCGGAAAATTTGCGGTAACTTGAAAAAGGTCGTGCGCACCATCATGAGTATCATATATATATCGAAAGGTCCCATGGGCAATTGCATCGGAATCGCCATATACCTTAACTGAACCATCTTTTTGGCGCTCCAAATCTTTATCAAAATATGTATCACTAATTTCTATTCTATTGCTCAGTATTTTCCAACTAGGGTCATCAGCGTGGGAAGATGGCACAAAATAACTTATACATCCTTCTAGCTTAATTGAAGTTTGGGCGTGGGTGGCCAAAGAAAATGCCAGGAATAGTATTGTTGGGGAGAAATTCCAATTCATGTTTGCTCCTATTGAGGTGTCGCTATTGGTAAATATATTGTTGTTTGAGGCTTGAGTTCTGATACTTTTTTGTCAGAGTTTAAATGTTTAGACCACTGGGCGAAATTTCTGTCGCTAACCCATGTATATTTAAATTGATTATAGAGGCCCATGACATCCCTATTGTTATTCAGGTCAATATTGCCTTCAGGAGCAATCTGCCACGAATTCATGACTTTCACACCTGCTTTGTCAGCATCTAAGTTAAATGAATAGCCGGGTACGCCAATCCTACCAAAAAAGTACGGACTGTATTGGAAATGCAGTTTGTAATACCAGTCCGCGTCAACATCATTAAATGTCCTACCGGGTGTAATATATATTTCATCGCTCCCGCGCCTGACTGGGGCATGTTGACTACCAAGGTTGTGTCCGAGTTCATGTATTGCAGTATTCATGGTGTCCCATTCGAGTTCGCCATCCGGGTCTGCGAATACCATTGAAATGCGATTTACGGACGTAAAACTCCTCCCCATAGTCATTCCAGCTTGTTTCATGGCAAGATTGTATGTTTTATCCATTTTTGCTTTTACTAGCAACATTTTAAATATAGCATTATTATTATCGTCATCGAAATCATATGGTTTACCATAGCTTACTAGTTCATAATAAAATTTATTACGCAATAAATCATTTCCAGCAATAGAAACAAAAGGATAAGGTCTATCATTTGTTTTTTCTGTGGTGAGTATTTTAAAATCCTTACCAGTATGTGCTCGTATTATTCCATCTGTATTTTGGATAAGAGCATTAACGATTAAATACTTATTGTCAGTTCCGTCACTGATGGTAATTGGCATAATAGATCTTATGGTCTGTTCCAACTTAGATTTATATGCCTCTACTTCATGATTCTCAAGAAATATCGATTCTTTCTCGTTATTCTCATTCGGTATTTCCCAAACAACTGGTATCAAATCAACAACCATGGGTTTGGAGTATTCAAACTTGACTGCTTTCCTGCCATTGTATGGATTGTTGACTGCCAGGTTCTGTCCCGTATTGCCGCTTTCAGTCTCCGGCTCTACGATGACCGAGATTTTTGTCTCTTCGCCTAAAAGTATGAAATCTTCTTTCCTGGTCAGGTCAAAAGTGAATACGTTCTCATGGTCTACATCGCCGAACTCTCCTTTCCCTTCGCTCAGTACTCTGGCATTTCCGCCGTCTTCCTCTGCTTGGAATACTTCTGACCTGGACACGGTTTGGCCTTGCCATGGGGTTTTTGAGTTCGTCACTTCCAGGCTTATCTTTACCGGCGGTATCTCTTCGCTGGTTGATTTTCTGGCGTAGACCCTAAACACAGCAGGCCTGCCTCCGACATGCGGGACATCCTTTTTCCACTGGAAGTCGCTGGCTATTTTGTTTGGATCATCCCTGTATTCGGGCCGCTCGCGGAGCAGTGCCATAAACTCGGGGGAAATATTGTCAGTGTCATTATCCAGATGCCTCTCCACTCCCTGGTTGATAGTCACCAGGTCTATGGAGATTTTTGCTGCGGGCTGCGGGTAGCACCCATACAGGCTACTCTGGCCCGTGCTCGAGCTCCTGACGGTCTGGTTTCTTATTGGGCTTATGCCGAACCCCGACTGGCTTGCTGTTTGTTGCTGTATCTGCTGCTGAGGCTGTGCCTGGACCGTCCTCGTCAGGTCTACCGCCTGGAGCTTCCCGTCGCCCGCAGTGTGCA
>WRHW01000139.1 GCA_009783055.1 Holophagaceae bacterium
TAACCCTTAACAAAACAAGTACAAGTATCCTAGAGGGAAGCACAGAAACGCTGACAGCAACCATTGTGCCTGCCAATGCAACAAACAAAGCTGTGTCGTGGGCCAGTAATAATATAAATGTGGCCACCGTAAATGCCGATGGCCTTGTAACGGGTGTGGCGGCTGGGTCGGCAACCATAACTGTCGTGACGCAGGACGGCAACCATCAGGCAAGTTGCGTTGTAACAGTAGACACAGTCAGCATTCCAGTTACTGGCCTAACGCTTAATAAAAACAGCGCAATCCTAACAGTGGGTGGTGCAGACATACTAATTGCTACATTACAGCCAAGCAATGCAACAAACAAAACAATTACTTGGACTACCAGCGATTCAGGCGTGGCAACGGTCAATAACGGATCGGTGACAGCTTACGGCACGGGGACTGCCATTATCACCGCAACAGCACAAGGTAGTGGTCAAAAAGCCTATTGTGATGTGACTGTCCGGCCTACTCCCGGTTATGTGCCAAAAATATATGCCGCAGGCAATTTCGGTCTTGCAGAGCATGACGAAACCTTTCAGAACAACCGCATCACCATGAATGATGAACTCTATTCTGTATTTGCGACAGGTAATGGAAATGTCTATACAGCGGGATGGAGCGATGGTGCAGCCTATTGGAGAAATAGTGTCCGCTACTACCTCAACGCAACTGGTGACTCAGAGGCATATTCAATTTTTGTCGCAAATGGTAATGAATATGTCGCAGGAGAACAGAGCTATGGATCAACATATGAAGCTTCACTATGGAAAAATGGTCAAGTCCGACCCCTTAATGTAAATACTGGCTATGGCTCTTGGGCTAATTCTGTGTTTGTATATGACGATGTTGAATATGTAGCAGGGGTTCAAAGAGCTGGCAGTGATGTAATGTACCCAACTCTTTGGGTAAATGGTCAGGCCCAACACTACGGGCCTGGGGTAAGTACAGATGCAAATGCCTACTCTGTTTATGTAAGGGGCAATATTCCGTACGTAGCAGGCTGGATAGGTGATGATGGATATTATTGGGTTGATGGTGTTGCCCACAGGCTTCAGAGAAGCCGAAGTTGGGTAGAAGCCTATTCTATATTTGTCGCAGACAACGGTGATGTATATGTAGCCGGGTGCGAGGATTGGCTACCGACCGTGTGGCGAAATGGGAACCTGCTGTATCGCCTGTCTTTTGATTATTCATTTGCAAATTATACTCAAGGGTATGCAACTTCCATATTCGTCTATAACGGCGATGTATACGTAGCTGGGAGTTGTTACGACTATGATTTTGATGTTTATGATGCCTATATTTGGAAAAATGGCGATTGGTTTTCATATTGGTACGACGATTACGCAAATGAAAATAAAATGTTCTATTCCATTTTTGTTAAATAGCAACACAAAGTGAATAGATTGTGAAAAATAATCTGGAACAACCTTTTCTACAGCCGTATCGGATAACTATAAAAGGAACAAGCAATGAGTAAGCTCCAAACAGTTTCCAAAATTTTACTTTTAGCTTTTGTCTGCGCAATCTGCACCCCACTAGTAGCTCAGAAAAAGCAGAAGCCGGTAGCGGTGGTTTTTACGCCGGTCGGGAGTGCAGGCGAGTTTGAAAAGAATGTGGCACAGGATTTTTTGGAGGAGTATGTTTTCTTAAAATACAGCATTGTTGTTCGGGACTCAAAAGAAGTCGATGAGGAAGTGCGCTCTCAATGGGGGAGTGGCAAGGTTGTCCCCGAGACAGCAGTTAGGGCAGCAAGGGAGCCTGGAGCTAGTGTTGTTGTAGTAACCATAATTGATAAAGAGCATGGCCACGCCCGCATAAGGGTCCGCTTCATTAACGCAGAAACCAAGGTGATTTCAGAACAGCCAAGCTCGGGCCTTATCCCGATAGACCAGGACAACCCAGGTAAAACCACAAAGCAAATCAGGGAAGCTGTTGGAAAAATTGCTGCTAGGGGCTTAGGCATGGTAGATGGCCCAACAAAGAAAAATAGGCCTCTGGGACTATTCCTTGGCGTGGCTATCCCCATGGGTGATTTTGCTGGTATTGAGTATGCCCCTACATTTGATTTTCCAGTAGTTCAGTCTGAAGGCTACAACACTGGTTTTGGGGGCAGATTTACGATGACATTCCCCTTGTCCAGCAGACATTTAGCATTTCGCGCCGGAGCCAACGCACTGTATGCCAGAGGTACAAATACTGCCCCTGGTTATGCAAACATTGATTTGAATTATTTTTCCTTCGGTTTAAGCGGCGAACTGCAATTGTTTTTTGACCATGCATATTTGCACAGAGGGACATATTTATTTGGCGGGGTTACGGGCGGGCAGGAAATATTCGACAGCTCACTCGATGAGTCGGTTATAAGAAAAGTCCGGTTTGGTGGCACGGCTGGCATTGGACATACCTACTATAGAGAAAACGGCCTCAGTTTTACGATGGAGATGGCTTACCACATGACCCTAGCCAATAAAGACATTGTGGTTGGCGATCCCGTTAAAGCCGATTATCTGAGACTCAGTTTAGGGTTTGTATGGTAGACTAATGCTA
>WRHW01000140.1 GCA_009783055.1 Holophagaceae bacterium
AATAGACTCCAACAAGCGTAGAGGCGATAAGAAACAAATGTGTCCTGCAAAGAAAACCCGCTACAAAGAGCGCAGTGCAGTCGAGAGAGCCTTTTCAAACCTGAAGGACAACTATGGTGGTAGGTTCATAAGGGTGAAAGGCGCGGCCAAAGTCATGGCGCATCTTATGTTCGGAGTGCTGGCTCTTACGGCTGCCCAGCTTTGCCGTTTGGTCGAGTAGGACAGAGGCAAAAGGCGGATAAAATACGGCCTTTGCCGCCGGATTAGGCGGAGCTATGCCCAAATGCGGCAAAGTGCATTGTCTAGGCAGATTTTTAGGGTAAAGATGGGCTGCTTGCTTGGACAGTGTGCGATAATTCTCTTTGCCAAGGGTGGGCTCCAAAATTTCTTTGGGGTTTTGCAACTGGCTCAATCGTCAATTCCTTTGGGGTGTAGTATGAAGTGGATTTATTTAGCATTTCTATTAGCATTGCACACACCTCTTTTTTGCCAAGGGGTAGTGCATAACCATACCCCCATCCAGTGGATGCCTTTTGGTGGAGGGGAAGTGATGATGGTCCAAGGATGGGCGCGCGGGGATGAAACCGTAACGCTATATTTCAGTAACGGCACAACCTTTGTGGTACCCGGGCCGGCACTAGAAAGGACAAAGTTGGTTGATTCGCAGTATATGCTGACAGAAGACGGTATTGAGCTAATCACAAAGAGATACACTACCACCTTTGGGCCAGAGGAAGAAATAGAAAAGAGGCCATTGTTGCAGTTTTATTCAATCAGCTATGACGACATCAAGGAGGGGAAAAAAGAATGGGTATTGAAGAGAGAAATTAGGGTTTCGGGCATCGGATTCCAGATTATGCCCATTAACGACAAATACTACCTGGGTTGCTTTAGCGGTGGTGCTGGCATCCGTGCTAGGAATACCCAAGTTTACGACTGGATTGTATATACCTTCAACGATAGTTCCCATTTCGTGGAGCATGACTACGGCCATTGGCTGGATTCTGAGTCATTCTTTTTCGACTCTACGGCCAACAAATATGTCTCAAGATATAAAACCTTGACTAGTGCCTGGAATTCCCCAGTCGTGCACACCAAAAATTATCTGACCATAGCCAACCACTGGACCGGCAGGATGCTGGTCTTTTCAAAGGAGACGGGCAAGCTGGTCAGAAGGCTAAAGCTCACCAACACAGTGCCAGAGATAGTGGACAGCGAAAGTGGCATATGTGACGCACCCATAACAATTGTACAGCCAGACATGGAGGACGGTCTTGTAGTCCTTGCCCGGACTGACAAAGCCCTTGAGGAGAGCATCAAGGTGTATGCAACCAGGAAGAGGTTACGCGACAGTGGCATCCCAGGAGCCGAGGAAGTAACCAGTGAAATTTTTGAAAAATCTAGGCAGGATGCCCAGTGGTACCGCATCAATTTGAAGAATGGAAAAATCAGCAAATTACATTCTCCCGATGTACCCACAACTTGGGACCATTACATGCTTGCACCCATCTTTATCCCTTACCTAAATGAGCAGATACTATTTGGTGGCCTCAAGAAAGGTTATGGCCAGTTGATAGGGGAAGTTTTCAAAAATGAAGGTGATACCAACCCTGAACGGGACATGTCTAAGCCAGTATTAGATTTCTGAGAGTGGTTGCCGATATCCCGACCATGTAACAAATTTTGTGTAAACGCCTAAACTTTTAAGAAGGAGGTTTCGATGGCGTTTACGAAAGAGGTGCTAGACGAGATACTGAAAAGCTACAGCGGGGCCCAGAGGGTTTTGCGGGTTTGGGCGGGTTGCTGAAACAGTTAACAAAAGCCCTTTGAGCCAGTTGCAAAACTCCAAAGCTTTTTTGGAGGTAATGACTTCAAAGGTCATTTTGCCACAAAAAATGTTGCCTCGCCGGCCCATAATTGCAAAAAAGCCATGGGCAGGCCATATTTCCCGTTTTTGGGCATAGCTACGCCCGCCCTCTCGAAAAATTCCATGTTTATGACATCACTGGGCAGAATCAAGTAGCCCGCGCATCAGGTAGCTTATGTTTCTCCTCCCATTCTTCTTTTTCTCGGAACATGCGGCATATCTGTGATGCCGCAATTACGATAATGCCGAACATGAGATGTGCCATCACCTTCTTTGACCCGCGCACCCTGACAAAGTTCCCGCCATGGTTGTCTTTCAAATCAGAATACACCCGCTCCACTGTGCTCCGCTCTTTGTAGCGACTCGCCTCCAATTCGCTCATATCGATTTTTTCGCCGCCACGCGGGTTGTGGTCGATTATCGGCACATGACCAAGGGAGCGACTATACTCCCTGATTGACTCGGCACAATATGCAGCATCGGCCAGGTCGTAAAGGTTTATCGCCCTTTTTCAAACAATGCAGGATCCATGTTTTCTTTTTCCAAATGCCTCTTGGTCTGTAGCTTGAACTCGATGGTGTTATCTACCAGCGTAAGCATGAGAAAGCTCTATTTACCGAAAATCCTGCTCAGGAGGCTTTTCTTTGGTTCTGGTTTTTTTGTAGATATGGATGGTTGGTTTGCGCTT
>WRHW01000141.1 GCA_009783055.1 Holophagaceae bacterium
CAAGATTACTCCGAGCTTGGCAACCTCGACCTACTGCTAAACAGTCAATCACTATCGTATGAGACAATCAGCGCGATACTCCGCCAAGTGATAAATGGATTAGAGTTTTTGCACAGCCAACATCTCCTCCACTGGCACCTAGTGCCCCAGAACATTCTCATGTTTAGGCGACCAGATGGGGAGTATGTCCCCAAAATTACAGACTTTGGTGCCAGTAGCATCCTGCATATAGGCCCTGCCTGTGATTCGATTCCTTTTTACCTAAATGAGATAATAGGAGATGCATGGATATTTTCCGGTAAGGCAATGAGCCATTACTATTTCGAGTCCCCTGAAAAGCTAAAACAAAAACCATTAACGCTAAACACCGACCTTTGGAGCTTTGGCGTGATTGCCTACCGTGCGTTTACAGGCCACTTGCCATTTACCACAGGCGATGAGGATTCTGCAAGTGAAGCCGGCAAAATAGAGCTGTTCTGCCAGATAGCGGCAGGTGAAGTGCCAGATGGGATCAATAAGATAATCGAACCATGGAAGAGCCTGATACTCAAGTGCCTCGTGGTAGACCCGACAAAGCGTATACAGAGTGCAAGAGAGTGTTTGAATTTTTTGGATACTTGGGGCGATACTATCCGCCCGGTCGGAGTGACAAGGGTTTTCTACCCCGATCCGCCACAAGCACCCATAGCAAACCTAGATGAGTTTCATAACCGCTATCAATACGACCCTCGGACTCACAAGATAGGTTCAGGAGGCTTTGGGGATGTTTTCAAAGCCCAAGACACAAACAATGACACACTTGTTGCCATCAAAATATCAAAAGTAGAGCATGAAAAAATACGCCTGAGAAAAGAAGTGGAAATGGCAGACGCTCTGCCCAACCACGAAAATATTGCCATGTACTTTGGTTGCTATTCTTTTGATACGCCTATGGGAGAATATGACTTTGCAGTGCTTGATTACTACAGCCTTGGCAACCTCAACCAATTTCTGAACAACCACTCCTTATCGTATGAAAACATTGGTTTGATACTCCGCCAAGTGCTAAATGGCCTGGACTTTTTGTACAGCCAAAAAATTATCCATCAAGACTTGAAACCCCAGAATATTTTAATAGACATAAAGCCGGATGGGAAATATGTCCCAAAGATTATCGACTTTGGCATCAGCAGAAAACAATTATTCTTTCACAAAGAGGGTCAGGCTTATTCAGTTGTAATGGCCGACCCTGGCCCGCTTGCATACACCTCCCCCGAACAGCAAAAGGATGAGGTAATACGGCAAAACACCGCTCTTTGGAGCTTTGGCTTGATTGCCTGCCAGGTATTTGCCGATATGGGAGCTTCGCATCGTCCCTTGAGGAGGATACTGGGTCTGATATCGAAAGGCATTATCCCAGAAATAATCAACAAGATAATCGAACCATGGAGAAGCCTGATACTCAAGTGCCTCGTGGTAGACCCGACAAAGCGTATACAGAGTGCAAAAGAGTGTTTGGATTTTTTGGATACTTGGGGCGATACTATCCGCCCGAGCGGAGTGGCAAGGGCTTTCTACCCCGAACCGCCACCTGACGAAGACCCACCTGCTGGTTCCCATTCTTCCTATTCCGGCGACACCATTATAGATGTTTCATTGCAACCAAGGATCGATGAAAAGCCTTTCTCAGAAGGGCGACATACCAAAACACAAATTTCCCCCAAGCCAACAGCACCCCCGGAACGCAACCATACCAATGACGATGCCGAAAAAACAGAGCCCTATGCTACAACATTGTGTCCACCACCTCAGTTCGGGCAAACTGAAAGTTATTGTGTCGTCTGCAGTCGTGAAGTGCCAGAGGGCAGTCAACTATGCCATGAACATATAGATGTACCATTAATTAATCCACTCATAGCAGAGCTTTCCAAGGGGATATATGAATACCCCAATAATCCTAGTCTCTATCTCTCAAGGAGCTATGCCTTCGCAAACATAGGGTACTACAGCCGAGCCATTGAGGATTGCAATGATGTCATCAGACTATCACCTGAGAAAGCAGATGGTCACATTGCCAGAGGCAGTACACTCCTCAAAATGGGCGACTTCGACAGTGCCATTAGGGCTTTTGACGAGGCCATACTTCTAGAACCCAATAGCAGTGTCGCTTATGAAGAACGTGGCAAGGCTTATTCGCACAAGGGCGACTCCAAACGCGCCGAAGAGAACTACGAAAAAGCCAGATGGTTACGCTATTTGGGTAGGTAATACTAGTTATCAGTTATCAGTTATCAGTTATCAGATGGAAAGCCTGACCCGGCGCAGGTTTGCAGAAGGTGTTATACCAAGTTGCACCCAACCGGGAGCAACTTGGTATGACGGCAATGCGAAAGCAGTGCCCGCAGAATGAACGTGATGTTGGAATAAAATTGCAAAGCGAGCATAAAAGCCACCTAAACCAATGTAGCTGGCGTGACTGCCTCGGACATCCGAGCATAGCGAAGGATTCCGAGAAATTTTTGATTATGAAGGCTGTTATGCC